>NZ_CP100128.1:3913289-4214312 GCF_024207115.1 Chromobacterium sp. IIBBL 290-4
TGCTCAGGCGATATGCCAGGCAGCGCTAGGGTCGCGCTCAGTTTGTCGCTACAATATCGGCCTCGTTGAATAGACACCAACCTAGCACTGGATTTTTTATGTTGCGCATTTCCGAATTGAAGCTGCCGCTGGACCATACGCCGGAGGAGCTGGCTGCCGCCGTTTCCGATTTTCTGAAAGTGTCGGCAGCCGACGTTCGAAGCTTTACTGTGTTCAAACGCAGCTACGACGCGCGCAAAGGCGTGATGAGCCTGGTCTACATCATCGATGCGGACGTGGCCAATGAAGACAAGCTGTTCGCCCGTTTCAAGGGCGATCGCCGGGTGGCGCCCACTCCGGACACTAATTACTACTATGTCGCCCAAGCGCCGGAGAATCTCAAATCCCGGCCGGTCGTGGTCGGTTTTGGCCCTTGCGGCATTTTCGCCGCGCTGATCCTGGCGCAAATGGGTTTCAAGCCCATCGTGCTGGAACGCGGCAAGGAGGTGCGTCAGCGCACCAAGGATACCTGGGGCCTGTGGCGCAAGAGCGAGCTCAACACCGAGTCCAATGTCCAGTATGGCGAAGGCGGCGCCGGCACCTTCTCCGACGGCAAGCTGTACAGCCAGATCAAGGACCCGCGCCATCTGGGGCGCAAAGTGCTGACCGAATTCGTCAAAGCCGGCGCGCCGGAAGAAATCCTTTATCTCGCCCGTCCGCACATCGGCACTTTCCGCCTGGTTTCCATGGTGGAAAACATGCGCGCCGACATCATCGCCTTGGGCGGCGAAATCCGTTTCGAGCAGCGCGTGGACGACCTGATCCTGGACGGCGACCGCGTGCGCGGCGTGAAGCTGGCCGACGGCGGCGAGGTGCTGAGCGATCATGTGGTGCTGGCGCTGGGCCATAGCGCGCGCGACACTTTCCAGATGCTGGAAAAGCGCGGCGTGTACATGGAAGCCAAGCCCTTCTCCGTCGGCGTGCGCATCGAGCATCCGCAATCGTTGATCGATGCGGCCCGCTGGGGCAAATACGCCGGCCATCCGCTGCTGGGCGCGGCGGACTACAAACTGGTGCACCATGCCAGCAACGGCCGCGCGGTGTACAGCTTCTGCATGTGCCCGGGCGGCACCGTGGTGGCGGCCACCTCGGAAGAAAAGCGCGTGGTCACCAATGGCATGAGCCAGTATTCCCGCAATGAGCGCAACGCCAACTCCGGCTTCGTGGTCAGCATTTCGCCGGAAGTGGATTATCCGGGCGGCCCGCTGGCTGGCCTGGACTTCCAGCGCGAACTGGAAAGCAAGGCGTATGAGCTGGGCGGCGGCGACTACTTCGCCCCGGCGCAGTTGTTGGGCGACTTCATGGCCGGCAAACCGTCCACCAAGCTGGGCGAAGTTGAGCCGTCGTACAAACCGGGCGTGACCATGACCGACCTTGCGCGCATCCTGCCGGATTTCTGCGTGGAAGCGATGCGCGAGGCGATTCCGCACTTCGCCCGCCAGATCCGCGGTTACGATCTCAACGACGCCGTGCTGACCGGCCTGGAAACCCGAACCAGCTCGCCGCTGCGCATCACTCGCGGCGATGATTTGCAGAGCCTGAACATCAAGGGCCTGTTCCCGGCGGGCGAGGGGGCGGGCTACGCCGGTGGCATTCTTTCGGCCGGCGTGGATGGCATCAAGATCGCGGAGGCAGTGGCGCAGGCTATCGTGTCTGGCCGTTGATTTTGCGCGCGAGCCGGTTTGTCAGGCTGCGGCAAGAAGACGAACAACCCTGCTTGCGAGCGCGCGCAGGGTTGTTTTTTTTACGAAGGCGGTGGGAGGTAGCGCCGGCATGGCTATGGCCGAGGGCGCCGGACGGCTTGGCGGGCCAGCAGCATGCTCTCAAATGCTTCGGCTATGTTTTGCACTTGGCGATTCTTGTGCGCCAGCGGGCTGTTCACCCCTACCCAATGCACCAGCATGGCTGGATTGGCCTCGAAAACCAGCAGCTCGCCGTTAGGCAGCAGGCTGAAGTCTATGCCGGCATAGTCTAGATCCAGACGGCAGCCGATCTCATGCAAGGTCGCCATTGCCCGCGCGCCCAGCGTGTGTTGCGGGTTTTCCAGAAAGCCGCGCTCTTCTTCTATTTTCCAGGGCTGCTCCTCCATGCCGGCGCTGTGATAATGCACCATCCAGTGTTCGGCGATAGCCAGGTGATAGGGCATTGGCTGACGGTCGATGAAGACTGCCCGATATTTTCGGTAGCAGCCATCGGCGCTGCGGTAGTCGATATAGCTGCTGAGGTAATGGCTGCCGGCTTCCTTGCGCAGTTGGCCTAGCGCTTCTTCAAGCGTGTCGCACCGTTGCAATCCATCGCCGCCCTGCGTGGCGGCAGGACGCGTCAATAGCGGAAAGCGCAGGCCGGCGCGCAGCAGGATGGTCTGCAGCGCGGCTTCGTCAGGGGGCGGGCTTTGCAATTGTAGGCAGGGGGCGATGCGCACGCCATCCAGCGCCGCCAGCCTGGCAGGCAGCCGGTGACGTTGGGTAGCGGCTACCCGGTGCGGCGGATTGAGCGTCTGGAGGCGATTGCCCGCCAAAAAGCGACGTAGCCTGGGCAGCATCGCGCGGGCGATATCCGGCTCGCCGATGGCGTTGAAAACCAAGTCATGCGGCGGCAGCGCAGCATCCTCGGATTCCGCCGCGCAATCCAGTGCGTACTTGATCCGCGTGCTGCCGCCGGCGGCGAGCAGGGTATCGAATGGCGTGTTGCCGACGGCGCGCCCGACGCACAATATCAACAGGCGCCTGGTCGCGGGCTCCACTTCTTCTATGAATACCCGCTGCAACTGGTAGGCGTGTTCGCGGCAGCGAGCTTCTTCCAGAGCATTCCCCGCGTGATGATGAATGGCGGCCAGATTGAGGTAGGCGCCGGCCTGGTTCGGATCCAGTCTCAGCAACAGGTGGTACCAGCGCTCCGCGGAGTCGTAATCCTGCTTCATGAAATAGCCGGTGGCGATGTCGCTCAGCGGCTGCAATGCGCTATTGCCTGCGCCCAGCCCGTAGGCTTGCAGCGCATGCGCGGCCAGAAGGTGCGCGGTGGCGCCCAGCTCATCGCCTAACGCGCGGGCCAGCTTGGCCATGACCAAATGCAGGCTGATGTCCTGAGGCGCGGCATCCAGCCGAGCTTGCAATTCGATCAATTCGTCCATGGCACGGCAGCCTCGCGACGGCAAGACGGGGGGAGCGAAGGACTGGCAAGGAGTGGAATGGCATGGGGCGATAAAGAAATTATTCCAGGTCTTATTATCGCAAGGCAGATTATTAAGTTTTTCCGAATATTGTTGGGCTTTCTTAAGAGAGGCCAGCGAAGATCATCAATAACCCCTAAGAAAATCAATGGGTAAGCTGGCTGCGGCAGTGTGTAATGCGCATCGAGCCTGCGTCCAGGGCGAATGCGCGACTCGCTGAATCAAGCCAACCACACATGCGTTCTCATGACCGCTCAGCGATGCTGCCTAAGCTCCACGCTGTTCTCAAGGCCTCTACTGGCGATGCGGGCCCTGATGTCACGTCGCCGAAGGCGGCCTCGACAATGGCGGCAGACATAACCTTTGTCGGCAGGTCGCCAGTCCGGTCATTAAGGTCCTGACGCCATGGTTCAAATTAATTTTTGCGTCGGGATCAAGAGGATGTCAGCAAGATGGTGCGACTTTGCATGGAAGCGCGCAGAGTAGTTTTCATGGAGAGTCCAATGGTTGCCATAGCGGCAATTAGCTCGGGATGCTGCGGCGATAGGTGGTCGGGATGGGCTTTTGAGCATGATGGAGGCTTGCGTTGCCTTGCCTGCCAGCGCCTCTGATTGGATGAGCCGGGAGCAGGCCTGGGTTTCGCTTTCCTGTCCATTTCGAAGTATTTCGCCATTTGAAGCGGATGTTTGCTGTTCTTGCGGGAGGCAGAGAATTGTGCAAGCATGTAAATGCCAATGACATTCATTGGTCGCTGCATTCATGTATTTGTGATTATGCGGCGCATGCCTAATAAACATAGATGGAGAAGACGAATGAGCAATCAAGTACAGGTCATCGAGGAAATTGCGGAGGATGACGTCGCTGTAGTGCAAGGCGCAGGCATCCCACGCGACATGATTAATGACAGCTCCTCCTTGCGCATGATAGATGAGTTCTTGAGGGCTGTGACTGGGCATGGGCTGGACTAAACTAAACTGATTTTGGAGATTCGCTAAATGATTAAAGAGTCAGGTTTGGAGCAGTTCGAAAGCCATTTGGAATCCAGTCTTGAGCTGGCGAAAGCAGTTCGCCTGCAGTTCCAAGAGGTTGAGCAAGTGAGCGCTGCTGGGATCAAGGAGGTAGTCGATCAGATCATTCTGATTGGCGGCAATTTGTTGGGTAACTAAGCTTAGGCCAATCAATTGATAATGCCGTCCATTTTCACAAATGGACGGCATTTTTCTTGAAACGGACGGACGTCGGCACTGTTGGCGAAGGGGCCTGCAGGAGTCTGCATTCGACAGATGCCTGGCACTTCGATGCCAGGGAAGCGCGGACTTGTCGCTTGCCTGCCACGGTTTTTGGGAAGCAGATGGTTATGGAGAAGCGTTCGATCGTCACCGTCAGGGCATGGCTTGCATTGCCTTACTCCCATGGTTTAGCGATTATTTTCAAAAAAATAATGAATATCCTTGATAATTTTTGCCAATTATCAAGGTTTATTTAAGTTGGCAGAATGCATTTCAACCGCCGGCGTGGTGTCGGCGGAAGACATGACAGGAGCCGACATGAATCCATCCTTCCCGCTGCTGGGCGCCGCTTTGCTGGCGCTTTCCCTGAACGCCGCCGCTGCCGAAGTTTTGCCGCAAGCCGAGCGCGTGTTTTCCGATCGCAAAGGCGGCGACGCCGTCGCCGTCAAATTGGCCGCCTTGCGTTATGCCGCGTTCTGGAACAGCGGCGATCCGCATTACGCCGAGCTGGCCTTGGCTCCCAGCTTTACCGATCACACTCTGCCTGAGGGCAGGCCTCAAGGCGTGGCCGGGCCCTTGCAAGCCTCCAAGACTTTCCGCGCGGCGGTGCCCGACCTCAAGGTGGAGGTGACGGATATGGTGCTGGCGGGCGATAGAGTGGCCTTACGCCTGCATTTCACCGGTCATTTCAGCGGCAAATTCGGCGAGCTGCAGGGCGTGGGACAGGCTGTGGATTTCCAGGCTTTCGATCTGTATCGGGTGAAGGATGGCCGCATCGCCGACAACTGGCACCTGGAAGACAATTTGTCCTTGCTGAAGCAACTGGGAGCGATCAAGCCATGAATGCGAAACCGGATTTTCTGCGCCAGCGCAAAGTGGCGGTATTGGGCGGCGCCTCCGGCATCGGCCGCGCCGTGGCGCATTTGGCCGCGGAGCAAGGCGCGGAAGTGTTTGTGCTGGGACGTTCCGAGGCTGAGGCCGGTCCCTGGCGTTATCTGCCGGCCGACATCACCGATGCGGAGAGTTTGAAGAGGGCGTTTGAGGCCATCGGCCATATCGACCACCTGGTGGTGACCGCCGGCGCGCGAGTGGGCTCGCCCAAGCTGGATGAGCTGTCGCTGGCGGCCTTGAGCCAAACCTTCGAGGTCAAGCTGTTCGGCAGCCTGATCGCCGCTCAGCAGGCGCTGCCTTACCTGGCCGCTGACGGGTCCATCACCTTCACCTCCGGCCTGCTGTCGCGCAAGTACGGCCCGGGCGGCCTGCTCAAGAGCACGGTCAATGCCGCGCTGGAGGCGGCGGCGAAAAATCTGGCCAAGGAGTTGGCTCCGCGGCGGGTCAATGTGGTGAGTCCCGGCGTGGTGGATACCGAGCTGTGGGGCGAGGCGGACGCGGCAGGCCGTCTGGCGGCGATGGCGCGGATAGGCGCCGGTTTGCCTGTCGGCCGGGTAGGACGGCCGGACGAGCTGGCCGAGGCTTATCTGTTCGCCATGGGCAATGGCTATCTCACCGGCGCGGTGCTGGACGTGGACGGCGGCGGCCTGCTGTAGAGGAGCGGCGGATGTCTGAACATTTGTCTGAACATTGGATCATCAACCGCCGCCAGTTTCTGGCCGGCATGGCGGCGAGCGGCGCCAGCGCGGCGCTGCCGGCAGGCTCGGCCTGGGCGGCGTCGGCGGATTCGACAAGGAGCATGCAGGATATGCAAGGCAAGCAAACTGAATTTTGGCCGGATGGCGCCAGATTGGCGATTTCCATTTCCATGCAGTTCGAAGCGGGCGCGCAACCGGAACGCGGCGCCAGCGGGCCTTTTCCGCCGCTGGATCCCAAGTACGCCGATTTGCCCATGCAAAGCTGGTACGACTACGGCGTGCGCGAAGGCATTCCACGGCTGCTGGACCTGTGGGAGCGGACAGGGGTGAAGGTGACCTCGCATATGGTGGGGCAGGCGGTGGATCGCCATCCGCAGTTGGCGAGGGAGATTGTCGAGCGCGGGCATGAGGCGGCCGGCCACGGTCAGACTTGGGAGCCGCAGTATTCGATGACGCCCGATCAGGAAAGGGTGGCTTATCGCGCCAGCATCGCCAGCATAGAGCGGGCGACCGGCACGCGGCCGACAGGCTTCAACGCGTTTTGGCTGCGCGGCACGCCCCATACACTGGGCATTCTCCAAGAGCTGGGCTTTGTCTATCACATCGACAATGTCAGCCGCGACGAGCCATTCACCGTGCCGGTGAACGGCAAGCCTTTCGTGGTGGTGCCGTACACGCTGCGCAACAACGATATCGTCCGCTTCGACTCGCCCGCTTTGAGCAACGACGCTTATCTGGCGGATCTGAAGGCCGAGTTCGACCAGCTGTATCTGGAGGCCGGCAGCCGCCGCCGCATGATGTCGATCAGCACGCATGACCGCATCTCCGGCACCCCGGCGCGGGTGAAGGCGCTGGAAGCCTTCATCCTGTACGCGCAGAGTCATCCCGGCGTGCGCTTCATGCGCAAGGACGAGATCGCCCGCTTCGCGCTGGCGGCGCCGGGCGTGCCGGCGTTCTGAGCGCTTACTGAGCCTTCTTGGCCTTGTGAGCGGCAGCCTTGCGGGCTGCCGGCTTAGCCTTGGCCTTGGGCGCTGACTTGGCGGCGGCTTTCTTCTTGGGAGCCGCCGCCTTTTTCTTGGCGGATGTCAGCTGCTGTTTCGGCGCGATGACGGTTTTCTTGCGCGCGGCCGCGGGTTTGACCGCCGCCACCGGCTGGAAGCCGCTCATCTCGGCCACCAGCTGGTTCACGCCATTGCTCATATTGCCGAAGTGGGTGCCGCCGCTGCGCGTCAGGCTGACCCAGACCGCCACATTCTGCTTGGGCGCGATGGCCACATAACCGATGAAGCCGCCGCCGCCGGCGGTTTTCTGGATGATTTCCGGCGCTCTGGCGCTAGGCTCCATTCTGATCCAGGCCAAGCCCAGGTCATCCGCTTGTCCCGCCACGTCCATGCCGCGCAGGTAGCGCAAATCATTGCGCTTGTAGTGCATCTGGAAGATTTGCTCGTGCAATTGGCGGCGCGCCGGATTCTGCGGTTGAACCAAGTCTTGCAGCCAGCGCTGCATATCGCGCGGGGTGGAATAGATGCCGCCGCTGCCGCTGGCCGCCGTGGTGTCCAGGCAGGGGCTGGCGCCGTAGCCTTCCATCAGCCGGGCGCATTGCGAGGCGTTGGGCGTCAGCGTGGTGTCCTTCATGCCCAGCGGCGCGGTGACCTTGTCGCGCAGCAGCGCGGCGTAAGGACGGCCGGTGGCGACTGCCAACGCATCGGCCAGGAAGTCGAAGGCCAGGTTGGAATACTGCGCGTGGTTGCCGGCGGCGTACTTGCTCTTGTTGTTGGCCAGCCAGTCCCAGCGCTGCTGGCGATCGGGCCAGACGAATACCGGCGTGTTTTCCGGCTTGTTGCCCGGCATTTCACGCGGGAAGCCGCTGGTGTGGGTGGCCAGGTTGAGCAGGGTGATGGATTGGGCGCCGGCCGGCATGGCGAAACCGGCCGGTGCGTATTTCTGCAGCGGATCGTTGAGGCTGACTTTTCTGTCCTGGGCCAAGGCGGCCAGCACTTCGCCAGTCATGGTTTTGCTGACGCTGGCGAGGCGCACGACGGTGTCGGTGTCCGGCGGCTGGCGATTGCCGGGCTTGGTCTGGCCCTGGAAACGCTGGAAGGTTTCGTTGCCGCGCACGGCCACCATCACCATGCCGACCGCGCGGGTGTCGCGGTAAATCTTGGCGGCATAGCGGTCTACCATTTGTTCCGTGGTTTCGGAGCCGGCCTGCGCGGCTGCCAGAGAGGGAGCAAGTGCCAGCAAAACGCTGAGAGAAAGGATTTTTTTCATTGCGTGCTTAATATGCCCGCCAGCCTGAGGCGACGGGACCGAATTCGTGGGTCTGACGATGTTTCGCGCGGCGCGCGCGCGAGCCGCCGATATTACCCTTTTGCGGCAGAAAATGACATGAATGCTTTACATTTCGTTTCACATGACAGGGGGTAGGCGCGAGTCGTGAATATTCCCGCTTGATTTGATATGTTTAAAATCAAAACCTGTCCTTAAATGCAATGCCTTGCAATTGAAATTTCCCATATGCTTCGGATCGCTCATTTTCATAGTTGAGCGTCATTTATCAGCTTATGGGTGTTCAAATGAAAACAATAACACTGCCTCGCCGGTATCGGGCGATGGGGTATTCCGTGATGATGTCGGCGCTGTTGAGCGCCTGCGTCGCCAGCAATGGCGGTTCGCCAGGCCAGGCGAGCCAGCCTGCGCCGCAGGCCAACCAGCCGTCCGCGAAGTTTTCCTCGCACTCTCCCGCGTTGGGAGACAAGCCATCCTACCCGCATGGCTTGCCGCCGACCGCGCCGGATGCGGGAAGCGCGCAGCCGCCGGCCCGGCCGCAAGGTCCGCAAGGGGCGATGGCGCTCAAGGCGGCTCGCAAAGCGCAGCTTGCCGCGCCCAGCTATGCCGATTGCGATGAAGCCAGGCTGGGGCAGCTGTCCGGCCAGGAGTTGGTCCGCTACGTCGCCAGCGTGGATGGCACTTGCGTCAATCGCCTGTTCCAGGCCGACGCGCTGAGCTACCGCGCGGTGTCGCCGGCCAATATGAAGCTGGTGGCGGCAGAGGCCCGCGTCCGCGCGGCCAATTGGGACGGACAGAATGCCAATGGCTTGTGGCCGCTGGCGGTGTTCCTGAAGGCCGGTTACTTCCAGCAGTACAGCCATGCCAAGGAGGTGGGCGATTACGGTCCGACGGTGGATCAGCCGGTGATGCAGGTGGTGGAAGCGATGGCGGCCAACCCCGCGCTGTGGAATGTTCCGGCGCAAGAAGGCAATGGCGATGCCGATAGCTGGTATCGCGCCCGCGACGCGCGGCAAAGCGTGGCGGAAACGATGATCCTGGCCGACTCGGTGCGCAAGGCGGAATACGGCTTGCCGCTGCTGACGCGCTTCTTTGGCCGCTACAACGCGGCGGCGAAGGACAACTGGGCCCGTTTCGCGCTGCATCCGATGCAGACTTTGCTGTTCAATATGCATTACCAGCCGGATTTCGCCCAGAAAGTGGAGCAGGGCCAGCTGGATGGATTGGTCGCCAGCCTGGCAGGGCTGACGCGCGCCGGCCAGCCAGCCTTCGCCGACGAGCAGATGTTCCTCAATACGCTGCGCGAAACCGGCCGTTTCATGCAGTATCCGCGCACCGCACCGCAGGCCGAATCGGCGGTGGCGCAGCATCTGCAGGGCGAGAAGTTCGGCGCGGCCTGGGCCGAAGCGGTGTATGCGCTGAAAAAGATGGGCAAGACGCCGTGCGAGCGCTACGGCATCTGTCAGGCGGAGCAAGAGCTGCGCGCTCATCTGTTCCCCAATCGCTGGAGCTTCGATAACGGCAATCTGGTGTTCGAGACGCCATTGAGCCTGGCCGACGTCGAACCGCTGTACTACGCGATGAAGCAGGTGCAGACCCAGCTGTTCCGCGTGGCCGGCACGCGCAATCCGGTTCCCGACGATACCAATGCCAAGCTGCGCATGGTGATCTACGGCACCAAGACCGATTACCAGCGCTTCCAGGGCCTGCTCAACGATTTGTCCACTGACAACGGCGGCATCTACATCGAGAAAGACGGAACCTTCTACACCTACCAGCGCGAAGTGCCCAAGGAAAGCTATCTGACGCTGGAAGAGCTGGTGCGTCATGAGTATGTGCACTATCTGTCCGGCCGCTTCATCCAGCCGGGCATGTGGGGCACGTCCGAGTTCTACCGCGACGACCGCCGCATGCCGTGGTACGACGAAGGCTTCGCCGAATTCATGGCCTGGAGCACGCCGCGCGACGGCATCAAGGTGCGCGGCCATGTGGTGGACGTGGTGGCCGGCGGCTGGCCGGGCAGTTTCCTGGAGCCGTCGCGCATCATGCGCTCCAGTTACAGCGACGGCTGGGACTTCTACAGCCATTCCGCGCTGTGGTTCTACTATCTGAACCAGAAGCAGCCAGGCAAGATCGCGGATATCCTCGCCTCCTTGCGGGCCGTTGACGTCAAACGTTTCGACGCGCTGGTGCGCGACATGGGCGGCGACGGCGCGCTGGTATCAGGCTTCCGCGATTATGTCGATCAACAGGTGAAACTGGCTCAGGCCGGACAGTTGGGCAACACCTCTACTGTGGAAGGCACGGACTGGATGGCGCAAGACAAGTGGCAGACCGGCGACGCCGCGGCTGTGGAAACGGCGATGCGTCGCGCGCTGCCGGTGGGTTGCCAAGTGTGGGCCGACGGCAAGGAGAGCGGGCTGCGCCGTTTTGAGTGCAACGGCACGCTGCCGCTGAACGCGGCGGACAATACTCAGGCGCGGCAGGAGCTGGACCGCGTCCTGGATGGTGCGCTGCAAAGCCTGGTGAAAACCGGCGGGCTGAGCAATATGCTGGCCACCAATTGCGCCGCCACCGACTACGACTTCAAGCGCAAGACCGCCGCGCTGCGCTGCGAAGGTCCGCTGGGGCCGTCTGGCGCCAAGCCGCAACCGCCGCAACCGGGCGAGCTGGGTCTGGCCAAAACCAGCTACGGCAGCGCGGTTCGATGCTTGCGCGGCCAACTGCAGGGCGTGGGCGGGGTGGAACGCTATCAACTGGTGCGGGGTCCGCAACTGGGCCGCGCCCAGGTGGCCGATTGGGGCGCGTTCAACTATCGCCGCGACGCCGATCAGCCGGGAAAGGCCGACAGCATGACAGTGCGGCTGAGCAAGGGCGCGCAAAGCCTAGATGTGGTGGTGGAACTGAACGCCACGCCGCGCAATGTGCCGGAAGACCAGTGCTGGGCGCAGGCGGGTTGAGTCCGCGTTCTGTGTAAGGCATGCCAAAGCCGGGTTTGCCCGGCTTTTTGCTTACAAAGGCTCCACTGCGATGGCTGATGGTTTTTCCAGCCACTCCAAAAACGCATCTCCCAGCCGCTGGCTTTCCGCCGTGGCGGTTTTCCAGTGTTGGCGGCGCAGTTCATCCCGTCCCAGATAACGACGGAAATCCTTGCGGTCCGGCAGGCCGCCGCCGGGCAGCGCCGCCAGATATTCCCGCGACGGCGCGATCAATACCGTATTGGCATGATTGGCCTGGCTGGGTTTGCGCCAGGGCAGGGTTTTGTCGAACCAGCCGGGCACGATGCGGTCGGTGAAATGCGGATAGAGCGCGATCTCGTCGCCGTGGGCGAAGGGGAAGTCGATGTGGTAGTCGGTGAGGCCGCCATCGCGATAAGTCGCTTGCGGCAAGCCAGGCAACTGCACGCCATGGATCAGGCCGGGGATGGCGACGGTGCCCATCAACGCGGCTTCGATATTGTCTGCGGCCAGGGCCAATAGCTGTGTGGGGATGCGGTCTTGCGGCCGGAAGCGCAGGCTGCCGCGTGCGTCATGGCAGATCACCCGGCTGAAACTATGTCGGATCAAGGGCCGCGAGATCGCATTGAGCGCGGCGGCCATGGCGAGTCCGGATAGCAGCGCGGCTTTGTCTTCGCGGTTGGCCAAGCCGCGGGAGCGAACCAGCAGCAGATTCAGGCGGTAATGCGGGTGCGTCAGCGCGGCGCCCATGCCATCCGGACCCAGGATGTCGCGCAGCATCTGGCGGGTCTGCGCGGTGATTTGGGCGGCGGTTACTTTGGGATGATAGCTTTCCGCCGAATATCGCTCCGCCAATCGCGCCAGGGCCTGGGCCGGGTCGGCCTGCATGGCGCAAGCGAAGCGCCAGCCGCCTATCGACGCGCCCACCAGTTCGCGTTCGCGCGGCGCGGTGGCCAGCCAGCTAAACACAGCCTGGTCCAGTCCAGTCAGGCCGACGGCCTTGGGTCCGCCGGCGGCGCCGGGCAGAATGCCCACTTGCTCGGGCCTCAGCCCTTGTTGCAACAGTCGGCGCGCCTTGGCGCCCGCTTTGATGGTCAATGCCGAGTACGGGATATGAATGGCGGTCATTACGTTATAAGGTTGCGAAATGGCGTTGCGGGGTAGGCTTTGGTATCCTGTCGCGTTTAGCAATCCAAGCGCGCGGCGACGCGCGGCAGTTCAGGAGTAGTTGATGATACCCGCAAGCCAATTGACCGACTATCTGCGCGAACAGGCGCTGAATCTGGACCTGACCGAACTGCAGATCGCGGTGATGACGCTGCAGGCTGTGATCGCCGTCGCCAAGCCCAAACCCAGCCGCGACTTGTACCGCTACCGCGTGCCCAAACTGGGCGAAGGCGGCAGTTGCTCCTTGATCGATGAGCTGGATGAAACCCCGTACGACCTGCGCGTGATCCTGGGGGTGGAAACGGCCGAAACCACCGCCGGGCTGGCCAATCTCTACGCTTTGCTGGATTCGGTCAACGCCAAGATCGGCGCGGATTGGCTAGGCATTTACCGCCGTATCGGCGCGGGCTCCAGCGGCGTGCTGGTCAAGCTGGCTTACAAAGGCGTGGAAAGCCGCGCCGAATTCCCGCTGACGGAAGAGTTCGCCGCTGTCAGCAATAACAGCCGCGTCGGACTGACTGGCTGGGCGGTGCTGGTGGATGACGTGGCGACATGGCGGGAAGAGGGCGGCGGCTATTACGAGTGCGACCCGAAAGTGAAGAGCGAAGTCTGCCTGCCGGTGCTGAACAGCGACGACAATGTGCTGGGCATCATCGACGCCGAATCGTTCGAACCGGGCTATTTCACGCCGGAGCGGCTGGTGTGGCTGGCGGCGCTGGCCATTGTATTGCCGCAATTGCTGGTGACTTTGCCGCCGCTTGAAACTGCGGCTTCCGCCCCCAATTGATAGTTGACCAGGCCGCTGCGGCGGCCTTTTGGCATTAAGCGCATCTTGTTGGAGAAGTCATGTCGTCGCATCCGCAGTCCGTTCCCGAGCCTGTCATCCGTTACATCGCCAGCTGCCAGCTGCCCACGCCTTGGGGCGAGTTCACCATGCATGGTTTCGAGGAGGAAAGCGGGCAGGAGCATGTGGCGCTGACGCTGGGCGACGTGGCCAATGGCGAACCGGTGCTGGCGCGACTGCACTCGGAATGCCTGACCGGCGACGCCTTGTTCTCGCTGCGCTGCGATTGCGGTTTCCAACTGGAGGTGGCGATGGAGGCCATCAGCAAGGCAGGCCGCGGCGCGCTGCTGTATTTGCGCCAGGAAGGCCGCGGCATCGGCCTGATCAACAAAATCCGCGCCTATAAGCTGCAGGATGGCGGAGCCGATACCGTGGAGGCCAATGAGCAACTGGGCTTTCCGGCCGATATGCGCGACTTCCGCATCGGCCGCCACATGCTGGAGCATCTGGGCATAGGCAGCGTCAAGGTCATGACCAATAATCCACGCAAACTGGCCACGCTGGAGGCTGCCGGCATCAAGGTGGTGGAGCGCGTGCCGCTGCAAGTGGGCCGCAATCCCTATAATGATAAATACTTGGACACCAAGGCTGCCAAGCTGGGGCATATGTTGTTCAAGTAAAGTGAAAGGCGGGCGTATGATAAGGCTCGCCAAGCGATGATGGATGTAATATAATCATCATTCTTATCTGGGGGCGACCTGGTTTCGACGGGGGTTGCGAAGCAGATGAGGGCATACCGGGATTTCAGTCACCCCGTAAAACGCTGAATTTATTTAGTCGCAAACGACGAAACTTACGCTCTGGCAGCCTAACGGCCGGCCAGACACTACAACGGTTCGCAGATGGGCCGGGGGCGTCAAAACCCTGTAGTGTCACTTTACATCTGCTAGTGCTGTCCCGGGTTACTTGGTTCAGTGCGAAATAATAGGTAACTCGCCAAAGTCCAGCCTGTCCGTCGGCGTGGCAGAGGTTAAATCCCAAAAGACACGACTAAGTATGTAGAACTCACTGTAGAGGACTTTCGGACGCGGGTTCGATTCCCGCCGCCTCCACCAAAATTCCTGGCAAAGTCAATTGCTTGCAAAAAACAGCCCTGCTTATGCAGGGTTTTTTTTGGCTTTTTGAGGTGGTTTGGTCAGCATTTTGGTCAGCTTTTTCAAGTGGTTATCGCTTTTTTCATGATTGCACAGTCCGTCAAAGGCTGGTTGCGGGAATGAGCTGTAATCCTGTATGTTGAAATTGTACAAATTCAATGTGCTAGTGAGTAATATGCCTATCGGCCTAAGTAAAACATCTGTGTCCGGTACTCAGCGCTCGCCGCTCGCCCTGACGCCCGTGTTCGCCGGCTTCCCATCCCCGGCGGATGACTATCTCGATGACGTGCCGACGCAGCGTAATAGCCACTCGACCCCATCAGGGCGGCAATGAAAAGGCCAACGGCAGGCGCGAGCCATGTTCCAGCCCGAGCAGAGGCAACCACGCTTGGCGGCGCCCCGAAGAAAACGAACCAAGACACACCGCGCCGACATGGATGATGACGCCCGCGGCAGCGATGAGAATAGCCAGATAAACCCAGACGGTAGTTCGGAGCTTCATTGCAAAGCCTAACATTGGAGCAGACTGGCCCGCGCCGGCAGAACGCCGCAAGGCCTGAATGAAATGAAATCCGCAGGCGGCGCGCCGGCGCGGGTCCGGTTGAGCGAGGGGGCCGGCCGCAGTTCAGATTTGCACATGCGCAATCGATCCGCCGTCAACGTACCAGTTTGCGCCCGTGACAAAGCTTGCGACGGGACTCGAAAGAAAGACCACGACCCGCGCAATCTCCTCGGGCGCAGCGAGTCGCCCGAGAGGGTTGCGGGCCAGGACCTTCGCATATGTGTCTGGATCTTCTTCGCGCACCTTGTCCCAAAGGCCGCCTTCCGCCAGCGTGTCGCCAGGCGAGACAACATTCACGCGCACTCTTGGCGCGTACTGAGCGGCAAGACTTTTCATGTAGTGGGCCATCGCCGCCTTGGATGCGCCGTACGCAGCAGAGTTGGGGGCGGCCAATGATCCAGCCTTCGAGCCAATATACGTGATGGCCGCGCATGGCGAGCGCTGAAGGTGGGGAATGGCAAGCTCCGTGACCGCCACGGTAGCGCGAATGTCTACGGCGAGAGATTGCTCCCACGCGCCAGACAGCGCGCTGACGTTGGGGATGAAGAAGTCAAAGTCACCCACTCGATTAAGCCAGTCCGCGCTGGCCTGAGCATCGGTCACATCAAGGCGTTCGCCGACAACCTTTGCCGAGAGGTGCGCGCACCGCTTCAACGTGCGCTCGATGTTTTCAGCATTACGACCGCAAAAGTGGACATTTCAGCCTTCTTCCGCGAGGGTTTGAACGATTGCAGCGCCAATTCCGCTGGAGCCGCCCGTAACAACGGCGCATCGATCTTGGAGTTGAAGATTCATGGCGGGGCGCTCCTGAGGCCTAGGCTAGTGATTGGCACCCGAAAGTCGGGCGAAGCACCAGATTCTGGCGTGCGCAAAATATGACGTTAAGATTATTGCGTTAAATGCAGCCTAATGAAGGCCGGGTGCTTTATGGGGTAGGGAGGGGACGGGACGTACTATTGCCAAGCTAGTGGCCGTATGCTGAGCCCAACGTTGACCGAGAAAAATAGACTTTGCCTGATTCGATAGGCAGCATCAAATGTTTCGCGGTAAACGTTGGGCTTCGCAAGCTTGGCCCAGCCTACGGCCCATCTTCTACAGAGTGATTAGGCCGCATCTCGCTTAGAAAGAGTGTGCCTAACAAGCTCAAGATAATATCGAGCACAATCTGACTTGATTGTGGATGCAAGAGATTCGAGAGCACGAATGCCTGGGGCCTCCAACTCAATATATTTAAGGCTTAGGGCAGCTATTGCAGCCATTGCAGCATCTTGTGAGGCAGACCCAACTGGAAGGCTTAATATTGCGGCATCTTCCACTGCACGATTAAGATTCTGAATTGTAAGGGGCGTACCTTCTTCCACTTTAAGGTTTTGAAGGATAAATTCTGCAGTTTTCTCCGATAACTGGTACCCACTCCGGCCATTGGCAATTTTCAACAGCTCCACAAATAGGGTTTGAAGGCGAATTTCAGCCTCTATTTCCATGGATTTTTGTTGGCGCCCCTCCGCACGTAGCTTTAATCTGTATTCTTTAAGTGAGAGCCAAATGCTCGTGGCAATTGTAAACATGGATATGCTTGCAGACAATCCGAGCATTAAATCCTTGAATTCAGAGATGGTCATAACTTACCCAGATGGCTTGCTGCCTAATATTTAAGTATAGATGTCGTTCAGCCAAATCACGCATTATCAGGTGAGGTGGAGTAATGAGTTAAGAATTGGTTAGCCTCAGGGCTGTCGAGCCTAATGGCGAAAAGCCTAGTCCTCTTCTTGTTGGTTCTCGATTGTTGTTTTGCTTTCAAGTTCTAGATCAGGCACCAATTTTACTAATTCATTATAAGCATCGTTTAATTTCGATATGGAATCAGGGTGTAGTTTTATATCGGGAATATGTTTTTTGAAATAATCTTTAAGGCAAAGAACTGTTTCGGCCAATGCTGCATAATGTATTGCAAGCAGATTTTTGCTGAGGCTTTCATCAAAATTGGATATAAAGCTATATTGCAATGGTGAAATTAGCATTTCGGGCATGCTATTCCCCTTTGCTATTGTTGATAAGCTGTCATGGCAAGAAAGGTGAGTTATTTTCGTTAGCTCACTATACAAACGCCTATAGAAAATCTCCAGCACTTTAATATTTGGTGCTGTTTTATCTTTGGCCGTGTCTTGTATGAGATTTCGCATTTGCGTGAGCGCTTCGAGCTCCTGCCTGATAAGTGCACATGCTTGAACATACGCGCCTTCAAAAATAACATTCTCTACACTTCTAACCCCAGAGGTATATGAGGCTAAAACTGCTTCAAATTTTTCTCTCTCCTTGATATCTGGCAAGATATCCCCTGAGCCTGACAATACAAGATGACTATGTCCTGGTTCTTTTCTAATCATTAATTCATATCTATTCCATATTTCATTTAAACAATTACTGAACTCGAGCCGAATGGGACGTAGAGCTGTTAAAAAAACCTCAAGATTAGATGCAGTCAGATCTCTGCAAATTTGAATGTGTTTATCTTGGATAGAGTCTAATTGTGTAAAAAAAGGTTGCTTATTAATATCGCTCATCATATTAACGGCGTCATTTGGATTTGTCACTCCGAGAGCCAGCTTGCAATTGGCCGTCCGAATGTTCGATTTAAATAAAAAATTTTGCCGCACAAGTCCTATGTCGTCAAGACTTTCATATTAATATTATTATGATTCTGGCCGGATCACTTCTTAATTGGGTTCTAGAAGTGAATGAATCGCACCACTTACCAGGCAAGGTCGCTCGGCGCTGAGTCCATGGTTGTAAGAGTGGTCTGTATCCTATTCTATTACGCCCCCTCGCCATCAAGCCGCCGCCACCTCATACCGCAACCTGCCAATAATCTCTCCCAGCGGCCGCTCCAGCGCGGCATAGGCTTGGTGCATTGCCTGCTCCAGCTGGCGGACGATGGTTTTGCCGTAGCGGTGCAGGGTGGTGTGGTGGACGCCGTGGCGGTCGCCCAGGTCTCGGCAGCCGGGGCCTTTGCCGGTGGCCCATTTGCGGATGATGTCCAGGTCCGTCTTGTAGCCGTATTTGCACGGCGTGTGGGTGGTGAGGTAGATCATTTCGGTTTCGCGGCGGGCGTGCAGCGCCCACAGCACGGCGCGTTGAAGATTGGGCAGGCGGTTGATCTTGGCCATGATCATGGCGGTTTGGGCTTTCTTCTCGTGCATGGTCAGCGCTTCAAACTCCGGCGGCTCGTACTGGCCAAAGCGCTGGGTTTTGAGCAGCAGGGTGGTTTCCATCTGAAAGCACAGCCCCACCAGGTTTTGAATCGTCGATGCCTGCATGTCTGTCCCCCTGCTTGTCGTCACGTAGGCTGGGCGGCGTCGATCGGCTTGATCGTCACCTTGACTCCAGCTTGTTCTGCGTACCGCTTGCTCTTCACCACATCGCACACCAGCGCGTCGTCCTGCCAGACGACCTTGTTCAGCGCGTCGTAAACCGCCTTTTCGATGTTGTCGATGTCTGGCTTCACCGTGGGCAGTACCAGCCCGGCCAGAGCCAGCGCGCGGCGGCGTTTCGGCCAGCTGGCCGGCACCGGCAGAAAAATCCGCAGCTCGATGTCCACCGGGCCGGTGATCAAGGGCCGGTTGCCGAAGGCCTGCTTGGCGATCCACGACACCCGCGCTTCGTAGTGGGCGGTTTTGGCTGGCGTGTAATGCCGGGTGTGGGCCTGGGCCTGGCCGTCGGCGCCCTGGCGGATGCGGGTGGCGCTGCGCGCGTGCTGCTTGCCCACTGGCGCGCCGGGGATGAAGAAGGTTACGGCGCTCATCCCAACTCCTTCAGCCGCTGCTTGTCGATCACCACCAGCCCGGCCAGCGCCAGCTGCTCCAGCGTTTGCACGATGGCGCGGTTCATTAGGTGCAGATCACGAAGATGGTGTATGTGAGGGTGGGGAAAACGGTAAGACCGACCAAGTGAGAGACGGAAATGGCAAAGGCCCGGACGATATGTCCGGGCCTTTTGTATTGGCGGAGGCTGTGGGATTCGAACCCACGGACGGTTGCCCGTCGGCAGTTTTCAAGACTGCTGGTTTAAACCACTCACCCAAACCTCCGGTGTTCAAAATCATCTTGGGTGCGGAAATGATTTTGCTTGATGCGGAAACGGTGCCTTGCGCTTATTGGCTCGTAGGGCTTTGCACAGACTTTCAATACCCTTGCATTAAACCGCTCTGCCACGCTTCCAGATTCGGTAGAGGGAGACAATTCTATCTGTAAATGCGGCTTTTGGCTAGAGGGATGCGGCGTTTGAGGCCAGCATTTCCGCCGCGTGCTCGCGGGTGGTTTGGGTGAGTTCCACGCCGCCCAGCATGCGGGCGATTTCCAGCACCCTTTGTTCGGCGTCCAGCGGCGCGATGCGGCTGAGCACTTGGCCTTTTTGCTCGCGCTTGCTGACTTGCCAGTGCTGCTTGCCGCAGGACGCCACCTGGGGCAGGTGGGTGATGCATAGCACCTGGTAGCGTTGGCCCAGGTCGCGCAGCATGTGGCCGATGACTTCGGCCACGCGGCCGCCTATGCCGACGTCCACTTCGTCGAAGATCAGCGTCGGCACGCTGGCTACCTGGCTGATTACCACTTGCATGGCCAGGCTGATGCGCGACAGTTCGCCGCCGGAAGCCACTTTGGCCAATGGGCGCAGGCTGGTGCCGGCGTTGGCCGCCACCAGGTATTCGATGGATTCCATGCCATGCGCGCCGGGTTCGGCGAGGGCGGAGAGCTCGATGGCGAAGCGGGCGCCGCCCATCGCCAGCCGGCCCATTTCGCCGGAGATGCGTTCCGATAGCTCGCTGGCGGCCTGGCGGCGCTTGCCGGACAGCGATTCGGCCAGCGTGCGGTAGCGGGCCAGCTTGGCCGACTCGGCCACGCTCAGCGCTTCCACGTCCACGCTGGCTTCCAGCGCCGCCAGCTGCTGCTGCCAGTCGGCCAGCTTGTCGTTCAGATCGGCCGGCTGCACGCGGTATTTGCGCGCGGCGCTCATCAACAGGTCCAGTCGGCGCTCCATCTCGGCCAGCTGGCTGGGGTCTTGATCGATATCGCTGGCGTAGTCGCGCAGGCTGTAGACCACTTCGCGCAGCTCGGCGTCCACCGAGTCCAGCAACGACAGCGTGTCCGCCAGGCGGGGGTCGAGGTTGGCCAGTCTGGAGAGCCGGGTTTGCACGTGGGCCAGCAGGCTCAGGCAGCTGTTGTCCTGTTCCGACAGCACGTCCACCGCCTGCTGAGCGCTTTGCACCAGTTCGGCGGAGTTGGCCAGCCGGGTGTGGCTTTGGCTTAGCGCGGCCCATTCGTCGGGTTGCAGGTTCAGTTCCGACAGCTCGCCGATCTGCCAGGTCAGGCGTTCGCGCTCCACTTCCGACTCGCGCGACAGCCGCTCAGCGTCGCTCCGGGCTTGGCGCGCGCTCTGCCATTCCTGCCAGGCCTTGTTGACGTCCCGCGCCAGCGCGCCGGAGCCGGCGTAGGCATCCAGCAACTGGCGCTGGATCTCGCTTTTGGTCAGCGACTGGTGGGCATGCTGGCCGTGGATGTCCACCAGGAATTCGCCTAGCTGCTTCAATTGCGCCAGCGTGGCGGCCTGGCCGTTGACGAAGCTTTTGGAGCGGCCGCTTCTGTCCACCAGGCGGCGCAGCAGCAGGATGCCTTCGTCGCCGGACAGTTCGTTGCCGTTCAGCCAGGCATCGATTTCCGGCCGCTGCGCGATGGAAAACTCCGCCGTGATCTCGGCGCGGTCGGAGCCTTCGCGCACTTGAGCGCCGTCGGCGCGGTCGCCCAGCAGCAGGCCCAGCGCGTCCAGGATGATGGATTTGCCGGCGCCGGTTTCGCCGGTGAGCACGGTGAAGCCGGGAGAGAAGTCCAGCGCGATGCTGTCGACGATGACGAAGTCTTTTACGGTCAGCGATAGAAGCATGATTTAGGGTCTGTGCGGGTCAGATCAGGCGCTCGCCCCAATGGAGCTTGTGGCGCAGCATGTCGTAGTAGTTGTAGCCTTCGGGATGCAGGATGCGCAGCGGGTTGCGGTAGCGGCGGATCAGCACCCGGTCCATTTCCATCAGATTGCAGTGCAGTTGGCCGTCGAAGTGGACGCGCGCGTCCAGTCCGCGGGTGAGCATGAATTCCACCTCGCAGGAGTCGTTGACCGCAATCGGCCGGTTGGACAGCGACTGCGGGCAGATGGGCACCAGGGCGATGGCCTGCAGCGTGGGATGCAGGATGGGGCCGCCTGAGGCCAGCGAATAAGCGGTGGAGCCGGTGGGCGTGGACACGATCAGGCCGTCCGAGCGCTGGCTGTAGACGAACTGGTTGTCGATGAAGACTTCGAATTCTATCATCGAGCCCACTGCGCCGCGGCTGAACACGACATCGTTGAAGGCCAGCGCGCTGGCGACTTCGGCATCCTCGCGGACAACGGCCGCTTGCAGCAGGATGCGGTCTTCCGGCACGAATTTGCCGTGCAGGATGGCGTCCACCGAATCCAGCATCTCATGCAGCGGGATGTCGGTCATGAAGCCCAGCCGGCCTTGGTTGATGCCGACCAGCGGCACGCGGTAGGGCGCCAGCAGGCGGGCGATGGACAGCATGGTGCCGTCGCCGCCCAGCACGATGCACAGATCGGCCAGCTTGCCCATGTCGTTGCGGTCGATCAGCGCATGGTCCTTCGCCTCGTCCGGATTGATGCTTTCTTTGTCTATCAGCACCGTGGCGCCGGCTGCGGCCAGGTGGTCGGCCAGCTGCAACAGCGCCGGCGTGATGCTGGGCTTGTTGTGGCGGGCAACCAGGCAGATGTGTTTGAACAGTCTTTGCATGCGTCGATTTTACGGGTTCGGCGGCATTTCGTTGAGAAAAATATCGTCATTGCGCTTTTTGCCGGTGGCCTCCAGCGCCTTCAGGTAGAAGCGTACCAGATCGGCGAGCGAATCGACGCCTAGCTTGCTGAACAGGTTGGCGCGATGCACTTCGATGGTGCGCGGCGACAGGTCCAGTTCGCGGGCGATTTCCTTGCTGGACAAGCCGTCCGCCACCAACTCCAGCACCTCGCGCTCGCGGCCGCTGATCTTGGAGAGCTGGCTCATCACCTCCTGCGTTTCTTCTTCTTTCTGCAGTTGCTGAATGCTGAGCCGAATGCCCTTGCGCAGGCTTTCAATCAGCCTGGCCTGGTCTATGGGCTTGGTCAGGAAGTCTATCGCGCCGGTCTGGAACGCGCGGCGGCATTGTTCGATATCGCCATGGCCGGTGATGAAAACGATGGGGATGTTGACATCGCGCTCCAGCAATTGCTCCTGCAGCGCCAGTCCGGTGATTTGCGGCATGCGGATGTCCAGCACCAAGCAGCAGATCTGGTTGCCTTGATAACCGTCCAGAAATTCCATGGCATTGGGAAAGGTGACGGTTTTCATCCCTTGCGCAGTGATCAGCATGGCCAATGAGTCGAGCACCGCCGGGTCGTCGTCGACGATGAACACGGTTGGAGTGGTGTTTTGCATCAGGCTTCTGCTCCGGATGGTTGGGCCACGGCGCGCGGGACGCATGGCAAGTCAATGATGAACTCGGCTCCCGAGCCGGGTTTGTTGCCGGCTGTGAGCCTGCCGCCGAATGCCTCGACCGCGGTCTGGCAGATCGCCAGACCCAGGCCCATGCCGTTGGGCTTGGTGCTGAAGAACGGGTCGAAGATACGGTCCAGCTTGTCGGGTGGAATGCCGCTGCCGTTGTCGCTGATGATCAGTTGGACACGGTCGCCCTGTTGGCGGGTGGTCAGGTTCAGGCGTCCCCAGGGGCGCGTCTGCTCCATGGCTTCCACCGCGTTGCGGGCCAGATTCAGCACCACTTGCTCCAGCTGGATAGTATCAGCGTATACCAGCGGCAACTCGGGCGCGAAGTTTTGCTCGATATGAATTTCGTGATCCTGCAACTCATAGTCCAGCAGCGACAATGCGTTATGCACAGTCTGATTGAGCTGTACCGCTGACAGTTGATGGTTTTTGCGGGTGACGAAATCGCGCAGGCGGTGAATGATGCGGCCGGCCCGGTCGGCCTGGTTGACGGAAGAGGTCAGGGCGCGCCGCAGCATGGCCGTGTCCAGCTCGTCCTCGTCCAGCAAGCTCAAGCCAGCCTGGCAATAGCTCATGATCGCGGACAGCGGCTGGTTGATCTCGTGGGCGATGCCGGATGCCATTTCGCCCATGGTGTTGATGCGGGCGACGCGCGCCAGCTCCATTTCATGCTGGCGCAGCCGGGTTTCGCTGGCTTCCAGCGCGGCCAGCATGCGGCGGCGAATGGGGGCGGTGTCGCGGAACGTCAGCACGAAACCGGTCAGTTGGCCGTTGCGTCCCAGCAACGGCGCCACGCTGCCCTCGATCAGGATTTTTTCGCCGCTGTTGCGTTTCAGGTAGCAGTTTTGCGCCAGATAGACCTCCTGGCGGCTTCTTTCGGCTTCTTCGACAGGGTCGGAGGCCGGGTGCCGGGAAAATTCGTAGTGCAGCGGCGCGACTTGCTGCAGCCGGCGTTGCAGCGCTTGAACGGCGGGCAGGCTGAGCAAAGCCTCTGCGGCGGGGTTCAGGTATTGAATAATGCGATGGGTGTCGATGCTGATGACCGCGTCGCCGATGCTGCGCAAGGCGACCGTGGCATATTCGCGCTCGCGGAAAATATCCTCTTCCGTTTTTTTGCGCGTCTGATGGGTGTGCTCCAGCATGGCCAGCAGCGCCCAGCATAGGTAGGCGGGCAACAGCGCGTACGTCCCTATCAGCAAGAGCTCGATCAGCGTGGTGCGTTCAAATTGCAATTGCCGCTTCAACACCAGCTCATAGGGCAGCGTGGCGCGGGGCAGCGCGGCATGGAAGCTGAGCTCAGGCAAGACCTCCGGCAGCCAGGATTCGGTTTCCTCCAGGCTTTGGCTGGCAAGGCTTTGCGGTGTTTCGGCGCCGGCGTCGCGGCTGATCAGCTGCAGGGAATAGCGCGTGCTTTGCGAGGGCGGCAGGGCCAGCAGGGGCTTCAGATACAGCACTTGCATCACCACGCCGCAGGCTTGCTCCATTCTGACCAGCGGAACCGGCGAGGGCGTTTCGGTTTGGTAGATGGTGCGGAACAAGGCGAAGCCGGGTTCGCCGTTGTGAAGCGTCAGGATGGGGGAGGTGGCCTGGAGGTTTCCCAAAGCCTTGTTGACCGACGCCGCCAGCACATTGTCGTCCAGCATGTCCAGGCCGGCCTCTCGCCAATCATGCGAACCGAGTCCAGGTTCGGCCATGCTTAGCGGCAGGTAGCGGGGGCGTACTGGAGCCAGCCGCCATGCGGAAGGATTGCGCCAGCTGTTGCTGCGATCATGAAGATAGTCGCGGATATTGAAGGGCTTGCCTAGCAGCTTGGTCTGCTGGGCTTCGAATCCGGCGCGCTCGGCCTGGCTGACCAGGGGCTGATAGCCGATGAAATAAAGCTGCGGCTGCGTCTCCGTGGCGGAGGCTGTCAGGGCGCTGATGCGTTCCCGCCGGGCGGGCGAGGCGCTGGAAACAATCTCTCCCACTTCTTGTTGCAGCATTTCGCTGTTGCGCAGACGGTGGTCGGCGTTTTGGACGAGTTGATCCGCAGTTTGCTGGAACTCTTGTTTTTGCTGGCGCAGATCCAGCAGCAAAGAGTGGGCAAGCAATAAACCGCTGGCCAACAGCCAGCACAGCAAGCCTGCCAGCTTGCTGCGAGGAGAGGAGGTCCGCAAGATGTCAAAATGTGTCCTCAGCGCACGGTGAGTGGTTGGGCGTTGTGCCGCTTGGTGGGACATGCTTATTGCTTTGCTTGGTACGAGTGGGACGGAGCCAGGTTTGCGCCTGGCGCGCCATTATACCGGCGGAGGCTGCCTTTGTTACTCCCCTTGTTGCAGCAAATGTGCGAATTTATGGCGAATTTTGGCCAGTTTTGGTGATATTACCAGTTGGCAATAGTTTTGCTCCTGGTGCTGATTGTAGTAATCCTGATGATATTCCTCGGCCGGATAAAAGCGCGGCGCGGATTCCAGGCGGGTGACGATGGGCGCGTCGAAAACCTGCTCCCGCTCCAACTGGGCGATGGTTTGCTCGGCGACGAGCCGCTGCCGCTCGTCCTTGAAGAAAATTGCCGAGGCGTACTGGGTGCCGACATCGTGCCCTTGACGATTCAGGGTGGTCGGGTCATGGATGGCGAAGAAGACTTGCAGCAGCGTGGCGTAGTCGATGCGGGCCGGGTCGTAATGAACTTCCACCACTTCGACATGGCCGGTCGCGCCCGAGCAGACTTGGCGGTAGTCCGGTTGATCGGTATCGCCTCCGCAATAGCCGGACACAACTTTCGTTACGCCCTGAAGACGGGAGAAGGCGGCCTCCAGGCACCAGAAGCAGCCGCCCCCCAGGATCGCTTGTTCCATCGTTGGCTCCATTGGGATGAGGGACGATTTAGCTTTGTCCCGGTTGAAAAGTCTCGCAGGCCAGTCTGACCGTTTCCGCCTGAATTGTCACGGTGTCGTCAATGGGGATGGCATAGCCTCCAGCCATGGCGATGGCCAGCGCCGCATCCTTTTCCTGGCAAGCGTTGATCACCATCCGGTCGCGCTCGGCAAGCCCTTCGCGGCTGAGCGCCAGCCTTCCCAGCCTATCGCCGCGATAGGGGTCGGCGCCGGCCAGGTAAAACACCAGATCGGGGCGGCCGGCGGCAAATATCCGGGGGAGTTGCTGGCGCAGCGTCGACAAATACTGATCGTCATCCGCATCGTCGGGCAGCTCGATGTCCAGCGAGCTGCGTTCGCGGCGGAAGGGAAAGTTGCGGGCACCATGCATGGAGAAGGTGTAAATCCGGGGATCTCCGGCGGCGATGGCGGCGGTGCCGTTGCCTTGGTGCACATCCAGATCGATGATCAGCACGCGGCGAGAGAGCGCTTCGCCCAGCATCAACAGGGCGGCGACGGCCACATCGTTGAATACGCAGAAACCGCTGCCCTTGTCCCGATAGGCGTGATGGGTGCCGCCTGCCAGATTGACGCCGCAGCCTTCCTGAAGGGCGGAGCGCGCGGCAGCGATCGTGGCGCCGACGGAGCGCAGGCTGCGCTCGGCCAACTGGGCAGACCAGGGCAGGCCGATTTCGCGCTGGGCCTGAGCGCTGAGGCTGCCGTTCAGGACGGCGTCGATATATTCGGCGTCATGGGCATGCAGCAGTTCATAGCGGCTGGCGGCGGGCGCCGTTTCCAGCAGCCGGCTGGCGAACCCTTCCACGCGGCGCGCCAGCAGCGCGTACTTCTCCACCGGAAAACGGTGGCCATCCGGCAGCGGCAGCGGAAACTGGTCTGTCCGATAAATGCGCATTCAGGACTTACAGGCTTTGAACCAGGCTGAATCGGGGAACTTGCGCGCCCTCATGTTCGACCATTTCCTCGAACATGGCGGCGGGCCGCGCCCAAAGGCCGTAGTCGCCGTACAGCGCGCGGTAGATCACCATGGGCTCAAGGCTTTCCGAATGTTTGGCGGGGCCGATCAACTGGTAGAGCTGCTGATTGCGGAAATGGCGGTAGATTCCTGGCGCGGGCATGCGGACGCTCCGATCAAGGGTTGGAGGGAGGCCGAGAATGCACCAGCCCGCCGATAGCGTCAACTTGGCAGGCTGTGCCAGTAATAGACGCGGAAGTCCTTGTCCAGCTTGAAGCCGAGCTTTTCGTAGAGCCGCTGAGCCTGCTTGTTGTCATGCGCGGTTTGCAGCATGATCTCGCCGCCGCCCAGATCTAGCGCGTATTGCTGGCAGCGCTTGATCAACTGGGCGCCGAACCCTTGCCCGCGAGCGTCGGCGGCGACGAATAGGTCATGCAATACCCAGCACGGCCTGAGCGACAAGGAGGAAAATCCAGTGTACATCAGGGCGAAACCCTTGGGTTGGCCATCCTGGGAGGCGAGAAAGGCCACGGCCTGGCGGCGGCGAAGTCTTTCGCCCAGATAGTCTAGGCAGGCTTCCGGCGGCTGCTGCACCTTGTAGAAGGCCAGGTAGGCGGTGAATAGCGGCAGCCAGCTGCCAACCGACTCTGGCGTGGCGATGGTCAGAGTGGTGGTCATCGACAATCTCCATCATGTTTTTTCGGCTTGCGTTACAATAACGCCCTTTTTCAGCAGGTTAGATAATGAAGCTGGTGCTCGCTCCCATGGAGGGACTGGTTGACGATGTGATGCGCGATGTCCTGACCCGGATCGGCGGCATCGATCTGTGCGTGACGGAATTTGTCCGCGTCACTTCCGTCTTGCTCCCGACACGCATGTTCATGCGGCTGGCGCCTGAGCTGGCTACGCAGTCGCGTACCCGCGCGGGAGTGCCGGTGCGGGTGCAATTGCTGGGCTCGGACGCGGTCTGCCTGGCTGAAAACGGCGCTAAGGCGGCCAGTTTGGGCGCGCTGGGCGTTGATCTTAATTTCGGCTGTCCCGCGCCGACTGTCAATCGCCACCGCGGCGGCGCCGTGTTGTTGAATGAGCCCGAGCTGCTGCACGAGATCGTATCCGCCATGCGCCGCGCCGTTCCCGCCGGCACGCCGGTAACGGCCAAGATGCGCTTGGGCTTCGAGGACAAGAGCCGGGCGCTGGAGTGCGCCCAGGCCATCGCCAGCGCGGGCGCGGACGAGTTGACCGTGCATGGCCGCACCAAGGTGGAAGGCTACAAACCGCCGGCGCATTGGGACTGGATCGCGAAAATCCGCGAGAGCGTGAATATTCCCGTGACCGCCAATGGCGAAGTATGGACGTTGGACGATTACCGCGCGATTCGCGAAGAGAGCGGTTGCGAAACGGTGATGATAGGGCGCGGTTTGGTGGCCTGTCCGGATTTGGCTTTGAGAATAGCAAACGGGCTCGGCGAGGCGCCTATGGCATGGAATGCCATGCTGCCTTGGGTCTTGGACTTTTTCCAGCAGTGCTGGGAGAAGTCTGGGGAGAACCGTTACCCGGTCGCTCGGCTGAAGCAGTGGCTGGGCTTGTTGAAGCGGACATGGCCGGAGGCGGCCGAGCTGTTCGAGCTGATTCGGCGAGAGCAGGAGTCTGAAGCGGTAAGCCGTATTCTATCGTCTCAATTGGGTAAGTAAATATACTCATATCGAAATCGGCAAGCA
Source organism: Chromobacterium sp. IIBBL 290-4 (assembly GCF_024207115.1). NCBI lineage: Bacteria > Pseudomonadati > Pseudomonadota > Betaproteobacteria > Neisseriales > Chromobacteriaceae > Chromobacterium > Chromobacterium sp. IIBBL 290-4. The sequence goes on from NZ_CP100128.1 coordinate 3,941,348, forward strand.
GTTGTTAAGATCGAAAAGTACCTTGTTTCGGTATAAACAAGGTTCTGTAATTTCTGACGGCCGCCTGGCCGCAGATCTTACACTTCCCCGATACCTTGCAACCCTCCCTCACGGGAGGGCTTTTTTTTATCCGCCGCTATGGGCTATCAATAAAAGAAAAATCCGGGCGGATAATGTATGGATGACTCTCCTGTTGCCATTGGTTGGCTGGAACGCCTGATACCTTCTGTATGGCATGGTTCCTTGACCTTGTTTGTCGCTGTTACGGCTGTTTTCGCCATTCTCTTGTATTTTCTCCGTCCAGATAGCCGCAAGCGAGTGCTGCGCACGTCGATATTGACGCTTGCGATGCTGCTGGTGGTGAATATCAGCAATGCCACCGTTACGGGGCAATACCTTCGCCAGACCGCGGTCGTGATAATGGGTTTGTCATTGATCCGTCTGTGGGCCATGCTTTTATTCCGTTTATTCATGCCTGTGCTGCGTCTGCATCCGCCCAGGATTCTGGAAGATATCCTGGTGGCGCTGGGCTATGTCGCCTGGGGTTTGGTCTTGCTCAGATTGGCGGGACTGGATGTGAGCCATATCGTCACCACGTCGGCGGTGATCACGGCGGTGCTGGCGTTCTCGATGCAGGATACGCTGGGCAATATCCTGGCCGGCCTGTCCTTGCAGTTCGACAACTCCGTCGAGTTGGGCGATTGGATCAAGGTTGGGGATCTGGTGGGGCGGGTGGTGGAGATCAATTGGCGCGCCACCACGCTGGAAACGCGCAATTGGGAGACCATGGTCATTCCCAATAGCGTGCTGATGAAAAACTACTTCGCGATTCTGGGCAAGCGTCATGGCCAGCCGCTGCAATGGCGGCGCTGGGTGTGGTTCAACATCCATTGGGATACCTTGCCCACTCAGATCATAGGCGTGGTGGAGCGCTCTTTGCGCGAGGCGCAGTTGCCCGGCGTGGCCGCGATGCCTGAGCCGAACTGCATCCTGATGGGGCATGAAAACGGCTATAGCCGCTATGCGGTGCGGTATTGGCTGACGGACTTGTCGGCGGACGACTATACCGATTCCGTGGTCCGTACCCATATCGACGCGGCGCTGCGGCGGCACAATCTGAAAATGGCTTCGCCGTACTACAACGTGCTGACCATCAAGGAAAATGAAAAGTATATGGAAGCGCGGATGAAGAAGCACCTGGAGGAGCGGGTGCAGGCCTTGCGCAAGGTGGAGCTGCTGACCAGCCTGAACGATGAAGAGATGGTGGTGCTGGCGGATCAGTTGAAGTTCACGCCCTTTGTGACCGGCGACATCATCATGCATCAGGGTTCGGTGGCGCATTGGCTGTATATCATGCTGTCAGGCGAGGTGGAGGTGTGGGTGACACTGCCGGACGGCAATCGCAAGCTGGTGGATGTGTTGAAGCCTGGCAGCTTTTTTGGCGAAATGGGCTTGATGACCGGCGAATCGCGCTCTGGCACTGTCATTGCCCGATCCAATGTGGAGTGCTTGCGTTTGGATAAGGACGCCTTCCAGGCGATTCTTGTCTCGCGCAAGGAATTGGCGGAGACAATCTCGTCGATATTGGCTGAGCGGCTGGAAGAGCGCCGCAGCCGTTTGCCGGAGGCCATGGGTGAGGACGAGGGCGGTTTGCCGCGGCGGGCTGAGCTGGTGGATCGCATCCGCAACTTCTTTGGCCTCAACAAGCACTGAGCCAAGCCGCGCTCGATGCCGAGCTTGATCGCCGTCGGAAAACCGCTGGCAAAGCTCCTGATGCTGCATTGCCCCGCACTAGCGATGCAGTCTGGACTGCCTGCGTCGACGCTCCTTGCCTCAGACGCTTCGCCGCGTTTTGTTTGCGGCTCTTTGGCGGACAGTTCGCGGCGTGGTTTCATCCGGAGAGGCGCGGTGATGGCGCTGCTCAGCCGCCATCCCGCCGCTTATACGAATTGGACAGGAACGAAGAAGGTGCGGCCGGGGCGGCTGACCAAGACTTGCGGCTGTCCTTCTATCATGGCGCAGTAGGGCCGCGGCAGGCGCTTCCAGTCGTTGAACTTCATCTTGATGCTGTCGCTTGGCTTGCCCATGCTAGTCTCCCGTATGCTTAGTCCACTTTGTGGATGACATTGGTCACCACGCCCCAGATATGGAACGACGCGTCTTCCGGCACTTCTATAGGCGAGTAGTCGGGGTTTTCCGGCAGCAGGCGCACGCTGTCCGCGTTCTTTTCCAGACGTTTCACCGTCAGTTCGCCGTTCAGCGCGGCTACCACCACTCTGCCGCTTTTAGGCTCTTTGCCGCGCTCCACCAGTAACAGGTCGCCATCATGTATGCCTGCGCCCAGCATGGAGTCGCCCTTGACCCGCACCATGAAGGTGTCGCCGGGGCGGCTCACCAGGTGAGCGTTCAGGTCGATGTCCGCTTCTTTCAGGTCATCGGCGGGAACCGGCGAGCCGGCCGGCACGCTGCTGGCGAACAGCGGCAGCGATACCTCGCTCAATTGATGCGACAAGGTGCGGAAGTCGCTTGCCTGCTCGCTGTTGGCGGTGCGCCAGCTGCGATAGTCGTCCAGCCATTGCTGGAGTATGGGCTTGAGTGGTTCCGGCACGCGCAGGGCAACGGTTTTGTCGCCGCCGAAGGCGGATTTGCGTCCGGCGCTGGCGCGCTTGCCGCCGTGCTGCTTGGCTTCGTCTGTTTTCATGATTTGATTTTGTACGGTTTCATGTTGAAATGCAAGAAAAGCCGTGCCCTCAATTTGCCTCTATCGGGAAATCCTCGCTGAGACTGGCTTTCGTCTTGTTGGATTCCAGCCACAACCAGCGATCCGGATGAAGGGCGCGCAAGAAGGCGGCATCGTGGGAGACGGCCAGCAGGGCGCCCTGATATTGCTTGAGCATGGCGATCAGCGCCTGCTTGGCGGCCTGGTCCAGATGATTGTCCGGCTCGTCCAGCAGCAATAATTGCGGCGTCGCCTCGGCGTAGAGCGCCGCGGCCAGCGCCACGCGCATTTTTTCGCCGCCGCTCAGCTCTGCGCATGGGCCTTCGGTTTGCGCGCGGCTGAGTCCCAGCTGCGCCAGCCGGGTTCTGATTTCCGACTCGCCCAGTTTGGCGTGGCTTTGCTGGAGCTTCTGGATGGGAGAGAGCGCGAGGCCGGCGTGGATGGCGTGCTGGTCCACGCAACCGAGCGCCGCCTGCAGGCGCAACTCCCCGGACAGGGCCGGCAGATGGCCGGCCAGGGTGCGCAGCAGCGTGGATTTGCCGCTGCCGTTGCCGCCTATGATGGCGATCCTTTCCGGCCCCCGCATTTGCAGCGTGATGGCGGCGCGCGTGCCGTGGCGCAGCCGCAGCTCGATCAGCTCAAGCGCGATTTTGCCGTCTGGAAGCTCGCAGCCAGGCATGCGCAGCATCGGCGCTGGTCTGGCTTGCAGGTCGGTCTGCGCGTCCAGCAGCTTTTGCTTTTGTTCGGCTTGGGTCCTTTGTTGCCGCTCCAGCAGTTTGCCCAATTGCTTTTGGCTGCGGTCTTTTTTCGCATCGGTAATGAGCTTGCTTTGATTGCCGTCGCGCGCTTCGCGGGCGCCATGGCTGGCCCGCTTGCGCTGTTTCTCCAGTTGCGATTGCTGCTCAAGGCGCAGCTGGCGGTTGGCGCGGCGTTCGGTTTCAAGGCGAGCTTGCGCCAGGCTTTGCTGCTGGACTCGCGTCTCCAGGTAGCGCGTGTAACCCGGCCCGTAGTTGCGCAGGCCCAGGCTGGACAGTTCGACGATTTCATCCGTGGCGTCGAGGATGGCCGGCTCATGGCTGATCAAGATCAGTCCGCCTGGCCAGTCGCGGATGCGCTTGGCCAGATCGCGCCGTTGCAGAATGTCCAGGTGATTGCTGGGTTCGTCGAGAATCAGCCAGTCGGCGCCGGATTGCCAGGCGCAGGCGAGGGCGACGCGTTGGCGCTCTCCGCCGCTTAGGGCGTGGCTGGGCGTGTCGGCGCGGGCGCTGGGCAGTCCGATTTCAGCCAAGAGTTGGAGCAAGCGTTGTTCGCAGTCCCAGCGGTCTTGAGCCTGGAGGTAATCCCCTTCGTCCAGCGAGCCTTGCGCTATGCGGCGCAAGGCCGCCAGTATGGCATCCACCCCGGCCAGATGGGCGATGGTCGGGTATCGGCGGCTCTCCATTTCCTGGGGCAGGCGCCAGATGCGGTTTTTGCCCAATAGTTGGCCGCCCGTCGGCGGCAGGCTCCGGGCCAGCAGGCGGCCCAGCAAGGATTTTCCGCAGCCGTTTTCGCCGACAAGGCCGATGCGGCGCGGTTGGAAAACATGATTGAGAGCGGGAAACGGCTGGCGGCCGTCCGGCAATAGGTAGGACAGGTTTTGCAGCTGCAATGCGGGCATAGGATGCTCCATGAAAGCATGGCTTGGACCCCGAAAGGGGACAGATCAAGGCCGTGCTTGGCACGGCGGCATCAATGGCGCATGTCGGCTGCTCCTGGGAGAGTGAGCAGCCATTCTAGCGAGAGCGGCGGCCTTTGGGTAGGGGCGCTCAGCGGGCGAAGCGCCGGCGCAGCCAGTAGTCCGCGCTGACATAGCGTCCGCCGCCGTAGAAGAACAACACCAGCAGCATGACGAAGTAAGTGGCGGCGAATTCCATGCCGTTGTTCAGGATCACCGGATCGCCCAGTTCGGTGATGTAGTTGTAGCGGCCGGGGAAGTTCTCGGCCAGCCATGACAGGAAGCCCGCCAGCCGCTGGCTGGATTCCATGTCCTTGCCGGCGATGGCCAGCCAGCCGCGAGGCAGGTGCACCATGGCGCTGGCCGCGCTCATCAAAACCATCATCGGAATCGCCATGACCCGGGTGAACAGACCCAGCGCGATGCAGATCAGTCCGGCCACCTCGGTGGCGGCGGCCAGGAAGGCGAACAGCATGGGGAAGGGCAGGCCGAGGCCGCCTTCGCTGGCTGGCGCGCCGAACCAGGCGGCGGCAGCGTCGAAGCCGAGCACTTTGGAGTGCGCGCCGACATAGATCACCGGCAGAAGGTAAAGCCGGATGCCCAGCAGGGCGAGGAAGTCGTAAGGTCGGCAAGCGGCGACCGCGCGGTCGAATGCGTGCATTATCTTGGCAATCATTTCAGTTACTCCTGGCTTGGCGGCCGCGTCAGGCGCGACCGCTGCTTGTGTTGATCAGGCCCGCGGCGTAGGCGTCGCTCAGCCAGCCGCGGATAGTGGCCGCGTCCAGCGCGGATTGGGCGATCAGTTCGTTTGGCATGGCGCCCTGGCTGATCTTGCCCAGCATCCAGCGATCGAGTTGCGACAGCGGCTTTTGCGCTACTTGATGCCGAGCGTCGCGGTAAATGGCGAAGGCGCCGTCCAGTCCGATCCCGCTCAGCTGAAGCTCGATGCAGATCAGCGTGGGATTGAGCGCGAGCGCAGCGCTGCCCGGCAGGGGCGAATCTGACGGCGGACGGACATCGGCGTCGTCGATCTCCGCGCGCAGCAGCACCCACTCGTATTCCAGGCATTGCCGCAGCGGCAAGGGCAGCCGCGTTTGCATGAAACACAGAAACTCGGTGGCGATGTGGTGGAAGGCCGGCGACTGCGCCCCATGCTCGGCCAGAAAGGCGTCCACCATGTCCGCGAGCTGGTCTTCGCCTGTCTGCTCGCAGAACAAGGGGAAGACTTGCGTCAGCGCCTCCTCGATATTGCCGCATACAAACTCCCGGTACAGTTCGACGGAGGGAGAAGGCGGCTTCGCGGCGCGCGTCCTCAGCTGGCGGCTGAAGCATTCGATGCGGGTTTGCCTATCCATGGCTTTTCCTTTGGCTAGCCAGCCCATGCCTGGGCGGGATGAAGGCGCCGGCCCAGCGCCACGGCTTCGCCGCATAAGTCCTGCCATGGCGGCAAGCGGTTGTCGCGCTCCAGCACTAGGGGACGAGGGCCGTGAACGGCGACGGCGTGCCGAGCCAATGCCTCCACCTTCGCGCAAACTGGCTCGCCATGGGTGTCGATCAGCATGCCGTCCTCGCGTCGCCAGTGGCCGGCGATGTGGAAGTAGCGGATGGCGGCGCTCGGCAGGGCGGCGATGAAGCGCTCGGCCTGGTAGCCGTGATTGCCGGCGTTGACGCGGACATTGTTGATGTCCAGCAGCAGCTGGCAGCCGCTTCGCTCCGCGACTGCGCGGATGAAATCCGCCTCGTCCATCTGGCCGGGATGCTGGTGGTAGTAACTGATGTTTTCCAGAATCAGCGGCCGCGCCAGCATGTCTTGCGCTTGGCGGATTTTGGCGGCGATGCGTTTCGCTTCCGCCTCGCTGCGCGGAAGCGGCAGCAGTTCGTAAAGATAGCCTTGGCTGTCGCGGGAGTAGCTGAGGTGGTCGCTGTAGAGGTCGATGCCGTAGCGGTCGAGAAAGCGCCGGGCCTGCGCGACATGCTCCCGATCCAGCGGCAATTCATCGCCTATCGACAAGCTGAGGCCGTGGGCGATCAGCGGATATTTTTCGGCGATGCGCTCCAGTTGTTCGCGTTTGCGGCCGCCGACGCCCAGCCAGTTCTCCAGCGTGATTTCCAGGAAGTCTATGCCGGGCTGCGGATCGTTGTCGGCCAGCCACTGCGCATGTTCGGCGCGCAGGCCGACGCCGACGGCCAAGGGAGCTATTGTCCGCATACCCCCTCCACGATCTTGCCGCAGCGCGGCGGCGCGGCATGCAGGCCCTGGCCGCTCTTGCCGCATTTGCCATCGCGGGCGCGCACCAACTGGTCTTGAGGATTGTGCTGGATGTTCGCTTTTTCATACATTTTCACGGTGCCGCATTTGCCGCTGGCGCATTTGCCGCCGTGGCCGCTGTCGGTTTTCACCGCTTGCGCGGGTTGGCTGGCCTCGGCTGCCGGCGCGGCTTCGGCGCTCAGGCTCAGCATCGAGGTCATGGCGATGGAAAGAATGATCTGCTTGTTCATGGCGGGGCTCCTGTGACGGGGATGGCGCGGCGATGTCAGCGCGCCGTAAAGCATGAGAGATCGCGGCCGGCGTAAACCGGGCCGGCGTAGTAGCGGCGAACGACAGCGAGGGATGCGTCTTTGACTCGCAGGCCTTTGCCCATGAAGTGGTTGAGCACCAGTTGCTTGGGTTTTGCCGCCGCGGCGATGCGGCCTACGGTGGACGGCTTGGCGTGCAGAAACGCGGAGGCCGCGTCGGCTTGCTCGTCGATGGCGAGCGGCATCACCAAGATGTCCGCATTCTTGGCGAAATCGACAAATCGCGGATTGCCGCCGTTTTGGTCGGCGGAAATCACGATGCTGCCTTCCGGCGCGTCGATGCGATAGGCCAGTGTCGGCACATCGCCATGCGGAATGCCCAAGGCGCTGATGGAGACGCCGCCATGTCGATATACCGTGCTGCGCTCGGCCTTGGCGTAATCCACTGTTTTCAGGTTGAGCTTCAGCGGGATGTCGCCTTTGCCGGAATACAGGCCAGAGAGGTAGGCGTAAGCGCCGGTTTTGGCATTGAACTGCGCATTCATGAAGCCGCTCAGGCTGGGAAAACCTGCGCCGCCGCTGGGGCCGGCGATGTCGATCTGATGCGGCGAATTGAAAAAATAGCTGCCTTTGAGCAATGCCGGCAGGTCGCTGACGTGGTCGGTATGGAAGTGGGTGAGGCCGATGAAGCGCACGTCCTCCAGCCGGGCGCCGGATTGGCCGAAGCGCAGAAACGCGCCGCCGCCGGCGTCTATCAGCGCTAGCGGTTTGCCCTTCAGCCAGATCAGCGTGGCGGAGGAGGCGCGGGCGTCGTCGGAGATGGGGCCGCCTGAGCCTAGAAATTGCACGGTGAAGGCTTTGTTTTCGCATTGGGTGGGGCTGGCTTGGGCAATGCAGGCGGCGCAGGCCAGGCTCAGCGATAGCGCGAGCGCGTGGATTTTCATGATGGGCTCCTGGGTGGGGCGGAGATGGCAGTGCGCGGGATATGATCGTAAGTTTCCTGAATTTGCCGTTTATTCGCGGTAATTCTCTGCGTTTTGTCCATCTTGCCGTGATGATGGACAAAGCTTAGCATTGGTAAAGAATTGAAATTACTTTTTAATTTAATAAAAACAATTAGTTTTTCTAATTAATTGACTGCCAAGCAAGAGGCTTGCCAAATGAGTAGTGGCGAATTAATATATGTTTTATATATTATTCGTATATTGAGAACGCCGTGGGCATCGTCAAGATTTCCGAGCAGATGCATGACAATCTGCGCGTGGCCAGCGAGGCGCTGAGCCGCTCCATCAACTCGCAAGCCGAACATTGGCTGCGCATCGGCATGTTGGCCGAACTGCATCCCGAGCTGCATTACAGCGAATTATGCCAACTCATGCTGCGCGCCAGCCGCGATGGCGACAACTTGAGCCTGGGCCAGGCGATGGAGGCGCAGCGATGAAACGACGCGTGCCGATCCATGGCGCCGAAAATCTGGCGCATGCCCGCGAGGCAGGCAAGCTGGCGGCCGAAGTGCTGGCGATGATAGGCGAGCATGTCCGCCCAGGCGTCAGCACCGAGGAGCTGGACGCGCGTTGCCGCGAGTTCATCATCAAGGAATTGAAATCCAAGCCGGCCAATATCGGTTATCACGGTTATCCCAAAACCATCTGCGCTTCGGTCAATGATGTGATCTGCCATGGCATCCCCTCGGAAAAGGAGATCCTGAAGGATGGCGACATCGTCAACATCGACGTGGCCTTGATCAAAAACGGCTGGTTCGGCGACAGCAGCCGCATGTACTACGCAGGAACGCCCAAGCCGCAGTCCAAGCGGCTGGTGGAGACCTGCTATGCGGCGATGCGCGCCGGCATTCTGGCGGTGCGTCCCGGCGCGACGCTGGGCGATGTGGGCCACGCCATCCAGAGCGTCACCGAGGCGGCGGGTTACAGCGTGGTGCGGGAATACTGCGGCCACGGCATCGGCAAGGTGTATCACGATGAGCCGGAAGTGCTGCATTACGGCCGCCAAGGACAGGGTTTGAAGCTGCGGCCCGGCATGATTTTCACCATCGAACCGATGATCAATGAGGGCGAAGCCGCCACGCGGATACTGGCGGACGGCTGGACGGTGTTGACCCGCGATGGTTCGCTGTCGGCGCAGTGGGAGCATATGGTGACGGTGACTGAAACCGGCTTTGAAGTGCTGACCGCCTGGCCCGATGGCTTGGGCGATTACCCGGCGCTAGGCTGACGATGAGCCGCTCGGAACGCTTGCTTGGCCTGCTGCAGCTGCTGCGCGGCTATCGGCTGCCGGTCACCGCCCAAACGCTGGCGGATGAGTTGCAAGTCAGCGTGCGCACCGTGTATCGCGATATCGCCAGCTTGCAGTTGCAGGGGGCGGATATCGCCGGCGAGCCGGGGCTGGGCTACCAGTTGCGCCCCGGTTTTTTGCTGCCGCCCTTGATGTTCGCCGAAGAGGAAATCGAGGCGCTGGTGTTGGGCATGCGGCTGGGTGGCGGAGCGGGCAGACCCAAAGCTGGCGCGCGCGGCGGGCAATGCCTTGGCCAAGGTGGGCGCGGTGCTGCCGCAAGACCTCAAGCGGCAGCTGGAAGACAATGCCTTGCTGGTCGGCTCGGCCGAGCGTTTCGAGGCCAGTGTGGATGTGGCCATGGTGCGGGAGGCTATCCGCGGGCAGCGCAAGTTGCAGCTGCGCTATCAGGATGAGAAAGGCGCGGCGAGCGAGCGGGTAGTATGGCCTTTCGCGCTGGGTTTTTTCGAGCGCGTCCAGGTTCTGGCGGCCTGGTGCGAGAAGCGGCAGGATTACCGCCATTTCCGCTGCGATCGCATCCAGCTGTGCGCGCCGCTGGAGGAGCGCTATCCCCGCCGCCGCCAAGCGCTGATGCGCGATTGGCGGAAGCTGCAGGGCATCGCCGAGCCTAAATAACCGTCAAGCGCCCGCCGGTTCGATGATTTCCACGCCGCCGGTCTCCGACATCGCGAGATAAGTGCTGGGCTGCAGCGCGGTGACGGAATGCACCACCTGGCGGTCGATGAACAAATGGTCGCCATGATCGAGCACATGCTCGCCTATCTTCAACTTGCCCGCTGTCACATAAACCTGTTCCCAGCCTGGATGGTGATGAGGAGGCAGGGAAGCGCCTTTTTCCAGTTTGATCAGCGCCGAGCCGCCGCCGTCGGGATTGCGCCGTAGCCAGACGAATTCCACGCCGGGGAAGGGTGTGCGGCTCCAGTGGTAGTCGTTGGAAGAGGTGAGAATGGGGGCGGTCGGGTTCATGGCTGCGTTTTCCGGTGGCAAGGGGGCTGGCATGACGCGGCGGCGGGGCGGGATGTTTCCAGGATGCGCCGATCGCACGTGAATGCCAGATGGCATTATCCCATAGCTGGCGCCAGAAATTGTCAGCAATCCGCCATTTTGGCCAGCATAAGAGCAAAAAAAGGATGCCGCGGCATCCTTTTGAGGCGGGAGCGGTTTCTATCAGAACGAATCGCCCGGCACCCGCACCCATCCCTCCATCAACACCCGCGCGCTGCGGCTCATGATGGCCCTGGTGACTGTCCATGCGCCGTTGATCTGCTTGGCCTCCGCGCCGACGCGCAGCGTGCCGGACGGGTGGCCGAAGCGCACGGCCTGGCGCTTGACGCCGCCAGCCGCCAAGTTGACCAGGGTGCCAGGCACCGCCGCCGCCGTGCCGATGGCTACGGCGGCCGTGCCCATCATGGCATGGTGCAGCTTGCCCATCGACATCGCCCGCGCCAACACGTCGATGTCGGACGCCTTCACCGGCTTGCCGCTTGAGGCGGTGTAGTCGGCCGGCGGTGCGACGAAGGCGATCTTGGGCGTGTGCTGGCGGCTGGCGATCTCGTCCAGGTTCTTGATCAGCCCCATTTTCAGCGCGCCGTGGGCGCGGATGGTTTCGAAGCGCGCCAGTGCGGCCGGGTCGGCGTTGATGGCGTCCTGCAATTCCGCGCCGGTGTAGCCGATGTCGGCGGCGTTGACGAAGATGGTGGGGATGCCGGCGTTGATCAGCGTGGCCGGGAAGCTGCCGACGCCCGGCACTTCCAGCGTGTCCACCAGCTTGCCGGTGGGGAACATCGCGCCGCCGTCGCCGTCTCCCTCATCGGCCGGGTCGAGGAATTCCAGCTGCACCTCGGCGGCCGGGAACGTGACGCCGTCCAGTTCGAAATCGCCGGTTTCCTGCACCTGGCCGCGGGTGATGGGCACGTGGGCGATGATGGTCTTGGCTATATTGGCCTGCCAGATGCGCACGGTGCAGATGCCATGGTCCGGGATGCGCGCCGGATCAATCAGACCATTGGCGATGGCGAAGGGTCCGACGGCGGCGGACAGATTGCCGCAGTTGCCGGTCCAATCGACGAAGGCCTTGTCGATGGCGACCTGGCCGAACAGGTAGTCCACGTCATGGCCCGGCCGCGCGGATTTGGACACGATGACGGTCTTGCTGGTGCTGGAAGTGGCGCCGCCCATGCCGTCTATCTGCTTGCCGTACGGGTCCGGACTGCCGATGACGCGCAGCAGCAGCGCGTCGCGGGCCGCGCCGGGCTGGCGAGCGGTTTCGGGCAGATCCTGCAGCCGGAAGAACACGCCTTTGCTGGTGCCGCCGCGCATATAGGTGGCGGGAATCTTGATTTGTGCCGCGTGAGTCATGTGTTTGCTTTCCTGTATATGCCGCAGGCCTGAAGCGGGTTTGTCTCGACGTTTATTTTGCCAGGGCGCTTAGCATTTGCCATATCGTTTCAAAGACGGCGCCTGGGTTTTGCAGAATGTCGTGGTTCCAGAAACGCATGATGGTGAAGCCTTGTTTTCGCAGCCAGGCATCGCGCATCGCGTCTTTGGGGCTTGCGTCATGTTGGTCGCCGTCCGCTTCTATGATCAGCCGCGCGCCGAAGTGGACGAAATCGACGATGTAAGGGCCGATAGGCTGCTGGCGACGGAATTTCTCGCCGTTCAATCGGTGAGCCCGTAGCTGTTTCCATAGCAAGCGCTCCGCGTCGGTCATGTTTTGGCGCAGAGCTTTGGTGAGGGGGGGAGAGATAAACCCACCATGTAGTCACGTGATAATCGGGAACAGCTGGGATGATACGGGAAGATGGTGGACGGCTGTCTGAAAATCTATTTCACGTATTGCAAAGGGTGGTGAGCCGGTCGGCCCACCACTTTCAGCTGAACATGTCGCCCTGGCGGCTTTCCATTTCCTCGCGCCGGACGGCCTTCACAATCTTGTAAATCCACTGCAGGCTGACACCATACTTGCGCGCCAGGTCGCCATGGTTGTCTCCGGTAAATTCCTCGAATATCTTCCTGTCCCGCTTCGATAACCTGACCGACAGTCCCATCGGAAAGTAGATGTTCTGGCCGCCCCAGTGCGCCGCCATCCGGTTGGCGATCTCGCTGCCCAGCTGCTCACCGATTTCCCGTTCAATGCTGGCCAGCTCTTGCAAAGCCTCGGCGATGTGGTCGGCCAGATCGGACAGCAGCTCCGGGCCTTTGCTGCGGGTATGGATGGGCTTCATGCTTCCTCCTTGGCCTTAAGGGTGGTGGTCAGACCTTCCCAAACGCTCAACATCGGGTCAAACGTTTTGCGAGTCATAGCCGTATTCAGCAGCTGATTCAGTTGATTGCACTGCGCCGCAGTCAGCGGCAGCTGTTGTACCTCGGCCGCCAGCTTCTGCACCAGATCGGGCAGCGAACGCATCGCCCACTTCTTCAGCGATTCGATCACCTGTTCCAGCTGATCGCCGGCCAGCCACTGCATGGCGTCCCGCCCGGTAATCCGCTTCACATATGCAGCCAGGGCGCTCTCGGCCGGGTTCTTGACCACGCCGATCTGATGCAGAAACAGCCACAGCGCACGTATCTTCTTGTGCTGCTCGTCCTGGGCCAGCGAGCGCGCCTGAGTGGCTGGCTGCGCTTTGGAACGTACCTTGAATCCGCTGCGCTTCAAGTATTCCAACACCTGGTTGAGCTCTGGAACGGTCAGGTCAGCCGCGGATGCCTTCTTTCCAATCCGCTGGAGAATGGCGCGGTAGCTGTCGTCTTCCAGGGCCAGCTCGCGCTTGGCTACGTGGATCAGGCGGATCAGTCGCTGTCGGTCTTGGGTCTTTGCGTTCATCGTTGGCTGCTCATCAGTACCCGGCAACCACGCCGGGCAGACCGCGCACATATTTCTATGCGCACGGTTTCGCTTTATGCGGCGGCGTCCTTCAGCGCCTTGGCCGCTGAGAACTTAGGCGCGCGCTTGGCGGCGATCCGGATGGTCTCGCCGGTTTTCGGATTACGGCCAGTCTTAGCCGCGCGTTGGGTGGTCCCAAACTTGCCAAGGTCAGAGATTGCCAGCTCGCCTCCCGCTCGCACGGTATCCAGCACCGCGGTTGTCAGCGCGTTGAGAACGGCTTCGGCTTGTTTGTTGGTGACATCCGCGTGGGCGGCCAGGTGTTTGATCAGGTCTTGCTTGGTCATGGTTTGCTCCTTGCTGGTGAACGAAATTGTCAAAACAGCGTAGTGTTTAATCCACTTACACATCGTTTGCGGTTTCTTTGGCCTCCCGCAACAGCTGGGCGATTGGCTGCGCATGTATTCCCGCAATCAGGGCCATCACGACTGAGCGACCATCTGCCAGCTCCATTTCCACGATGTCGAATTGGTTTTCTACAGTGGCCTCAGTCTCTTCAAACAGCTCTCGCAGCGTGGTTTTGCTCCACTCAAACGGGTTGATCAGCTTGCCCATCTCACACCCCCGCCAAATCCAGCCGAACCGCTTCGAACTTGCCGGTGCCTTCACTACGTCGTTCAATGCGGACATAAGCCTTGGAGCACTGAACCCGAATCGACTCAGTCAAAGCCGGGCGTGTACTGAATTTTGTGTAAACGGACATTTGGCAGGAAACTGCCACCTAGTCTGGAGACACAATGAGCTCAAAGAAACACGACGTACCTGACACACTACTGGACAGCTTGCTGGCCGACTATCAGAAGCCCGAAGACCTCATCGGTGAGAACGGCCTACTCAAGCAACTGACCAAGCTGCTGGTCGAGAAAGCACTGGATGCTGAGATGGCCGCACACCTCGGCCATAGCAAACACGAGCCGGTGCTCAATCCAGCCGGCAACACCCGGAACGGCAAGAGCCGCAAGACCCTCAAGGGCGAGTTCGGCGAATTGCCTATCGAAGTGCCACGAGACCGCCAGGGTACCTTCGAGCCGCAACTCATTCCCAAGCACCAGACCCGCTGGACCGGCTTCGACGACAAAGTCATCTCGCTTTACGCCCGTGGTATGACTGTTCGGGAAATCCAGGCCCATCTGGAAGAGATGTACGGCACCGAGGTCTCGCCCAGCCTGATCTCCTCCATCACCGATTCCGTCACAGAAGAGGTCAAGGCGTGGCAGGCTCGCCCCCTGGACTCGCTCTATCCGATCATCTACCTCGACTGCATCCACGTGAAAGTACGTGAGGGAGCTGTACGTGTGAAAGCCGTCTATCTCGCCATCGGTATTACCCTGGCTGGAGAGAAGGAGGTTCTGGGGATGTGGCTGGCTCAGACGGAAGGAGCCAAGTTTTGGCTTCAGGTCGTGACCGAGCTGCGTAACCGGGGCGTACAGGACATCTTTATCGCCTGCGTCGATGGTCTGAAGGGTTTCCCGGAAGCGATCGAGGCGGTCTTCCCGAAAGCAGCGGTGCAGTTGTGCATCGTGCACATGGTGCGACACAGCCTGAACTACGTGTCGTGGAAGCGGCGTGCTGAAGTAGCCGCCGACCTGAAGCGAATCTACCAATCGGCCACCCTCGACGAAGCTGAGCAGCGGCTAGGTGAGTTTGAGGCCAAGTGGGATGACGAGTATTTGCCAATTGGTCAGTTCTGGCGGCGCAACTGGGCTCGGTTGACGCCATTCTTCGACTACCCGCCGGAGATCAGGAAAGTGATCTACACCACTAATGCCATCGAGTCGGTGAATATGAGTCTGCGAAAGCTGACCAAGAATCGGGGCTCGTTCCCGAGTGATGAGGCATTGCTGAAACTGTTCTATCTGGCGCTAAGGAACATCAGTCAGAAGTGGACCATGCCGATTCGGGATTGGAAGGCAGCGCTGACTCGCTTTACCATTCAGTTCGAGGAACGCATTCCACAGGCGTAACCCAAACCCCGTTTACACAAAAATTCGGACACGCCCGGCAATGCAAAGAATCACCATCCGCACCAAATATTTTTATTCTGGAATATCAAATTCTTCGTGGGCCAGCCTTATTGCTTTTGGTCCAACCCCCTTAATGCTGCTGAGACTGGCTATGTTAAGTTTTCCTTGTCTAACTCTCGCTTTAAATATTTCCTTCGCGATGGCGCGACTAACATCCAATTGAGCTTCAATTTGGCTATGTCCCAATTCCGTGTTGGGAGCTATGCTGAATACAGTAGCAGACCGGGAGTCGCGCCATGGATGCCCAGAGTTTTCAGCGTTTTCTTGCCCAACTGGATCAGCTCACGCTCAAACAGAGGAGCTTGCTGTCTTCTGCGCTTAAACATCCCACTCACCATGACGCCATTCAGGACGCCTTGCCTGACCTGACGGCTTGCCCACACTGCCAGGCCGAGGCCAACCAGTTGGCGTTATGGGGCTGGAGCCGAGGCCTGCGGCGTTATCGCTGCAAACAGTGCCACCGGACCTGCAATGCCTTGTCGGGCAGTCCATTAGCCAAATTGCGCAAGGCCGATCGCTGGCTGAGCTACGCCCAAGCACTGCAGGATGGCTTGACCGTGCGAGCAGCCGCTCGTGCATGCGGCATCAGCAAGAACACGGCTTTCCTATGGCGGCATCGCTTCTTGCATCGCGCATCAGACCATCTGGCGGCGCAAGCCCGAGGCATCGTCGAAGTAGATGAAACCTTCATTCTGGAATCATTCAAAGGGCAGCGGTGCCTCCCCCGCGCGCCGCGCCAGCGGGGTGGCGTCAGCCAAACACGGGGAACCGGGCCGGATCAGATTCCCATCATGGTGGTGCAGGACCGAGAGGGACATATAGCGGACTTCAAGTTGAAGAAGCTCAATGGCGCTCATGTGGAAGCGGCTTTAGCCCCGTTGGTGGATAGCGACGCCATCCTGTGTTCGGACGGCGCAGCGGTGTACTCGACCTTTGCCAGGCAGCATGGCATTACCCATCGAGTCGTGCATGCCAAGACGGGACAGCGGGTACGCGAGGGGGCGTTCCATATCCAGCATGTGAATGCCTACCATAGCCGCTTGAAGCTTTGGATGGCTCGATTCCACGGGGTTGCCACCAAATACCTTGAAAACTATCTGGGGTGGCGACGGATGCTGGAGCGCTATCAGCAAACCATGCAGCCTTGCCACTGCTTGCAGGAGGCAGTGGGTCGTCCCTTGCAACACATTATTGGGACATAGCCTTCAATTTCGTCTAACGTTGCCTCATTAATGCTTTTTTTTACGCTGCTCGGAGGGGGTTCTGTTGCGCACTCTAAAATATCGGCAACGATAAGATAGGTGTGAAACACTGCTTTTGTTGCTTCAATTTGACTTACTTCTGCATGCACTCCCTTGTTTGAGATTTTATTCACCTTTTCAAGCCAGGAACCAAGGAAGTCAATGTGAGTTTTAGCCAATTCTTTGTTGGAGTTCGATGCGATGGATTTATCCATGAAGGCCCAGAGGCGATTTACGTAGTTTGTTGGGCCAAGAGCACGGCCATTTTGCTTCTGATCACTAGGAGGGTAAAGTGTGTCAGCAAGTCCTTCGATTAGTCGACGGCATGTTGTTAGCGCTTGAGACCATTCTTCACTCTTGGTTGATGCAACAGCCTTAAATGCGAGCATTAGTTGCTCAGCGAGCTCCGGGTTTAAATCCAATAACTTATCGTCTGCTGCTGTTTTTAGTGTGTCAAAGCAGTTCTGTACTGTGCCTGAAAATTTGAGTTGGTTGAATATTTCCGATGCCTGGGAATGGGCTTTTCTTTTAACATAATTGATGTGGTTGCTTAATTGGCTTTTGTAATGTGTTCCATCATTGCCTTTGCGAAGGCGTATAAGGTCGGCGTATCGCTCCTCAACAAAGCCAATGCTCACATATCCGCCACCTCCTGTTGAGGCTTTGATGTTCAGCTCTTCATTGGAATAATGAAATTTTTCATTGAGCTTTAATTCATTCAACTTCTTTATTAATTGATCTGTTTTTTCTTTCGCAGATTTTGACTCATGGTCCACTGATGTATCCACGAGGTGATTAATTAGTGCTTGCAATGTACGCGTGTACTTCTGGTCACCTAATTGAATTGCACACCAGGCAGCTACGTCCAAACGCTCCATTATTCCAGCTGCACGTGCTAGCTTTTGAATGCCTGATAAAACTGAGCCTTTCTGGGACTCTAGTTCTTGCAGACAATCTTCGATTAGGCGTAGGGCTTCTTGTTTATGAGGCATATGCTTAAGATATATAATAGTGTTTATACGGTCATTGGTGTCCGTATATCAATTGATCTTGATCATCTGAATGATCACTCCCAACGCTATGTTTCATAAGCGCCTTGTCATAACTGTGTCCGTATTGCAACCCCTAATCTACAGGGCGGTTTGACTGAGCTTACCAGCTGCCCGTTGAATTCAATTATCAAGGGAGAAGCTGATGACTTCGATCCAAACCAAGGGCCACTTCGAACGTCAAAGCAGCCACTTCCCAGTTATGACGGCAAATGACAGCTCAGGGACGAGGGCTGCCACTCTTCTGTCGGTGGCTGAAGGGCCACTTCGGCCGATAAGTCGAAGCCGGGGTTCTTCTCAACACATAACCTTATGAACCGCCACCCCTTCGGGATACGACAAAGGCCCTGCAACTACAGGGCCTTTGCTTCTCGCAAAGCAAGATTTCAAGCGTTGGTTACAGGATTTCAGGCTTTCTGATTTCCGACATTATTGGCAACGCGATGAAAAATTATGCGTCGTCGGATGAAAAATTATGCGTCGTAAATGAAAAATTATCTGTCGCCCGACGCATGTCAAATCAATCCCAGCTCAACGCCCCGCCAGTCTGATATTCCGTAACCCGCGTCTCAAAGAAGTTCTTCTCCTTCTTCAAGTCGATCATCTCGCTCATCCACGGGAAGGGGTTGTTCACGCCCGGGAACAGTTGATCCAGGCCGATCTGCTGCATGCGGCGGTTGGCGATGAAGCGCAGGTATTCCTTGAACATGCTGGCGTTCAGGCCCAGCACGCCGCGCGGCATGGTGTCTTCGGCGTAGGCGTATTCCAGCTCCACCGCTTGCTTGAACAGCTCAACGATCTCGGCCTTGAAGCTGTCGGTCCACAGCAGCGGGTTTTCCAGTTTGATGGTGTTGATCAGGTCGATGCCGAAGTTGCAGTGCATGGACTCGTCGCGCAGGATGTACTGGTACTGTTCAGCCGCGCCGGTCATCTTGTTCTGGCGGCCCAGCGCCAGGATCTGCACGAAGCCAACGTAGAAGAACAGGCCTTCCATGATGCAGGCGAACACGATCAGCGACTTCAGCAGCTTCTGGTCGTTTTCCACGGTGCCGGTCTTGAATTCCGGGTTGCACAGCACGTCGATGAACGGGATCAGGAATTCGTCCTTGTCGCGGATGGACTTGATCTCGTGATAGGCGTTGAACACTTCGCCTTCGTTCAGGCCCAGGCTTTCCACGATGTATTGGTAGGCGTGGGTGTGGATGGCTTCGTCAAAGGCTTGGCGCAGCAGGAACTGGCGGCATTCCGGGCTGGTGATCTGGCGATAGGTGCCCAGCACGATGTTGTTGGCGGCCAGCGAGTCGGCGGTGACGAAGAAGCCCAGGTTGCGCTTGACGATGCGCATTTCGTCTTCGGTCAACTGGCCGGTTTTCCACTGTTCGATATCGCGCTGCATGTTCACTTCCTGCGGCATCCAGTGGTTGGCGCACTGCGCCAGGTACTTTTCCCAAGCCCACTTGTGCTTGAACGGTACCAGCTGGTTGACGTCGGTCGTGCCGTTGATCACCTTCTTGTCCACCACGTTGACGCGGCCGGTGCCATGGACGTCCATGGAGTTGGCGGCGGACGAGGTGTCGACGGTGTCTTCGAAATTCAACATGGGTGCTCCTGATTGTTTTTGCTTGCCGCGCTGGAGCGCGGTTGGGGTTTCAATGGCGGCGATGCCGGCTGCGCAAGGGCAGGGCGGGCATCGGCCGCTGTTTATGCGGTTTTGACGATGACGCGGCGACGCTGGGCGGCGCTGGCGCCGGGTTGCAGCGCGGTCACGGCCACGGTGCGCACTTCGCCCTCCGCCGGCGGCGGGCCTTCCGGCTGCGGGGCGGAGGTAATCAGCGCATGAGCGCCACTGCTGGCGACGACGGCGCGGCGGCCGGACGCGGACTTGCGCAAGTAGTAGTACGCTGCGGTGCTCATGGGCTCTCCCGTGGTTTCAGAATCGCAGTTGCTGCGCCAGCTGGCGGATGATGACCCGCTCTTGCGCCTCTTCCTGCTCCAGCTGCCGGCCGCGTTTGCCGCGCAGCGTTTGCAGCTGGCGGTATTGGCGGTTGGCGGCGGCGATGTCGTGCTTCAGGTTTTCGATTTCCTGCTGCAATTCTTCCGGCTGGCAATACACCACCAGACAGTCGCCTTCTACCCAGGCTCTGCGCCATGGCTGGGCGCGGGCTTCGCGGCGCGATTCGGCGAAGTAGTCTTTCCATTCGCTGGCCGGCGGGCAGCTCAGCTGCAGATACATGTCGAACAGCAGGAACTGCTTGTCCGGGTTGTGCGATTTGTCTTCGCAAAAGCCGATGATTCCGATGTTTTCGAATGTCTGCATCTGTCCTCCCAGTGTTGCCTTGACTGTGGGGCGGATGCCGCCGCCCCTGGCGGTTCGCGACCGATTCAGGCTTGCGCCGCAACCGGGATCAGCGTTTGCTGCTCCGGCGCCGTGTCGTATTGCACGATGCCGTAAATCTTCCAATGGCCTTGCACCTGTTTCAGGTGGTAGCCGGTGTGGTAGCGCCAGTCGGGCGCGTTGTCGCGCTTGACGGTCCAGGCCACCACGGCGCTGGCGGCGCCTGCGCCCATCGGCTGCACGCTTTCCAGTACATGGCTGGCGTTCTGAAACCCTTGGCCGCGATACCAGGCCAGCAAGGCCTCGGTGGTATCGACCAGTGAATCCATATCGGTCCAGCAGGCGAGGTCGCCGTGATGGATGGCGGTGAAGGGCACGGTGAAGTGCGCGGTCACGCCGGGGCAGTCCAGTTGCGAGTAGCTGTCGCGGTAGTGCTTGAAAAAGGCTTCCAGGCTCATCGTCGCTCTCTTGGCTTGTTGGGGCTGCCGTGAAAACTTCCCGTTCGGGCGGTTTGCCAGATATCTGGCGGAACGCCCCTGCGGTTGGTTTGGGCTCATCCTGAAACCGCCTGGATCCAAGCGGCTTGGGGATGGGGAGGCTTGCGCCTCCCGCTGGCCCGTGCGATGGCGGAACGCCCCAAGGGAGCCTCCGCCCTGCGAGTCCTTATTGGCAGGATTCGCAATCCGGGTTGTCGATGCTGCAGAACTTGGCGTCGGTGGCCGGGGTGTTGTCCACGGCGGCCGGCGCGGCTTGCTGCACCTGGTTGGATACGGCGTTCAGCTCGCCGCCGCGGCCGGTGGACTTCTCGGCGCTGGTGGCGGCCAGGGTGCGCAGGTAGTAGGTGGTCTTCAGGCCCTTCACCCAGGCGTGCTTGTACAGATCGTCCAGTTTCTTGCCGGAAGCGCCAGCCATGTACAGGTTCAGCGACTGCGCCTGGTCCAGCCACTTCTGGCGGCGGGAGGCGGCTTCCACCAGCCAGCGCGGGTCCACTTCGAAAGCGGTGGCGTAGATGGCTTTCAGTTCGGCCGGGATGCGGTCGATCTGGCCCAGGCTGCCGTCGAAGTATTTCAGGTCGGCAACCATCACTTCATCCCACAGGCCGGCGGCCTTCAGGTCGCGCACCAGGTACTCGTTGGTGACGGTGAATTCGCCGGACAGGTTGGACTTCACAAACAGGTTCTGGTAGGTCGGCTCGATGGATGCGGACACGCCGATGATGTTGGCGATGGTCGCAGTCGGGGCGATGGCCAGGCAGTTGCTGTTGCGCATGCCGAACTGTTTGACGCGCTCGCGCAGCTTGTTCCAGTCCATGCGCTCGGTGCGGTCCACTTCCAGGTAGCCGCCGCGCTCGGCCGCCAGCAGGTTGATGCTGTCGTGCGGCAGGATGCTGCGATCCCACAGGCTGCCCTTGTAGGACGGGTAGCGGCCGCGCTCTTCGGCCAGCTCGGTGGAAGCCAGGTAGGCGTAGTAAGCCACCACTTCCATCGATTCGTCGGCAAACTCCACCGCGGCTTCCGATGCGTACGGCACGCGCTTGATGTGCAGGCAGTCCTGGAAGCCCATGATGCCCATGCCCACCGGACGATGCTTCAAGTTGGCGTTGCGCGCCTTCTGCACCGGGTAGAAGTTGATGTCGATCACGTTGTCCAGCATGCGCAGGGCGATGCGGACGGTGTTCTGCAGTTTTTCCTGGTTCAGGCTGCCATCGGCCAGCAAGTGCTTGGCCAGGTTGACGGAGCCCAGGTTGCAGACGGCGATTTCGTCGTCATTGGTGTTCAGCGTGATTTCGGTGCACAGGTTGGAGCTGTGAACCACGCCCATGTGCTGCTGCGGGCTGCGGATGTTGCACGGGTCCTTGAAGGTGATCCAGGGATGGCCGGTTTCAAACAGCATGGTCAGCATCTTGCGCCACAGGCTCAGGGCCGGGATGCGCTTGTATACCTTCAGCTCGCCGCGCGCGCCCTTGGCTTCGTAAGCGGTGTAGGCTTTTTCGAAGGCTTGGCCGTAAATATCGTGCAGATCCGGCGTCTCGGACGGGGAGAACAGGCTCCACTCGCCGCCTTCCATCACGCGCTTCATGAACAGGTCCGGAATCCAGTTGGCGGTGTTCATGTCGTGGGTGCGGCGGCGGTCGTCGCCGGTGTTCTTGCGCAGCTCGAGGAATTCCTCGATGTCGGCGTGCCAGGTTTCCAGGTAGGCGCAGACGGCGCCCTTGCGCTTGCCGCCCTGGTTCACCGCCACGGCGGTGTCGTTGACCACTTTCAGGAACGGCACCACGCCTTGCGATTTGCCGTTGGTGCCCTTGATGTGCGAGCCCATGGCGCGAACCGGGGTCCAGTCATTGCCCAGGCCGCCGGCGAACTTGGACAGCAGGGCGTTTTCCTTGATGCCTTCGTAGATGCCGTCCAGGTCATCGGCGATGGTGGTCAGGTAGCAGCTGGACAGCTGGCTGCGGCGGGTGCCGGAGTTGAACAGCGTCGGAGTGGACGACATGAAGTCGAAGCTGGACAGCACGTTGTAGAACTCGATGGCGCGCTCTTCGCGGCGCACTTCGTTCAGCGCCAGGCCCATGGCGACGCGCATGTAGAAAGCCTGCGGCATTTCGATGCGGGTGCCGTCCACGTGCAGGAAGTAGCGATCGTACAGGGTTTGCAGGCCCAGGTAGCCGAATTGCAGGTCGCGGTCGGCGTTCAGCGCGGCGCCCAGCTTTTTCAGGTCGAACTCGGCCAGCTTTTCGTCCAGCAGTTCGGCGGCGATGCCCTTCTTGATGTAATCGACGAAGTATGGGCCGTACTGATTGGCCATTTCGTCCTGCGGCACGGCTTCGCCCAGGATTTCCAGGCGGATGTTGCCCAGCAGCAGGCGCGCGGTCACGTAATCGTAGGCCGGGTCTTGCTCGATCATGGAGCGGGCGGCCAGGATGGCGGACTTGCCCACTTCTTCTTCGGACACGCCGTCGTAGATGTTCTTCAGGGTTTCGGCCAGGATGGCGTCCACATCGATATTGGCCAGGTTCTTGCTGGCGGCTTCGATGCTGGCGCGCAGGCGGGCCACGTCCAGCGGCAGCTTGCGGCCGTCGTGGCGCACCACGTTGATCTGCACGCTGGCCAGCGCTTCGCCGCGGGCGGCGCGCTCTTGCGAGCGTTGTTCGCGGTACAGCACGTAGGCGCGGGCCACGTCGTGCTCGCCGAAGCGCATCAGCGACAGTTCCACCTGGTCCTGGATGTCTTCGATATGGATGGCGCCGCCTTCCGGCTTGCGGCGCATCAGCGCATTGACCACTTGCTCCGTCAGCTGGGCGACTTTGTCGCGCAGGCTGGCCGAGTTGGCGCCTTGCTGCCCCATGACGGCCAGGAAGGCCTTGGTCATGGCGATGGAGATTTTGACGGGCTCGAACGCCACCACCGCGCCGTTGCGGCGGATGGTCTTGTACAGGCTGAAGTCGGCTTGCGGCGCGGCGGCTCGGCCGAGTTCTGCGGCGGTTTGGCCTTCAAAAGTGGTCAATTGCATGAATCCCTCGATAAAGAGAAGTTAAAGCCCGGCGGCACGCTTTCTGGTGCGCGCGTCCGCTTGTGGACAATTCTGTTGAAAAGCTGTGTGCGGGCTGTGGGTAAACACAATATATACCGTCAGCACCGCTAAATCTGCCCAAATTCTAGTGGTGAGGGTGACGCAGTTCAAGTCTTGACTTTGAGTGGAAAGATGGAAAGCCGCGTGGTTGCTGGCTCTAGGACAAGGAATTTTTTTTGGATGGGTTTTCGCGTTTGATGTCGCTGTCAGAAAAATGCCTGTCGAAACAATGAGACTAGCAGAGGGTGCTGAAAACTTAAGCAGACCTATATGTTGTGTATTTGCACTGTTGCCCATTCGCTACGCCGCCGGGCTCAAAAAAACGCCGCCCGGACGCCTAAGCATCCGGGCGGAGGGGAGGGCGCTTACTGGCAGTTGCCTACGCCGGTCGTGCAACTGATGTAATTGCTTTCATACCCCACATTCTGCCGGTCGCGCCCATAGAGCGCGATCTGTTTGTAGTCGCTGACGGCCAGGCTGAGGCTGCCCAGGTTGAAGCTGCTGCTGCCGGCGCTGCCCAGCTTGCCGCTCAAATCCAACTGCACGGGGTTGCTGCAGCTGGCATCGGCGCAGAAAGAGGCGTCATGAGGCACGATGGCGTTGCTGCCGGTCCAGGCGAAGGCAAGATTGGCGCCCAGCGTGCTGGCGTAATTGGCGAGCGCGCTCTGGCTGCTTGCATCCAGCGTCAGCCAGGGCAGGCCGGCCAATTGGGCAGACTTGGGCGGGACCCCGTCTATACGCTGCACCACGCTGGCCAGCAAGCTGGTTGCCGCTTGGTCAGAGTACAAGTCTATCCGGACCTGCCGTCCGCGCCGATAGAAGGCGTCAATCATGGCGTCGCCATTGGCCAGGCTGGCGTTGTTGAAACTGTCCAGAGAAAGCCAGGTGGCGCCGCAGCTGGAGCCATTGATGGTAAGCCTGGGCTGAGAAGTGCAGCCGACATTGCTGAGCGCGACGATAGGCTGGGTATCCCAACCGGTATTGGCGGCATTGCGCTGATACACCCGCGCGGCTTGCACCGCATTGCTGACGCCATTGGCGCTGCTGCTGATGTCGAAGGAGATGGCGCGGGTGTAGGCGGGCTGCGGGCTGCTGGCATTGACGCGCAAATTGCGCTGCACCGAGGCGTTGACATGGATTTCATACGGCGTGCGGTTGCCCAGCAGCAGCCAGTTGCCGCTGCCATTGCGCAGCACGATGGTCAGCTCCGCGCCTTCTTGAACATTGCCGCCATTCAAGATATCGAAGCCTACCGTGCAGAATTTGTCGCTGCCGGAGAAGTCGCAATCGCGCAAAACGGGGTCGGCCACCGTCCCGCCCAGCAAACTGCTTTGCGACATGGCGTTGCAGATGGTGCTGGCCGCATTGGCCGCCGTCATGGCCTGGTTGTTGATGCTGAGACTGAACGCAGCATCCAGAATATTGGCCGAACTGAATGCGCTGGTGCAGGCGGATACGGTGCTGCTGGAGACGGCGGCATTCAGCGCCCTGAATATCTGGCTGATGCCGGTCAAATCCACTGCCAATCCATTCAGCAAAGTACTGTCGGCCAGTCCGCCGGCTTGACTCCCGCCGGTATCGATATAGAAATTTCCCGCGCCGACCAGCCCCTCCAGCTGCACAAAGCTGGCGCTGCCATTTTGCCCGGTGCTGACGCGTATGGTGTCCAGCAGCTTGTCCATGCCGGTGCGGTTGGCCGCGAAACTGGCCGTGGTGAAGTCCTGCGTGGCGCTCAAGCCCAGGGCAGACAACACCGAAGACAAGGCCGACTGCAATGACTGCTGGCTACTGGCGATGCTGCTGGACGCGGGGGCCGAGCCGCTCATCATGGAGGCGGGGTCGTTGCCTAGCGCCAGGGTGAGGGTGGCGGTGGTCAGCGGCGTGACATTGGCCGTTCCCGCCGCCTGCGCCACCGCATAGTGGCACACCTGAATGGCGTTGACCGTACCGCAGGCCTGCAAGCGGTAGGGCGCGGTCAGGCTGCCGATATTCAGATTGCTGTAGCTGCCGTCGCTGTTGATGCCGGTGGAGACGGACTGCCCGTTGGCGCCCAGCACCGTCAAGGTAGCGTTCTGCATCGGCGCGCCCACTGCCACCGTGCCGGACAAGGCGCTGCCTGAACTGCTGCTGGAGCCGGCGGCCGAACCTGAACCGCCTCCTCCGCACGCCGCCACAAGCAGGCAACAGCTGAGCACGGCGGACAAAGTGAATATTTTCATTGCTTCCTCCCTCGCGTGCGGCGCATGCGCGCCGGATAATTCACCGTAGACGATGAATCGAATGGAAAGCTTGGTTTCTTTTCCGCTTGCGCATTGGCGGGCAAAAACGCCGCAGGCTAGTCTGGAGAGGCAGGACCAAGGAGAGGAATGCATGAAGCGCGGGATAGGGATGATTTGCTTGGCCTGGATGAGTTGGGTTGGCCCGGCCAGGGCGGATGCTCAGTTAGATGAAGTGAAGTTGGCCAATGGCGAGTGGTCGCCATATCTGTCGGTCAATCTGCCGCACTGGGGCTATGCGTCCGATATCGTCACCGAGGCCTTCCGCCTGGCCGGCGCGCGCGTGACGTATCGCTTTTACCCCTGGGCCCGCGCCGAGGCCATGGTGCGCAACGGCGACATCGCCGGCTCCGTCGTTTGGTCCACCACGCCGGAGCGCCAGCAGTTCGCCTTGTTCAGCGACCCGGTGGTATCGGACGAAGAGGTGGTGTTCCATCTAGCCACCCGCAGAATGAAGGCGGACAAGGTGGAGGACTTCTACGGCCTGACCATGGCCACGCCAAACGGCTCCCGGCTGGGTGTCTGGCAACAGGCGATAGAGTCCGGGCGCATCCACAATTACATGACCAAGGATTTGGAAACCGGCATGCACCAGCTGCTGATCGGCCGCATCGATTTTTTCCCCTTGATCCGCGCAGTGGGAATGGCGGAATTGCGACAACACTTCCCGCCCAAGCAGCAGGCGGCGATCACCGCGTCGCCGCGGGTGTTCAGCAAGATAGATTACCGGCTGATGATAAGCCGAAAATATCCCGGCGCGGAGGCCTTGCTGGCAAGGTTCAATCAAGGCCTGGCCAAGCTGCGGGCCAGCGGCGAATACCGGCAAATGGAAAAGGACTTTCAGTCGGGCCGTTACGACGCCCCGAACGGGCCGCCTTAGCGCGGCTGGCAAAACCTGCGCCTGCGCGACGCCTGCCGCGGCTCTTAATGTGTTGCCATTTCTTTACGACCCAACCAAGGTCGAGCTTTTTGTCTAATATGTTTTTTGCATGTCAAAACCAATAAAGACGAAGAGGAGACGGCCATGGCCTGGACCAAGCAGCAAAAGCAGACCGTACTGGCTTGCTATTTAGGCTGGACGCTGGATGCGTTCGATTTTTTCCTGATGGTGTTCGTGCTTAAAGATGTGGCGCGCGAATTCGGCGCCGATATCGAGTCGGTGAGCTGGGCCATCATGCTGACCCTGGCCGCGCGGCCGCTGGGCGCCTTGATTTTTGGCAGGCTGGCCGACCGATTTGGCCGCCGCCCAATACTGATGGCCAATATCGTACTGTATTCCGCGCTGGGCTTTTCTTCCGCCTTCGCGCCCAATCTGGCCGTGCTGCTGGTGCTGCGCACGCTGTTTGGCGTGGCCATGGGCGGGGAGTGGGGCGTGGGGTCCTCGCTCACCATGGAAAGCATTCCCAAGGAGTCGCGCGGCTTTGTTTCCGGCCTGCTGCAGGCTGGCTATCCCAGCGGCTACCTGCTGGCGACGCTGGCTTTCGGCCAGTTGTTCGAACATATCGGCTGGCGCGGCATGTTCATGTTGAGCTTGCTGCCGGCGCTGCTGACGCTGTATATCCGCCGCAATGTGCCGGAAAGCCCCAGCTGGGAAGCGGCCAGGCATCATGACAAGCCTGGCCTGTGGCAATCTATCGCCGCGCAATGGCGCTTGTCGCTTTACGCCATCTTATTGATGACTTGCTTCAACTTCTTCTCGCACGGCACCCAGGACATGTACCCCACCTTCCTGCGAGTGCAGCACAAGTTTGATCCGCATACCGTGCAAATGATCGCCATCTGCCTGAATGTCGGCGCGATCATCGGCGGCCTGGCGCTGGGCAGCCTGTCGGAGAAAATAGGCCGCCGCAACGCCATCACGCTGGCGGCCCTGATCGCGCTGCCGGTACTGCCGCTGTGGGCGTTTTCCACCACGCCGCTGATGTTGGCCATCGGCGCGTTTCTGATGCAGATATCGGTGCAAGGCGCATGGGGCGTGATTCCCGCGCATCTCAACGAAATCTCTCCGACAGCGGTGCGGGCCACATTTCCCGGCCTGGTTTATCAATTGGGCAATCTATTGGCCTCGGTCAACAGCCCCATGCAAGCGCATATGGCCAAATCCTTTGGCGGCGACTACGGCTTGGCGATGGCCATCGTGGCTGGCGTGGTCGCTTTGGCCATCGCCATTTTGATCCGTTTCAGCCATGAGCGGCGCGGCGAGGCGATGACCGTGACAGGGCATCAAAGCGGGCACTGACGCGCCCCGCCTCAACAAAATCGCCGGCACGGGCCCTCCCGCCGCCGGCGATTTTTTTGCCCATGCGTTCAAGACGGCCCCGGCCATGCTCCGCGCCGCTTGACTTAAAGTTAACTTTAACTTTGATCATGCGGGCAAGGCGCCTATCCATCGACGCCAAAACCAAAGGAGAAGCTCGTCATGATCGAAATCGCCGCCAACCCGCTCGCCAGCCGCGAGACCTTGCGTCGCAGTCTCAACCAGGCCGCTGCCTGGGGGCCGGAATATGGAGGAGGCCTGGCCAACCATCTGCCCATGGTCTTGCACGCCGCCTGGGAGCTGGGCGCCGACGCAGACCGGCTGCAAGCGCAAATTAAACTGGACAGTCCGGAGCTTGAGCTGCCAGAACCAGCAGGCCATATGCTGCCAAACTGGCAAGATGGACTGGGCGAACGCGAAGCCTATTCAGATTTGCGCATTCATTTTGAGAGCATGCTGGCCAAACAGGGCTGGGATGAGACTCTGCAAGCGGTCTTGCCCATTTTGGCGCCAGGTTTGATCGCGCATGCTTTTCACGGCCTGATCCGCACGGCGCATGCCTATGAATCCGGCTGCGAGGCTGAGATGGCGGCGGCGCTGGCGGCCTGGGCTTGCGAGTGGACCGAACCAGCCGCGCCGGAAGCGCCTGTCGAGCGGCTGACATGGGCCGCGTGGCGGCGCGAAGCGCGATCGAGACTGGCGGACTTTCATAGCGATCTTCACCTGATCCAGCAGCGCATGACAGCCGCAACGGGCAGCCTGGCCTACCGACAGCTGGGCGATGCGCCAGCCTTTGCGCCCAGCCTGGCTGAGCGGCGCGAGCAACTGCTGGAACTGGCGCTGAATCTGTATCTGGACACCCGCAATTTCACCGTGCTGCACATGATTACCGCGCTGAGAGCGCTGCGGGTATTGGCCGCGTTTATACCCGATACCGCAGCGATGCAAAGCGCCTTGACGCGCGCCGCGCTGTTGGCGTTGATCTCCTGCGGACTGAAACCGCACGGACGGCCGCTTCCCGAACCGCTGCCCGATTGGAATGAGTTAAAGCGCAGGGCGCTGGCGCAATGGAATGACCACATCATCAAGCTCACACACGCCTGCTGGCAGGAAGATGCTTTGCGGCCGGATCCGCGCTGGCGCCAAGCGCCGGCGCTATTGCTGGGGCTGTCGAACTAATCGAGCCATCTTTTGGCTTGCCAGCAAGTTTGCGCATGCCTCTCAACTTCGGGCATCGGGATCCATCGACGCCCCTCGCCAGCGGCGAGGGGGAGCCGGGTTGCGGCCGATCTCGCCGGAAGAGATCGGCATGGCAGGGCCAGTGGCGCGTCGTCGGCTCTCGCCCTGTCGCCGCTCTTATGTGGCGGCCGGCTGCGGCACGGCGCCCTTATGGATAATCAACGAGCCGTTGGCGGGGACCTGGAAAGTTTGGCGCTCGTCATATGGCGTGAATATGTGCTGGCCAATATCCATGCTCCCATCTTGCTTCCAGGACCAGAACCATGGTTTGCCGGCTTTGCGCATATCCAATGCCGGCAGGGAGAAGCTCAGAGCGGCGGGGTTGGTATCGCCGGAAGCCAGCTTGACCTCCACGGCGGGGAAACCATATCCAGCCGGCGCTTCAAAGCGCGACGCCATCAACATGGTGCTGGCAAAGCGCGTCTTAGCATCGAGAAAATCCTTGCCGCCGTTATTGCGGATCGCCTCATCCAGAGCGTAAACGCCGCTATGCCGGCTTTGCAGCCAATCGCGCAGCAGATTGGGCCCGTATTGATGCAGGAGAAAGGCGCCCAGCGCGATGGTTTGGGTGTAGCAACTGACATTTTTCCCGGCCACGCCCCAGTCTTGATAGGCGCACTCCATAAACAGCTTATGAAACGGGAGGCCGGCAAAGTCGGGATGCAAGGGCTTGGCATCGCCGCCGACGCCGGGATAGTCCGACGATACCGCCACATGCGCGGCGGTTTGAGCAAAGAACTCGTTTTCCCATACCAACGAACTGATTGGATCCTGCGGAATTTCTCGTTTTCTGAAACCGAAAATCAGGTGGCTGAATTCGTGCGACAAGGTATGCAGCATGCTGCCAGCCTTGCCGGAATCCTGCCAGATCAATCCGTTTGTCGTTTGAAAAAGGGTGTCGGATAGCAGAATCAGTTGACGTTCGTTCGCCGTGTGCTTGATGCCATTGGAGAACACTGTTTTCAGCATTCTGTCCCGCGGATGAATCATTCCTTCGCTGCCGCCGGCCTTGGATGTCAGGATATGGACATCCTTGGTTTCCGGGTGGATTCTATAGATCCAGGATCGCGGATTCACATCCCCCCAGGGGCGGCCAAGCAGACTAGTTTCGATGGGGTAAACCGACTCAGCGAACCGCGCAGCAACATACGCCGCCTGTTCGCGCGTCATCGCGACACGCTCGTCGCGCCACACATATGCAGCGCCGCCGCCAGGCAGAGGCGCAAGCGCCTCTAGCACCGCGCTCACATTTTGGTCGATGCCATGGTTGTACCAATTCCGAACAGCTCCCAAGGCCAAAGAGCCAGGGGCGATATCCTCATTCGTCGGGCATGGTCCATCGGGGAATGATCCGCAAGCCGCTTTTTCCTGAAGGCTTCCCGCAGCCGGCGCAGCCTGCCGAGACCCCTGAAGCTCCGGAATCGAAACCAAGACTGCGCCCCAGCCGCCGGCATTGCTCGACATGCCGGACACCTCCACAACCTGCGGCCGACCGCTGTCATTTCGATAGTGATATTGCGAACCGTCCAGAGCGATGCGGGCAGAGGCCGGCAGCACGCAACGACCGCCGCCGCAATCCAGCTGCAGAATCTCCATGGTGCCCGCCGCTTCTTGTGCAGTCGCAGAGGGTTGAGCCGAGTGCTGCGCTTGCGACCCAGAGGAGGGTGCGGGCGAATTCTCCGCCCCCTTGTCGCCGCCGCCACCACCGCCACCGCACCCCGCCAGTAAAGCCGCCAGCCAGATGGAGACTATTTTTCCGCCAGACATCTTCATATAAATTAACAACCGTAACAAAATGTACAAGGGCCGGAACTATAGAGCATCCACTCAATGCCATGAGTTTAATTGATGAATGCCATGAAAAAATCGTGGTGCTGTTGCTCTAGTGCAACAGGAGCAGTGCGCCAAGTGCCGCGACTGACGCGATGGCAGCAAGCAGGAGAGAGGTGAGCTGCGGCATGCGCAAGAACGCCAACTATCATTGCCGCGCCTCAAATCGTCAATCTGGCCATTGACTGCTGAAGCAAACGTCAAGCCCCGGCATCAGGATTGACAATTCCGTATTGAAATATCTCTTTTCAATCATGCCTTTGCATATTTTATTATTGACTATGCAATATTCGTTATTAACAATTCATTTACATTTTTGCTGCCAGAAAATACTATGAACGCGCAGGGCAAACGAATAAACACTTAGAGGTTTTTATGCAAGAGCTTAATATTTTCGAAACTGAAGAAGTCAATGGCGCAGGTTTGTGGCACAACGCTTTTCATTTGGCTGGATTGGTAATAGGCGCCCTCGCGGGCCATAGCGGCGACTCGATGTTGCCGGATAATGATTTCGCCCCCTACTGAGGACATGTCATGCAAGAAATTTTGATGATGGATTTGGAATCACAATTTTTGGAAGAAATCTCTGGCGGTGGCTGGATAGGCTACTTGGGAATGGTCGCCACCATAGCGGCAGGCGTGGATGCAATCGGCGATGCGGTTTCCGGCTTTGCTGATGGTTATTCAAAAGGATACCGCTCCTAATCAATAGCCTTGCGGCAAGCTTTCTTGCCGCAAGGCTATCTGATAGCAGTAAATCGGCAATCGCACCCATCAAGGCATCATGACCCACCGCTTCCTTTTCAGCCATTCTGGACTTTTCTACCGGAATAGCTGGTCTCTTGTTTTTATCGCCGCAACCATTCTCAGCGCAGGCTCCATCATCCTTCTCGCCACGGCGATAAAATGGGGATGGTATATCCCAGGAACCTCGGCATGGATGATGGATCGCAGCGCAGGCTCCATCTTACTTATCGAAGCGCTGCTGGCTCCCTTGCTTGAAACGCTATTGTTTCAGCTGACTCCTTACCGGCTAACCAATAAATTCAGCTTGAAAAAATGGCCGCGCATCCTTGTCTACACCATTCCATTCACTCTATGCCATCTTGATTCATGGAGCGGGGTTAGAGCGCTGAATGCTCTATTTTGCGGCATTGGCTTAATGTGGCTGTTTGAAGATAGAGCCCAAGCGGGAACAGAGACCGATGCCTTTTTGGCAACATTCAGCGCGCACGCCCTTCACAATGCCTTTGTGATGCTTATCGTCTTGTTGATCTGGCCTTAACTTTGCCGCAGCTGGATACGCGCGGTTATAAAACTTGCAAATGAGCAAGGAGGGGCAGAGTGCTGCGCCACCATGAAAAATATTGATCGTTTTAGGCGGGCTGACGCAGGACAAGACCAAGAGTTCGGAACCCGGCTCCTCATTCCTGCCGAAGTGAGCGCAGACCTTCAGCGCCAACAATGTAATGACCCAGCACTAAGGCCTGGTGGGTGCGCCGGTAGTTATAGAAACCGACCCAGTCTGCAATGACACGGCTGGCGTGCGCCAAGCTCTCAAACCGATGGCGGTGAACGCATTGCGGATTACCTGCTCCACTATGCAGTTCTGTTCCGGCGTATATGGTCTGCCAGGAATATGATTTGATGCCAGCTTGCGGGGGCAAGGCCCGCTTGTTGGGCTGGATTCATCGCCGCCTCACCGGGCGAAGCTTTGCTGGATGCAGCTGTTTCACGCTCCGACAATGGCAGGCTTGTGGCGGCAAACATGCTGCCTGGTTTGCTTGAATGCTTGACGTTTTGGGCGAGGGAAGGGCTGTGCGAGAGCATTGTCAATGTGCGCGCAGGCTCCGCTCCGCATGAGATACCACGCTGGGTTTTATTTAAGATATTGATTTAAATGTGTTTCCAGTGGATTGGCATCCGAGTAACTCAAGCCTCAAGCTTTGAGCTGTCGCAATGCTCCCTGTAACTGCGAACCCTCTTGCCGGGCGCGACCTGCGCTTGACGGAGGGTTTTGCTTTTCTCGGCGGGTGGCAGAGGGGTGACACGGGAATAAATGGGATGGTTTTCGGCATTTTCTGTTAAAACTTCCGATAAGTATAATTATCGGAAAAATAACAAACATATTGAAATTTATTTAATGTAATACGTAATATATTTACATTTGTCGATGTGATATCATTCCAGGAGAAAATACCAAGCCCGGGGAGGGCATATGGCAGCGGATATTTACGCCCGCATCCGCCAGGCGGCTTTTGAATTGGTGGCGGAAGGCGTGTGGCCCACCGTGGTGGATGTCAGAGCCCGGCTGGGCAGCGGCTCC
The DNA here is from genome assembly GCF_024207115.1 of Chromobacterium sp. IIBBL 290-4. Taxonomy (NCBI): domain Bacteria; kingdom Pseudomonadati; phylum Pseudomonadota; class Betaproteobacteria; order Neisseriales; family Chromobacteriaceae; genus Chromobacterium; species Chromobacterium sp. IIBBL 290-4. The sequence goes on from NZ_CP100128.1 coordinate 3,974,638, forward strand.
AACACCACGATCAACAACACCCTGAAAGAATGGCGGCAGGAATTTCTGTCGCGCGTGTCGGTATCGGCTCGACGCCCCGATTGGCCGTCCGGCGTAGCAGAGGCGTTTGAACAGCTGTGGCAAAAGGCTTGTGACGGCGCTGAACAGCAACTGGAATCATTGCGGCAGGAGGTGGAGTCCGAACGCACGGATTTGCGGCAGCAACTACAGGACGAACAGGCAAGCCGCGAAGGGCGCGAAGCCGAGCTGCAGTCTCTTCGGCATGAGCTTGAGCTGCGGACAGCCCGGCAGATTGAATTGGAAAGCTTGCTGAATCAGGAGCGGGCGCATGGACAAGAGCGCTTGCGGCAATGCGAAACCCTGCAGACAGAGAATGAGCGCCTGCGCGATGAGCTGACTGCGCAACGCAAGGATGCCGAGGCGCGCCAGGCGGAGCTGGAGGAAAAATCGCTGGAGCGGGTGCAGGCGGCGCAAGAAGAGGCCTCGCGGCGCGAGGCCCTGGCATATGAGCGTCTGGAGGGCTTGCGCGTCCGTCTCTATCAGCAAGTCGAGGACGAACGCAAAGACATGGCGGCTCAGTTGCAAAAGCGCGACGCCGACTTGCTGCAAACCAGACAGGATGCCGCCAAGGTGGAAAACCTGTGGCGCGAGCGCCTGCTGGAGCGGGAAAGGGAAAACGGCGGCCTGCAAGCCAAGCTGGATATGCTGCAGCAGCAGCTGTCCGAGGCGAAAGAGGATTCCGCGCTGCAGAAAAACGCTTGCGAACATGTTCGACAGCAATTGCTGGAAAAAACGGCGGAGCATGCCGGACTCAAGGCGGCCTGCGACAACCTTCCGGAGCAATGGCTGAATCGCGCCGCCAACCTGATGCAAAGCCGGGAGGAGGCCTTGAGCGGCCCGGCCATGGCTGCGTGGCTGCAAGCGGAAATGCGGCGAAATCCGACGGCGCCGGAAGACGCGCCTCAACAGTGAACAGCCAAGCAGCCACACGCCGCCGACAAAACTGATGCCGGTTTGCGCTGATCGGCCGCACGGCCTGCTTCGGCGCGCCTCGCTTAATGGATTTTCAGCGGCGCTAAGTGCAAATACCAGCAGGGCGGAACAGCGCTGTTTGTTTTCAGCGTTTGGCTATCCTGAAGTTGCCGCGTCCCTGGCAACTTGTTAAGGAGAGCCGCATGACTAGTCAACAATCCATGATTTACGCCTTGCTGGTCACAGTGCTATTTGCCGTCCTGGCATGGAAAACCAATATCTTGCGAGATCGAGGCCCGCTGTCGGCAGAACTGGAGGCGGGCAAGCAGACGTTCAGCCTGGCCAGAAGCCAGTTGCTGTGGTGGACTTGGGCTGTCGCCTTGGTGACAGGGTATTTGTTTATCGAAACCGGCAGTTTGCTGCCCATCAATAATGAAACCCTGGCCTTGCTGGGCGTCAGCGCCGGCACGACAGGCGCCGCCACATTGATCGACTTGCCCGACGCGCCGGCATCGGGCAGCGGAACCGCATTGCAGCCTTCGCGGGGCTGGTGGAGCGATATTCTGGGCGATGGGCAAGGCATTTCCATTCACCGCCTGCAAGCCGTGCTGGCCAATGTCGGCATTGGCCTGGTGTTCATCATCCGCTCGCTGACCTCGCACGATCCGTATGCTTTTTATGTCATTGACGGCAATTGGGTCTGGTTGCTGGGGCTCAGCAGCACGCTGTATGCAGGCGTCAAATTCAAGGAATCCAATGTGCCGGCCCCGCCGGCGGCGCCCGCCAATGCCAACCAGCCTGCTGTCACTCCGCCGGGCAATCCGGTAGCGGCGCAGTAATCAGGCAAAACGCCCTCTGCAAACCGCCCGCCGATATTGAGCGGGCGGTTTTGTTTGCCCAAGCCTGCCGTCGCTCGAAATGGCGCGGCGTCGGCAATTAGACTCGCCCCGCGCCGCATCCTTATCTATCAGCCTCCCAAATCTCCAAATCCAAAGTTCGTCCCGCCTTTTGCTCCGCCGATCAGATCCGCCATTCACCGACTGGCAGCCGCCGTTCGCCGAATATCACGCGACAGCTTGCGCAAACATGATTATGTTGCAAGCATGTTGATGCGGCGAAAAGGAGCAGCGTATGCATTGCAATCTGGACATGGCAGGCTACAGGGCGGGGCGTATGCGCCGGCGCTTGTTTTGGGGCGGCGTGCTGATCGCGGCTGGCGCGATCTTGTTGGCGCAAAAGTCAGGCTTGCTGGCGTGGCCGTCCTGGGCGGGCGATCTCGGCAGTTATGGCGTGTGGCACGTCGCGGCCATGCTGATCGCTTTGTCAGGCTTGTCGTATTTGGCCGGCGCCAGTCATTACGGCCATGCGCTCAAAGGCTTGGGGCGGCTGGCGCTGGGCGCGTGGATTTTCGTTTGCCTGCAGCATATTTGGGGATGGACATTCACCAATAGCTGGCCTGCTCTGCTGATCGCGTGGGGCGCGCTCACTCTGGCGCGCGGGGTGTGGCGCCATCATCTGCAATCCGAAACAAGGAATATGATATGAGAACCCGCCGCGGCATGCGTCATTGGCACGACCAAGATTTCCGGCAGCCGCCCGCGAGGCGGATAGGCTTTGGCTTGTTCGTGATCGTCGTCGGCGTATTGATATTGCTGAACAATCTCAATGTGTTCAATGTCTTCGGCGCCTTGCAGTTCTGGCCGGTTTTTTTCATTCTGGTCGGCGCGATGCAATTCTTTCACCGAGGGCAGCCCTTCCAATATGTCTTCGGCGGCGGGCTGATGACGCTGGGTGGGCTGCTGATCCTGCGGCAGGCAGGGTACTTAAGCTTCAACCTGCATGACTGGTGGCCTGTGCTGCTGATTTTTGCCGGCGTGATGGTCATCATGCGCGGCTTTAGGCGCTCGCTCCCCGCATCCTGGTCCAACTCGGAGGAGCATGCAGTCGAGCTGAAAACCAATGTGATCATGGGTGGCGGCGTGGTGCGCAACGACTCCCAGGAATTCAAAGGCGGCGAAGTCTCGGTGATCATGGGCGGCTTGAAGCTCGATCTGACCCAGGCTGTCATCCAGCAGGAGGCGGTGTTGAAGTTGGACGTGCTGCTGGGAGGGCTGGAAATTCTGGTGCCGCACGGCTGGTCGGTGAAACTTGAGGCCACATCGATTATGGGCGCGGTTGAGGACAAGACCGTGCCGGGGATGAGCGGCGGGCAATTGCTGATAGTGCGCGGCAATATCATTATGAGCGGCGTTGAGATCAGGAACTGATCCGGCATGCACCCCATCTTGTCCGACGCGCGTCGTTTGCCCTGGTACGCGGCCGCCTGGCTGGCGCTGGGCGCGCTGGCGGCCGCGCTGCTGCATGCAGCCGGCGTGGCGGATTGGGAGCGGGCGCTACTGTTTGCCTTGCCTCTGGCCGTGTTGTACGGTTTTATCGCGCCGTCGGCTTATTATCTGTGTCGAGCCCTGCCGCAGCAACGGCGCAGCTTCCCGCGCGTGTCGCTGGCCTTCGCCTGCTCGGCCTTGCTGAGCGCCAGCTTGTGGCTGGCAGCCTGTCTGGCTTGGAATAGCGTGGCCGAGGGCGGCTTGATCGCTCTGGCGCCCGGCGCGCGCGCGGCCTTGTTCGCCATTGGTTTCGGCCTGTATCTGATCTCCTTGCTGGCCCACGATGTGGTGATCGCTTTTGAGACGGTTCGGGAAGCGGCGCGGCAAGAGGCGCAATCCCGCCTATTGGCGCGCGAGGCCGAATTGGCCTTGCTGCGCCTTCAGATCAACCCGCACTTTTTGTTCAACAGCCTCAATTCGATCAGCGCCTTGACCAGCCTGGATCCCGCGGCGGCGCGCGATATGGCGATCGAGTTGGCGGAGTTTTTCCGCGGCACGCTGGCGCTGGCCGAGCGCGGGCAAATCGCCTTGGCGGACGAAATCGCCCTGTGCCGGAATTTTCTGGCGATAGAGCAGCGCCGCTTCGGCAGCCAGCTAGGCTATCGCGTCGAGGCGGATGAGGCCGCGCTGGCATGCCTGCTGCCGCCCATGTTGTTGCAGCCCCTGGTGGAAAACGCGGTCAAGCATGGCATCCATGGCCTGGACGAAGGCGGCGTGGTCGCTATTGTCGCCCTCAAGCGAGAAGGCTGGCTGCACCTGGCGGTGGACAATCCGGTGGCGGCCGATCGACCCGCGCGCGCCGGCCATGGCTTGGGGCTGAGAAATGTGCGCGAGCGCTTGAGCGCGCAATATGGCGAACGCGCGCGCCTTAGCTGGCGCTGCGCGGCGGGTCATTTTCGCGTGGAGTTGAACCTGCCGCAGGAGGATGCATGATTCGCGCCCTGATTGCCGATGACGAAGCGCTGGCGCGTCGCCTGATTGTTGAATACCTGCATGCGCATGGCGATATCAGCGTGGCGGCCGAATGCGATAATGGCCTGGAGGCCGCGCGCCTGATCGGCACGCTGCAGCCGGACTTGGTGTTTCTGGACATCCAGATGCCCAAGCTGACCGGTCTGGAGGTTTTGGAAGCCACCGGCCGCCGCCATGGCGTGGTGTTCACCACCGCCTACGATCAGCATGCGCTGCAGGCTTTCGATCTGCATGCGGTGGACTATCTGCTCAAGCCGTTTTCCCAGGCGCGCTTCGATGCGGCGCTGAAACGGGCACGCGCCTTGCTATCCGCGCCGCAAGCGGCCTTGGAGCCGCTCGTGACAGAGGCGGCGACGCGGCTGGAGCGCATCGTAATCCGCGATCGCGAGCAGATTCATATCGTTCCAGTGGAAAAGATCGACTACATCGAGGCGCAGGACGACTATGTTGCCATCCACGCCGAAGGGCGCAGCTATCTCAAGAACCAGCGCCTGTCCGAATTGGAGGAAAAGCTGGATCGCCGCGCTTTTTTGCGCGTGCATCGCTCCTATCTGATCAATCTGAGCTGCGTGCAGGCCATTGAGCGCAGCGGCAAGGACAACCATGTGGCGCGCCTGCGCGGCGGCGCATCGGTGCCTATCAGCCGCGCCGGTTATGAGCGGATTCGCGAAGCGATGTAGCCGCGCCCGCTTGTTTTCCCATCTGGAAATGACAAACGCCCGCTCAATATTGAGCGGGCGTTTGACGGGGAGAGGATTATTTTTCCTCCGCGCCCGCAGGCACAAAATACATGCTCGGGCCATTGATGCCGGGCAGTTCCAGCATGCGGTCGTATGTCATGCCCAGTTTTTCCAGCACGCGGATAGAGCCGTGATTATGCGGGGCGGTGATGCCGACGACGTAGGCTATGTCCAGCCACTCGCGCGCATGATCCAGGCAGGCTGCCGCGGCCTCGGAAGCATAGCCGCGGCCCCAGTGGCGCTCCAGGAAGGCGTAGCCGATATCGGGGTGGGGCAGGCTGTCGCGGCGAACCAGGCCGCAAATGCCCACCGGGATGGCGCCGTCGCGCAATTCCACCTTCATCAAGCCGAATCCGTGCTGGCGGTAACTGGCTTGCGGCCCTTTGCTGATGTAGTTGACTGCGCCGACGAGGTCGCGCACGTCTTTGTCGCCTATGTTGGCGATAAAGGAAGGCTCGTTCAGCAGCTCCAGGATGAATGGAGCGTCGTGTTCCCGCAGCGCTTGCAGGCGGAGACGTTCGGTATCGATGTCGCGCACGATGAATTCCAAATTGAGTGCCATTCCAGTTTGCCAGCCGGATGAAAATCCGGCCAGCGGAAAAACGGCCGCGCTTGCGGCGCGGCCGTTTGCTACGCAGAGCTGGCGATCAGCACTCGACGATGTTGACCGGCACTTCGATCACATTGATGGCCAGGCCGCCGCGGGCGGTTTCCTTGTACTTGGTGCTCATGTCCATGCCGGTGTCGCGCATGGTCTTGATCACGCGGTCCAGCGACACGAAGTGCTGGCCGTCGCCGCGCAGCGCCATGCGCACGGCGTTGATGGCTTTCACCGACGCCATGGCGTTGCGCTCGATGCAAGGCACTTGCACCAGGCCGCCCACCGGGTCGCAGGTCAGGCCCAGATTGTGTTCCATGCCGATTTCCGCGGCGTTTTCCACTTGCTCCGGCGTGCCGCCCATCACTTCGCACAAGGCACCGGCGGCCATCGAACAAGCCGAGCCCACTTCGCCCTGGCAGCCGACCTCGGCGCCGGAGATGGAAGCGTTCAGCTTGAACAGGATGCCGATGGCGCCAGCGGTCAGCAGGAAGCGGACGATGCCGTCGTCGTTGGCGCCCGGCACGAAACGGGCATAGTAATGCATCACCGCCGGGATGATGCCGGCAGCGCCGTTGGTCGGGGCGGTCACCACGCGGCCGCCGGCGGCGTTTTCCTCATTCACAGCCAGCGCGTACAGGTTGACCCAGTCCATCACCGTCAGCGGGTCGCGCATCGCGGCTTCCGGCGACGCCAGCAGCTTCTTGTGCATGTCGGCGGCGCGGCGCTTCACCTTCATGCCGCCCGGCAGAATGCCTTCGCGCTCGCAGCCGCGCTTGACGCAAGCTTGCATCACGCTCCAGATATTGAGCAGGCCGGCGCGGACTTCTTCTTCGCTGCGCCAGGACAGCTCGTTTTCCAGCATGATCTGGCTGATGCTCTTGCCGTGGCGCTGGCACAGCGCCAGCAGCTCGGCCGCGCTCTTGAAGGGGTGCTTCAGCTCGGTCACGCCAGGCGGGACGAAGCCGGCGTCTACGGCTGCCTCGTCCACCACGAAACCGCCGCCCACAGAGTAATAGGCGCGCTTGGACAGGCTGTTCCCCGCGGCGTCGAAGGCCTCAAAGATCATGCCATTGGGGTGGTAGGGCAGGGTTTTCTTCTTGTGCAGGACCAGGTGCTCGGCTTCGATGAAGTCGATCTCATGTTTGCCCAGCAGCTTCAGTTTGCGCTGTTCGCGGATGGCGGCCAGCATGCCGTCCACGGCATCGGTATCGACCAGATCCGGCTGCTCGCCTTGCAGGCCCAGCAGCACGGCCACATCGGTGCCGTGGCCTTTGCCGGTGGCGCCGAGCGAGCCGAACATTTCCGCGCTCACGCGGACGGCGTCGTTCAGCTGGCCGTCTTTTTCCAGGCGGGCGATGAATTGTCGGGCGGCGCGCATCGGGCCCACGGTGTGGGAGCTCGAGGGGCCGATGCCGATCTTGAACAGGTCGAAAACACTGATTGCCATGGTACGCTTCTCTAAGGGAAAGTCCCGGCTCTGGGCCGGGTTGTTGTCGGGCACCGTTTACGGTGTCGCTTATCTTGATCTGTATTGTAACGGATGAGGGCGAGGGTGCGTGCGATTGGGCCCGTCGCGGCCAGCTCGGGCCAGGCGACGGCGAATCCGCAACCGGAGCTAAGATTAACGCAGAGCGCAAACCCGCGCCACCCTGTCGGAAACAGGGTTGTGGATGGCATATGCGCTTGTTTTGAAAAGGCCGGCCCGAGGTGGAATCAAGCGTCATGGCCTCCAATCCATATAGCTTTCGTCTTGCCTGAAACCTGCTGATTGATAGAGTCCCAAACCATCGGGAAGGGCGTGTAGCCAGACTTTGCCGCAGCCTATTTCGCGCGCATGCGCCATGGCCGCGTCCAGAATGGCGCATCAGCCAGTCGCTGCCGCCGCGAACGCGGCACAGTTGGAAAATCGCGCATGCCAACAGAATGATTGGGCGGTAGAATGTTTCATTTCGTTTACATTGCAAGCCGCCAGCCATGCCGCCTCCCATCAGCGATGTCATGCCGCAACAAGACATAGTCGATCCGCCCAAACGCCGTCGCGCCTTGCTGGCGGCCAGCGCCGCCCATGCCGTCCATGATGGCTTGACCGATCTGGTGTACGTGCTGCTGCCTGTCTGGCAGGCGCAATTCGCCATCAGCTACGCCGTGGTGGGCCTGCTGCGCGGCGCCTATGCCGGCATGATGGCGGGTTTTCAGCTTTTGGCCGGCCGATTGTCGCGCCGCTTTGGCCGCAAGCGGATGCTGATCGGAGGCACCTCTTTGGCGGGCTTGGCCTATTTGCTGGCAGGACAGGCCGGCGGCCTGGCGGTGTTGATCGCGGCCTTGATGCTGGGCGGCCTTGGCGCCAGCACTCAGCATCCGCTGGCGTCGTCGCTGGTGGCGGATAGCCATGCGGCCGGCGAAGCCAAGCAGGCGCTGGCGCAATACAACTTTGCCGGCGACATCGGCAAAATGCTGATCCCGGCCGCAGTTGGCCTGTCTTTGTCTGTGGTGGGCTGGCGCGTCAGCGTCAGCCTGGCCGGGGCGATGGGGCTGATGGCGGCTGCGCTTTTGTGGCGTTTGGTTCCCGAACAACTGAATGCGCCAGCGCAATCGAAAGGCGCAAGCAAGACGCAGGCCGGCTCGGGCTCGGCAAGCGGCCTGCGCGCCTTATTGGCGACCGGCGTCATCGACAGCGCCGTGCGCATGGGTTTTCTCACCTTTCTGCCTTTTATTCTTAAAGCCAAAGGCGCGGGGTCGGCCGGCATCGGGCTGGCTTTGTCGCTGCTGTTCGTCGGCGGCGCTTTCGGCAAGCTGTTCTGCGGTTATCTGGGCTCGCGTTTCGGCATGATGAAAACCGTCTGGGCAACGGAAAGCCTGACCTCGCTGATGATCGGCTTGACGCTGGCTTTGCCCCTGGGCGGAGCGCTGGCGGCGCTGCCGCTGCTGGGTTTGGCTTTGAACGGCACATCCTCGGTGCTATATGGCGCGGTGGCGGACTTGGCCGCGCCGGGCCGTCGCGAACAGGCTTTCGCCCTGTTTTACACCGGCACCATAGGCGGCGGCGCTTTGTCTCCGGTATTGTTCGGCCGCCTGGGCGATGCGTTCGGCGTGCCGGCGGCGGCGCTGGCGCTGGCCGTCATCTTGCTGCTGACCTTGCCTTTGTCGTGGCGAGTGCGGCAGGGGATGGCAGCTGCCGGCAGCGTTTAGAAGCGCGGCGCAAGCGCTATGGATCCTCGCGCGGATTGACGCCGATCAGGCATAGGCGGAAGACAAACGCGGGGATGTCAAAGCGCGCAAGAAATCGCTTGCGCCGTCGCGCAATTGGCTGATGCCGGGTTCCTCGAATGGAAAGTGGCCGCAGTTCTCCAGCAGCAGCAATTGTTTGGGGCCGCGGAGGCGGTCGAAGAACGGTTGGCTGGCTTCCAGCGTGGTCCAACGGTCGGCGGCCGGGTGAGCCAATAGAACGGGACAGCGATCGAATTGTTCGGGCTCGATGGCGGGTTTGACATCGAATAGCGAACGCATGAAGCCTATCGGCACGGTATTGCCGCCGCCGAGCGAGTCCCGCAGAAACACCGCGGCGGCCTGAGGCGAGTTGGCGATCGCCGCCATATTGGAAACCCACTTGATGGGCAGCCGCAGGGAGCCGCACAGCCCATCCAGCCAAGGCAGCGCGCGCGGAGCAAGCGCACCTAGCAGCGGATGCCGGGCAAACTGCCGCCGCACGATGGGCAGCCGCGGGTCGGCCAGGGTGGTGGCGATGATGCCGGCAACCGGAGCGCCGCAGGCGGCGGCCAGATAAACCAGGTAGCCGCCCAGGCTGCAACCGAACAATACGACGGGGCGAGCCGTGGCGTTTTTCTGTGCCATGGCGAGATCCTTGACGCAGTCCACCCACTGATCCATGCGAACCCGTTCCGCCGGCGCGCGACTCAAGCCGTAACCCGGCAGGTCCGGCGCGATCACCTCATAGCCCTGCGCATGCAGCAGTTGCGCGTAGGGCGCGAACAGCCTCCCATAGCCGCCTGCGCCGTGCAGAATGATCACGGTCAACGGCGCGTCAGGCGCGGAGAACCTATCCAGATGGATGTCCGCGTCGCGCCAGCGCCACCATGTTTCCTGCGGCGCGGCATCCGGCATGGCTTGCAGCCAGTCGGGCAGAAAGCGTCGATACCTTCGCCAATATGTCAGGTCTTGATAGCGCGTCATCGTGCTGGGCTGGCTTGTGTGAGTTAGTGGCATCGCGGCTTGGCGCAGAGATTATGGTTGATTCTTCCGCGGCACCGCCAGGATGGAGGGCGAGTGGCCACTGTGGATCAGCAGGCGTTCCAAATCGGCCACCGAGACGCTGAGCGTGGCGGTATTGACCAGCGGATGGCACAGGATGGCCTCGTTCGCCCATAGCGTTTCGTCAACCACAACATGAACCGCGCGTTCGGCATCGTGGAAGGCGCCCAGCAAGGTAACCGATCCCGGCTCCAATCCCAGGTATTTCTTCAGCCGCTCCGGCGAAGCGAAACGCAAACCCTTGGCCCCCAGCGTTTCGCCCAGCGCCTTGATGTCCACGCTGGCGCTTGCCGGCACCGCCACCAGGAAGTGGCGGCGGCCCTTGGCATCGCACAAAAACAGGTTTTTGCATTCCGCGCCCGGCAAGTAGGGTATCAAGCGCGTCGCTTCTTCGCAGGTGTAAGCCGGGGGGTGTTCTACGCGCTGATAGGCGATGCCTTGTTCATCCAATAAACGGTAAAGCGCTTGCTCCATGATCAACCCCATTGGCATGGCAAAGCGTCAACATACCATGCGCTTGCGCGCCGCGTCATGCCGCGAGCGGCGGCAGCGCGCAAACCAGCTTGCTTAACGCATCCAGCGCCGCTTCGCCATTGCCCTCCCTCTGCGCCTGGACGATGGCGCCGTCCACCGCCAAGGCGAGAGCGGCCGCGAGGCCCGTCTGATCGCAAGACTCCGGCAGAATGTTGGCTATCGCCGCGCGCATTTCTGCTTTGTGACGCCTGGCTAGTTCCAGAATCGCTTCCTCCGTCGGCAATTCCCCCGCGCTATTGATGAAAGCGCAGCCGCGAAAGTCGTCCGCGTCGAACCACTCCCGCAATGTTTCTGGCAACGCGCCCGCTCCCAGCGGGCGGCGGCGGTCCAACGCCGCGCTGAACCAGTCCATCCATTGCCGGTGGCGTTGTTCCAGGTAGGCCAGGATCAAATCGTTTTTACTGGGGAAATGACGATAAAAGGTCACCTTGCTGACGCTGGATTCGGCGATGACGCGGTCTACGCCGGTGGCGCGTATGCCTTCTTGGTAAAACAGCCGCAAGGCGGTGGCCAGGATGCGTTCGCGGGGCGTAGATTCTGCCAAGTTGGCGGGATGGTCTGTTTTCATGAGGTCATTGTAGACAGACTTGTCTACTTGGGTCTAGACTTAATGCAAGTAGACAGATCTGTCTACGTCAAGCCAAAGGAAACTCATCATGGAACTTCGTCCTCCCTTGCCCCCGTTCAGCCGCGAAAGCGCCATCGAAAAAATCCGCCTTGCCGAAGATGGCTGGAATAGCCGCGATCCCGCCCGGGTGGCTCAGGCATACAGCCTGGACACGCAATGGCGCAACCGCGTGGAATTTCCCCGCGGCCGCGAACAGGCGCAGGCTTTATTGACGCGGAAATGGCGGCGCGAACAGGAATATCGCCTGATCAAGGAGCTATGGGCTTTTGACGGCAATCGCATCGCCGTGCGCTTCGCCTATGAGTGGCAGGACGACGCCGGCCAGTGGCACCGGAGCTATGGCAACGAAAATTGGGAGTTCGGCGCGGACGGCCTCATGACGCATAGGCACGCCAGCATCAACGACATGCCCATCGCCGAATCCGAGCGGCTGTTCTTTTGGCCCTTGGGCCGACGGCCTGACGATCACCCCGGCCTTGGCGATCTGGGACTTTGATTTCATTTTCATGAATTCGGCATGGACAAGGCAGGCAGGTCTTGATTAGCATCAATGTCATTGACATTGCATTGGCGGCGCCGCCGCCTCATCGGGAGCCTTATCCATGTTCGAAACCATCCGGCGGCGCTTTCAGGCGCTGCAAACGCAGGTGGACTTCTGTTCCTTGCGCTATGTGGAGGAAGACAGCGAAAGCCTGAGCGTCCGGCAGGGACGACAGCAACCGCTGGTGCGGCGGCTTGACCGCGGAGCCATGATCGCCGTCGCGGATGGCGGCGGCTATGGCTACGCCGCCACGGCCGATTTAAGCGAGGCCGGCCTGCGGGCCGCGTTTGAGCGCGCCCGCGACTGGGCGAGGGCTACGGCAGGCCATGGCGTGTTCGATTATCGCCGGATCGACTTGCCCAGCCCCAAGGGCCAGTATCGCGGCGCCGGAACCGATGTCGCCGCGGAATGGCCGCGCGCCGCGCTGCTGGACCTGTTATTGAGCGAATCCGCCGCCGCCAAGGGCGAAGACGGCCGCATCGTCGATTGGTCGGCCGGGCTTTACAAGCAAGACATCCGCCAGTTGTATCTGACCTCTGCCGGCGGCGAAGCGGAGCAGCATCTGCGCGCGCTGACGCCGTCTCTGTCGGTGACCGCTTTCGACAAGGGCCTGGTGCAAACCCGCAGCCTGGGCCGCTCCAGCGCCCAGGGCGGCCTGGAAATGATCGCCGAGTCCGGCTTGCGCGGCGCGGGCCGCAAAGTGGCCGACGAGGCCTTGCAGCTGCTGGCCGCGCCCAACTGCCCCAGCGACAAGCGCGATCTCTTGCTGATGCCGGACCAGATGATGCTGCAGATTCACGAAAGCATAGGCCACCCGCTGGAGCTGGACCGCATCCTCGGCGACGAGCGCAATTACGCCGGCACCAGCTTCGTCACCCTGGATATGTTCGGCAGCTACCGTTACGGCTCCGATCTGCTCAATGTCACTTTCGATCCGCTGCTGCGCAATGAATTGGCCAGCTACGGCTGGGACGACGACGGCAAAACGGCGGACAAGGCCTGGTTGATCCGCAATGGCATTCTTGAGCGTCCGCTGGGCGGCGACATCTCCGCGGCGCGTGCCGGCCTGGATGGCTTCGCGCTGGACGGCGTGGCGAACAGTCGCGCCTGCAACTGGAACCGCGCGCCGATAGACCGCATGGCCAACCTCAATGTGGAGCCGGGCGATCAGTCGCTGGCGCAATTGATCGCCGGCATCGAGCGCGGCGTGCTGATGCGCACCAATGTCAGCTGGTCCATCGACGATTCGCGCAACAAATTCCAGTTCGGCTGCGAGTGGGGCCAGTTGATCGAGAACGGCGAGCTGCGAGGCGTGGTGCGCAATCCCAACTACCGCGGCGTATCCGCCAACTTCTGGCGCTCGCTCAAGGCGGTGGGCGACGCGTCGACCTTCGAGGTGATGGGCACACCGTATTGCGGCAAGGGCGAGCCCAATCAAATGGTCCGGGTAGGGCATGCCTCGCCGGCATGCGTGTTCGGCGAGGTGGAAGTTTTCGGAGGAGCGGCATGATGCGCGCGCATTTGCAAAAACTGGCGGCCGCATTGAGCGGCCTGTTGCGGGATCAAGAAGGCTATACCTTGTGACTGGCTGCCGAACGCAGCGATTTCGTCCGCTTCAACCATGGCAAGGTGAGGCAGGCGGGGCAGATCAAGCAGGCTTATTTGACCCTGCGCTTGATTCGCGGCAAACGGCAGGCGTCGCAGCAGCTGTCGCTGAGCGGCGGCGAGGATGATCTGGGCTTGCTGGAAAGCGTTTTGCCGGTCTTGCGCCAGGCTTTGGATCAAGTGGAGGAAGATCCCTTCCTGCTGTTGAACGACGCCCCAAACCACAGCGAACGCATCGGCGAGGCGAGCCTGCCGCCCGCAGAAACGATGGCCGCCGACATTCTGGCCGCGGCGGAAGGGCTGGACCTGGTGGGCATACTGGCCAGCGGCGAGATGAGCTTCGGCTTCGCCAACCACTTGGGGCAATTCAACTGGCAGCAGGGCGAGAGCTGGAATTTCGACTGGAGCCTGTATTCTCACGGCGACAAGGCGGTGAAGCGCAGCCCGCTGCTCAAGCTGGCCGAGGGCGAGCGCAAGCTGTCGCCGCTGGTGAGTTTGAGCGAAGAGGGCGGCGCAGGCTTCGGCCCGCTGTTCCAGTCCGATGGCTTTATCCGGCCGGAGCGGGTGGAGTTGATCGCCGCCGGCGAACATCGCCACAGCTTGATCTCGCCGCGCAGCGCGCGCGAGTTCGGCCTGACGCCGAACGCGGATGGGCGGGAGTTCGCCGAATCCATGCATCTGGCCGCGGGGTCGCTCCCCAGCGCAGACGCGTTGGCCGCGCTGGGGACAGGCGTATACCTTTCCAATCTGTGGTATCTGAACTTCTCCGACCGCTCGGCCTGCCGCGTCACCGGCATGACCCGCTTCGCCTGCTTCTGGGTGGAAGACGGCAAGATCGTCGCGCCGCTGGGGGTGATGCGCTTCGACGACAGCTTGTTCGATCTGCTGGGCGAACAACTGGAAGCGCTGACGGCGGAACGCTCGCTGCTGGTGGACCCGCATAGCTATGGCGGCCGTTTCAGCTTCAGCAAGCTGATGCCGGGCGCGCTGGTGAAGTCGCTGCGCTTCAGCCTCTGAGCCGCCCAAGCCTCGCCGCCGTGGGCGGCGAGGCATCTTGCCATGCCATTTATTCATGCCTGATGTTTCTGGCATGGAAAATGGCTTTGCTATATGCGCAATTCCAGCAAGATTTAGCTGTGGGTTCATTCCCTTGCGGCGCGTTGCGGGGTATGCTTTCCCTTCATTGCCCATCGTGTAGAATGATGAGCAGATTGTCAGCGTGAAAATCATGCCAAGGCGTATTTTCATGCTGACTGGACATGATTTTTTGCCTTCGCTTAGCGATGGCTGTGCCTGGCGACGCCGCCCTCGGATGCGGCGCCGCGCTACCGAATCAAGGATGACGTTGTGACCAATATCGCCGAACTCGAACCGAAAGCCGTCTGGGAACATTTCCAAACCCTGTGCGACATCCCCCGCCCGTCCAAGCACGAAGAGCAAGTGCGCGACTACATGAAAGGCTGGGCGGAACTGCGCGGCCTGGAAACCGTGGTCGACAAGGTCGGCAACCTGATCATCCGCAAGCCGGCCACGCCGGGTTATGAAGACTGCGCCGGCGTGGTGCTGCAAGGCCACCTGGACATGGTATGCCAGGCCAACAGCGGCACCGAGCACGACTTCTTCAAAGACCCGATCCGCCCGGTGTTGAAAGATGGCTGGCTGATCGCCGAAAACACCACGCTGGGCGCCGACAACGGCATCGGCGTGGCCTTGGGCATGGCGGTGCTGTCGGGCGACGATGTGGCCCATGGCCCGGTGGAAGTGCTGCTGACGCTGGATGAAGAGGCCGGCATGGGCGGCGCGCTGGGGCTGGAAACCGGCCTGCTGCAAGGCCAGTATCTGATCAATATCGATACCGAAGAGTGGGGCGAGTTCTACATGGGCTGCGCCGGTGGCGTGGATGTGAACGTTACCCGCGAATACGCCGCAGACGCGCTGCCGGCCGGTTTCCAGACCGCCAGCCTGACCATCAAGGGCCTGAAGGGCGGCCACTCCGGCGCCGACATCCACCTGGGCCGCGGCAACGCCAACAAGATTCTGCTGCGCCTGATCCGCGAGCTGGAAGCCGAAACCGAACTGCGCCTGGCCTCGTTCAAGGGCGGCACCGCGCGCAACGCGCTGTCGCGCGAAGCCTTCGCCGTAGTGGCTTACCCGGCCGCCGACGCCGCCAAAGTCGCCGCCAAGCTGGACGCCTTCCAGGCGCTGCTGCGCTTTGAACTGGCCGGCGTGGACGAGGGCGTGACCGTGCTGTCTGAAGCTGCCTCTGCTGACGGCGTAGTGGGCAAGGCCGATCAAACCGCCATCCTGTCCGCCCTGCATGCCGCTCCGCACGGCGTGAAGCGCATGAGCCAGCGCGTGGCCGGCGTGGTGGAAACCTCCAACAATCTGGGCGTGGTCTCCATCGAGGGCGGCAAGGTATTCGCCAACCTGATGGTGCGCTCCTTGCTGGATTCCGGCACCTGGATGCTGGCGCGCGAAATCGAAAGCCTGTTCAAGCTGGCCGCCTACAAGGTGGAAATGGAAGGCGGCTATCCGGGTTGGGCGCCGAATCCGCAGTCCAAGCTGCTGGCGCTGTTCAAGGATGTGTTCAAGCAGGAGTTCGGCGGCGAGGCCGAGGTGCAGGTGATCCACGCCGGCCTGGAATGCGGCATCCTGGGCTCCAAGTATCCGAATCTGGACATGGTGTCCTTCGGCCCGAACATCCGCGGCGCACACGCGCCGGGCGAGCGCGTGGAAGTGGAATCGGTAGGCAAGGCTTGGCAATTGCTGCAGGCTGTGTTGAAGGCCATCCCCAAGCGTTGATCGCGAGATAAGCAATAATGGTCAGGCTGCAAGCCTGGCCATTTTTTTGTCTGCAAACGCGCATGCCTTGGTCATTTCGGCGAGGCTGAGACTGACCGTTTTCGCGGGAGTGCGAAATGGATATGAAAGCTTACCGCTGTTTCGGTCGAGAAACCGATAGCGGCAATCTGGCGCTGGTTTTCAGCGGCGATGGCGTGGAAGCGCTAGGCCAAGCTGAACGGCTGGCCTTGGCCCAGCAACATCATGCGCCGGCCTCAGTATTTGTCGCGCCGTCGCCGGATGGCGTGTTTACGCTGGATTATTACTATCCCCACGCGCGCAGCGTGTTATGCCTGCATGCCTCTTTGGCGGCGGCTGCGTTTCTGAGAGGCCAGTTTGGAGCCATTCCGATGGCGCTGCGCACGGCCAGCGGCCAAGATTTGTCCTTGAGCCAAGACGGCGAGGCGATTCTGTTTCGCTTGCAGCGGCAGGCGATGGCGGCAAGCGCGCCAAGCGTGGACGAAGTTGCGGCCTGGCTGGGATGCGAAGCGTCCGGCATCCTATCCATGCCAGTCGTCGCTTCCGTCGGCAGCCCCAAGCTGCTGGTGGCCTTGAAAGATCAAACCGTCCTGGCGCAGTTGAGGCCGAACTTGCAAGGCATCGTCGAATGGGGCAAGCGCGCCGGCGTGAACGGGTGTTACGCGTATGCGGCGCTGGCCGAGGGCGTATACACCGGCCGTAACTTCAACCATCTGGACCCGGGGCTGGAAGACGCGGCCACTGGCGTCGCGGCCGGCGCGCTGTGCGCCCAGCTTGAGCGCGATTTGACGCTGCGCCAGGGCGATGGGCAGGGCAACCCTTGCGAGTTGCGAGCCAAGTTCGGCGGCGGCTGGGTGGAGGTGGGCGGCATGGCGCGCGCGGCGGCGATGGAGGCCGCGCCATGATACAGGCCGTGTTTTTTGACTACGATGGCGTGCTGACGACCGATAAGTACGGCTCCGACACCACCAATCGCTATCTCAGCCAGGCAAGCGGGCTGCCATTCGAGCGCATCGATCAGGCAATGGACCGCTACAACGACGAGCTGCTATTGGGCAAGCTGACGCATCAAGACATCTGGGCGGATTTGTGCCGCGATCTGGAATATCCGCTGGATATCGGCTGGCTGGATGCCGCCTTCCGCAGCACGCCGCGCAATGATGCGATGTTCGATCTGGCCCGCCAACTGAAAGGCCGCTACCGGTTGGGCATCATCACCGACAATAAGCTGGATAGAATGATTTGCCTCGCCAAGCACCAGGACTTGGACGCATTGTTCGATCCCATTGTGGTGTCGGCGCGGCTGGGATTCGGCAAGCAGGACTCCGAGATTTTCCAGCATGCCCTGGCGCAAGCAAGCTTGCCGGCCGAGGCATGCCTGTTCATTGACAATAGCCAGCGTAATCTTGAGGTGGCGGCAAATTTAGGCATGGCCACCCTGCATCATGATGATGGGAAAAATGATGTAGGCAGATTGCGATCAGAGATAGGCGCGCTGCTGGATTTTCGATAAGCGATGAGTCTATTCTCGAATATGCTCTGGGCTGGCTTGTCGCAATAGCGGCCGGTTAAATATACAGATCGGATGGAATCAGATCGTAGGCTGCGGCCTTGGCGATGAGGCGGCCCATATTGTTCACGTCGAACTTCTGATACAAGCCATTATTGATCGCCGTTTGAATGGATCGAACCGACACGTCCTTCCCATAAAGGATGGATAATATGCTTGATATTTCTTTTGGCGACTTGTACAGCGTCAGCAAATAAATAATTTGCCCTTCGCGCTGGCTTAGGCTGGGAGCGGGGGCAAGGTTTTTGCTGGTGTCCAGCCCCAGGCTTAGATTCAGCGCTTCCAGCTTGTCGGACAAGCTTGGGTTTGAAGGCGCGCGCGTCGACTCGTCTGAACTCCCGGCGGCCGGCCCGTTCCGCGGCCCTTGTTGCAGGCCTAGTGCCGGGCTTGCCATTTCGCGGCAAAAACCAACCAATCCAATATTTATCGAGCCATCGGCTATGACATTTTTCTGGGTTTCGGAGATGACCACCCTGCCTTGCGGGGAGGGAATTTCTTCCAGTTTAGAGAGGGATTTGCCGGTTCTGAGAACGGAAACATCATCCAGCTCATAGGATTGCCAGTTTTCTCCCCAGGGCAGATCCAGGTCTTTTCTACCAATGAGCTCATTGATATTCTCCGTCCCGATCATTCTGAGAAACGCTTCATTGCAGCCTGAAAAGAACAAGTTCGCGTCTTTCCAAAAAGTTGGAATCGGCGATTTTTCTATCATCTGGAAGTAGGACTTGGAGTCAAACATGGCTTGGCGGCGAGATTTTGGGCGAGGCCTGGCGGGGTCTGCCATTTTTAGTGTATAGGCTATGCCAAAAAATTATACCATTGTTGTTGAATGGTTGTAAATTAGCATTTTGCCGCAACTGGCCTTTTTCCAGCATGCTAAATTTCCTTCACTCGCCGGATGGCTCTTGAACGCATGAAGGGCAGGGGGCGCAACTTTTTCTGGTAGCGCATTGTGAAATTCTTACCCGGCATCGGACCCCGTTCACCAGTTAACGAGAGGCGGCCAATACCGGATGCAACACACTGATTAAATGAGTCTTTTCACTCCTCCAGATGAGATTTCGCTAAAGCCACAGCGGCGATGTTTTGGGCGTTTCAGCTAAATTATTGATGTGCTTTTGGCGTGGTTTGCAATTGGGCCGATAGGTTCTTGGATTGATGTAAACAAGCGAGGCGCCGCCAGCAATGGCCGCGCTTCGCTTGCGCATGGATTGGGCCCGGCAATGAGCGCGGCGCTCTGGCGCGCAATATGTGCTCATGCGCATAAACGGGTAAAATCCACGCCACCCAATATGGCTGGCTTGACGCATGCGCATTCTCCACACCTCAGACTGGCACCTCGGCCAGCATTTCATGGGCAAAACCCGCCAGGCCGAACACCTGGCGCTTATCGACTGGCTGATCCGGCAAGTCGGCGATCATGCGGTCGACGCCGTGATCATCGCCGGCGACATCTTCGACACCGGTTCGCCGCCCAGCTATGCGCGCGAACTGTACAACCGCCTGGTGGTGGAGCTGCATACGGCAGGCTGCGCGTTGCTGATTCTGGGCGGCAATCACGATTCGGTGGCCACGCTGGGCGAAAGCCGCCCCTTGCTGGCTTACCTTCGCGCCACCGTCATCCCCGCGGTGGAAGAGAATTTGGATCAGCAAGTGCGGGTGCTGAACAAGCGGGATGGCGCGCCCGGCGCCATTGTCTGCGCCATTCCGTTCATCCGTCCCCGCGACGTGCTGCAAAGCCAAGCCGGCCAAAGCGCGGAAGAAAAGCAGATTTCCTTGCAAGAAGCCATCGCTCAACACTATCAGGCGGTTTATCAGCTCGCTCGCGCCAAGCGCAACGCGCTGCGTTTGGCATTGCCCATCATCGCCACCGGCCACTTGGCGACCGTGGGCGCGAGCGCCAGCGAATCCGTGCGCGAGATCTATGTCGGCGCGCTGGAAGCTTTTCCTACCGCCGCCTTTCCTCCTGCCGATTACATCGCCCTGGGGCATATCCATCGCCCGCAAAAGGTGGGCGGCCAAGAGCATATCCGTTATTGCGGATCGCCCATCCCGCTGAGCTTTGACGAGGCGGAGCAGCAGAAGGAAGTGCTGCTGGTGGACGTGGACGATATCGGCCTGATGGCGGTGACGGCGCTGCCGGTCCCTCGCTTCCAGCAATTGGCCTCCATCAAGGGCGACCTTAAAGAACTGGAGGCTTCGATCCAGGAGACGGCCAAACTAGCCAGTGCCGACCAGCCAGTTTGGTTAGAAGTGATGGTGAAAGGGGACGACTATCTGACTGATCTGCAAACCCGCATCCAGAGCATGACCGAAGGCTTGCCGGTGGAGGTGCTGCGTGTGCGCAGGGATCGCGGCAATGCAGTGGCTGCCCTGCAAGCCGCCGCCAAAGAAACGCTGGATGAGCTGACGCCGTTCGACGTATTCAACAAACGGCTGGAGCAGGAAGCCTTGGATGAAGCGTTGCGAGGACAGCTGGACACACGCTACCGCAGTATTGTGACCAGCTTGCAGGAGGCCTCGGAATGAAGATCCTGACTCTGCGCCTGAAGAACCTGAACTCGCTCAAGGGCGAGTGGAAAATCGACTTCACCCAGCCACCGTTCAAGGACAGCGGGCTGTTCGCCATCACCGGCCCAACCGGCGCGGGCAAGTCCACCTTGCTGGACGCCATCTGCCTGGCGCTTTACCACGAAACGCCGCGCCTCAAAACCATCTCGGCCTCCTCGAACGAGATCATGACCCGCCACACCGCGGATTGCCTGGCCGAAGTGGAGTTCGAGGTAAAGGGGCAGGTTTACCGCGCTTTCTGGAGCCAACGCCGCTCGCGCGACAAGGCGGACGGCGCCTTGCAGGCCCCCAAGGCGGAACTGGCCGATGGCGCGGGCAATATCCTGGCCAGCCAGATCAATGACAAACTCAGGCGCATCGAGGCGATTACCGGCCTGGATTTCGCCCGCTTCACCAAGTCCATGATGTTGGCGCAAGGCGGTTTCGCAGCTTTCCTCAATGCCAGCGCCAACGAGCGCGCAGAGTTGCTGGAAGAGCTGACGGGGACCGACATCTACGGCCAGATCTCGCAGCGGGTGTTCGAGCAAGCCCGCGACGCCAAGCAGGCCCTGGACCAGCTGAAAGCGCGCGCGGACGGCGTGGAGCTGCTGCCCGAAGATCGCAGGCAGGATATGTCGCGCCAAGTCGATGCGCTATCCCGGCAACTATCCGAGCTGCAGGCCCGGCAGGCGCAGACGCAAGCCTTGCGGCAATGGCGCCACGAGCTGACGCAAGCCGAGCAGGCCGCGCTTCAGGCCCGAACAGGCGAACAAGACTCGATCGGCGCGAAACAGGCGGCGGAGCCTGAATTGCAGCGCTTGCGGCTAGCCGAACCCGCGGAGGCGCTGCGACCCATCCACCAGGCGCATCAAGACGTCCAGGCCAGGCAGCGGCAAACGCATGACGCGCTGAGCAAGGCGCAAGCTGAGCTTGCCGACAAACAATATCGGATCATGATCGCGTGCTGGCAGGCTCATGCCATCGCCACGGGCCTGGCCGAGCAAGCCCGGCAGCGATGCGAGATCGCTCGCGGTGAGCGGCAGGCGCTGGAAAACTGGCTGGCGCAAAACTCCCACTTCGCCGCGCTGGGCGAGCGGCTCAGCGGCTGGCAGAGTCAATACGGGCAAATCGAGCAAGCCAGGCGCAACGCCCGGCAATTGCTTGAGCAACTGCAGGCGCAGCAGCGACAAACGGATGAGGCCGCGCTCAGCCTGGACGAGCAGGGAGCAAAACGGGATGCCTGCCGCGAGGAAAGCCAGCGGCTGCAGCGCGCAGCGCAAGCCGGGGCGCAAGCGCTGACAAGCTTGCTCCAAGGACAATCCATCGCCGAACTGCGCGCCGCCTGGATGGCTGCCGGGGAAGGCACGCAATCTTGGCGCCAGCTTACGCAACTGGCCGCGAGATTGCGTCAGAACGCCAGTCAGCAGGTCTTGCAGCAAGCCGCCATGCAAGAGACCGCGCAAGAGCAAGCCGCGCAAGCGGCGCAGTTGGACAGCCTGCGCCGCGATTACCGCCCGCTCAAGGAGCAGGTCGAGGACAAGCGCAAGCTGCTGGCGCAGGAACAACGCATCCAAAGCCTGGAAGCGCACCGCGCGGCTTTGCATCCCGGAGAGGCATGTCCGCTGTGCGGCTCTTGCGAGCATCCCGGCATCCAAACCTATCAAAGACTGAACCTGTCCGAAACAGCGCGCGCCCTGCAGGAAAAGGAAGCCGCGTTGTCGCAACTGGAAGAGCGGGGCAATGCCGCCAAGGCTGAACTGGCCAAGCGGGAAGGGCGATTGCAACAGCAAGGTGAGGCGCTGCAATCGCTGGAGAAGGCGCAATATCAGGAGACCGCGGCCTGGCAAGCGCTCGCGGCGCCTTGGGCGCTGGGCGGTGAGGCTTGGCGGCAAGAGGAAGCCCTGCGGCAAGCCCAGGCCAAAGCCGATCAGCTTGAAGCTGAAGGAAAGACGCGGCTGGCGCAAGCCGAGCAGGCCGAGCAAGCGCATGCATCCGCCCAGAAATCGGCTCAAGACAGCGCCCAGCGCTGGCAAGCGGCTGAGCAACAGTTTGAATTGCTTCGACAAGCGCTGGAGCATGCCAAGCAACGCGCAAGCGAACTGGCGAAGACTCAGCAGGCTGCGGAACAATCGGCGCAGCAAGCTTTTGGACAGCTGCAGTCCGCCATCGCCGCCGGCGGTTTCGAGACCGAGGGCGACATGACCCAATGGCTGATCGATCGCCAGCAAGATTGGCAGCGCTGGCAAAGCCATCAGCAAGCCAAGCAACAGCAAGAAGCTGATGTTCTCAAGCTGCAAAACCTGGCGGAGCAAACTGAGCAGATTTCCGCCAATTGGCAAAAGCGTTGGCTGCGGCTGGAAACAGACGCCCCAGCTGGCGAGCCCCTGCCGTTGATCGACGAGCCCTCGCTAGCCAAACAAGCTGAGCAAATCGAAGCGCTCGCCGCGCAAATAGCCGGCCTGCAGGGGCAGCAGGCCCAACTGTCCGCGGACCTAAGCGCGCAACTGCGTCAAAGCAGCGATGCCGAAGCCGCCTGGATTGCCGCGTTGCGCGACAGCCCTTTTGCCGATGCCGATGCTTTTGGCCAGGCGCTGCTTCCCATTGCGGAGCGGCAACGCCTGCAAGCCCTGGAGCGGCAGCTATCGCAAGCTTTGGAACGCAGCGCGGCGGTGCGGCACAGCGCCGATGCGGCCCGCCAGACCTTGCAGGATCAAGCGCGCTGCGAGCACAGCCTAGCCGAGTTGGACGCCATGCTGGCCGGACATGGCGAGCAAGGGCGCGCGCTGTCCAGCGAGCAAGGCGCGCTTAAGGCCTTGCTGCAGAATGATGAACTGCGCCAAGGCAACCAGCAGGCTTTGCTGCAACAAATAGAACATCAGGCCGGTGAAACGGATATCTGGCAGCGGCTTAATAGCCTGATCGGCTCCAAGGAAGGCGACAAGTATCGCAAGTTTGCCCAAGGACTGACGCTGGATCATTTAATGCATCTAGCCAACCGCCATTTAGCCAAGCTGCATGGCCGCTATCTGCTGCAACGCAAGAGCGGCGGCGAGCTGGAGCTGGAAATCCTGGATGCCTGGCAAGCGGACGCCGCCCGCGATACCCGCACCCTGTCCGGCGGCGAAAGTTTTCTTGTGAGCCTGGCGCTGGCCTTGGCCTTGTCCGACCTGGCTAGTCACAAAACATCGATCGATTCCTTGTTTTTGGACGAGGGCTTCGGCACGCTGGACGCCGCCACACTGGAGGTGGCGCTGGATGCGCTGGACACCTTGAACGCCAGCGGCAAATCCATAGGCGTGATCAGCCATGTGGAAAGCATGAAGGAGCGGATCTCGGTTCAGATCCGCCTGCTCAAATCCGGCGGCTTGGGCATGTCGACGCTGGAGGTTGAGGGGGCTGTTGGCTGAAACGGGGAAGCGCCCTTCATGTAAGACCTATCGATTCCTCATCTCGGGTTATGCAAATTTCAGATAGTAACGATCTATCCTCGAGTATTTTAAATTTTCCAATCCTAATTCAAACGGCTTTGTTGCATAAATAGGCTTCGGCATGCAAAGCCCCTTTCCCCGGACGGATTTATGGCATGCGCACCGTCATCGGCGTCCCGAGCCGCGTGAAGCGGTTCAAGATCGCCGCTCGCACTTGGAGCTCTGCGACTTGACGGTCGAAGTCCCTTGCCATTACCCGCTCGCCCAGCAGCTTGAAACAGCGCATCTTGGTTTCCACCAGGCTGCGGCGATGGTAACCGCTCCATTTCCTCCAGATCGCTCGACCCAGGAGCCGGGTAGCACGCAGTATCTCGTTTCGGACATGGGCGCCCAACCGATTTTCCTTCCACGGCTTGGCATTCTTTCGGGTAGGAATCACCGCCTCGGCTTTTCGCTTGGCAATCGCTTCATGGCAGCCTTTGGTGTCGTAGGCACCATCGCCACTTACTGCAGCAATCCTTTCCCCCGCGGAAATCTGGTCCAGCAACTCCGGCAACATTGGCGCATCGCCCACCGCGTTGTCGGTCACTTCAATCGCCCGGATTTCCAGCGTCTGCGCATCAATGCCCAAATGCACCTTGCGCCACTGACGGCGGTACTCCGCGCCGTGTTTCTTCGTTTTCCATTCGCCTTCACCCAGCATCTTGATGCCGGTGCTGTCGATCAACAGGTGCAGCCCGGTCGTGGTTGGACGGCAAGGAATGGCCACCTGCAAATGCTTTTGCCGCCGGCACACGGTGCTGTAGTCCGGCGTCAGCCAGTCCAGCCCCGCCAGTTTGAGCAGGCTTTGCACCATACCCACGGCCTGTCGGAGCGCAAGATTGAACAGGCATTTGATCGTCAGGCAGAACTGAATGGCGGCATCGCTGAAAGTCGGTGTCCGTCCACGTTTGCCGACTGCAGAGCCATGCCAGCGCATGTCACGGTCCAACCAGATCATCAGCGACCCACGCGCCTTGAGCGCAGCATTGTAGGTCTTCCAGTTGGTGGTCTTGTACTTGGGCGGGGCGGGCTTGCTCATGCCGTCATTCTACCCCGCCTGCTGGGAGGGTGATTTGTGCAACAAAGCCTGCTTTATCACTCAATTCATGGCGTGGGCGGCGAGCGAATCCAGATGGGCAACGGTTGAAAGGGAGGAGGGGCGTGGAAATATTGACTCACACAAAACCGGTGAAATCGGTGCGAGACGGCCTGGATTTTTTTGGGATCGAGCCGGCGCAAGGCGCGCCCACTTTTGTGATAGACGCGGATGGCAAGCTGCATGCGCTGATCTTGTCTGCCGCGCGCGGGCATATCGATTTCAAAAAACTGGCGAAGCTGCTTGGGGCGGAAAACGCCGAGTTGGCGAGCCGGCGGCGGGTGGAGAGCGCGACAGGCATTCCCATCGGCGCCATTCCGCTTACCGGGTTGAACATGCCTTATGTTTTGGACGCATCGCTGCTGCGCCACGATTATGTGTACGGCGGAACCGGGTGTTTTCACACAACCGCCAAAGCCTCTCCGCAGGAGCTCATCGCCATCAATCAGATCGAGCTGTTTTATGAGTGATAGGCGAGGACTGGAAGCGATCGCAGAGACCAGGCCTCGCCGGCTCGACTCAAGACAGGCTTACCAGGGCCGCGAGCTGGAGGGGCAGGGCGGGGCGACGGCTTGGTTGCTGCCGGTATCCAGGAAGCCATCGCTGATCCACCATCCGGCTAAGGTTTGATTCCAGATATCCGTGCGGCCCCAGACGCCATCGACGGTCTCTGCCCGTACATGGCAACTTATGGCGAGCGTGTCGCCTCGGGCAGCCTTGCCCCCTATCTGCGCGGCAAGACTCGGAGCGGCCCGCAGATTGACGTGGCTGTCGCCGGCTCTTGGCGTTGCCACGCCGCTTATGTTTCCTGTCGGCGGTTGCGGGTCTGGGCTTTCCTGATAGTGGGTAAGCCGTCCTCCCACGTTCACCCGGCTGCCATTGCGCTGCGCAAATCCCTGATAGGCCCGGCCTCCGGCAAAGAACTGCCAGCCGCCAAACTGCTTGCGGTTCACTGACTCAGCTTTCCCTTGAAAAATAAGAGAGAAATGAACATGCGGCCCGGTGCTGCTGCCGCCGCAAGGCAATCCATTGCCTATCGTTCCCAAATACGCGCCTTTGTCTACGCGCTGCCCGTCAGGCAGCGGCGTCAGATTGCCCATGTGATAGTAGGTGGTGGAATAGCCGTTATCGTGAACCAGCTTAAGCAGCGCGCTGCCATTGCGCACGCAGCTTTTGTAGAGGACACCCGCCGCCGGCGCCAACACCTTGCCGTCGCCGCCTGCGAAATCGATGGAGTCGTAAGGCTGGCTTTCTCCGCTATAGCCATGCGGACCGCCTGTCATCGTCCAGGCGGAACCCGCGCGCCAAGGCAGGCCCAGCCCGGTGGACTCAGGCGCAACCCCTTGCTTGCGCAACGCGCCCTGGCTGCGCCAAGCCAGTTTTTCCGCCGGCCTTAACCAGTCTTTTGGCGATTGCTCCAAAAGTTCGGCAAAGCGCGGATCGCTATCCAGCGCCAGCGCCCAGCCATCAGCGAGGCGCTTGGCCAGAAACAGATGGGATGCCGGCACGCGGTCGTTGCCGCTGACTTGCGTTGGCAAAGGCTGTGTAACCGATCCCAATACCCACATGCCATCGGTGGTTTGACGGTTGGTTTCCACCAGCGTTTCGATCTGAGAGTCTGCCGCCAGAGGCAGCGTCTGCCTAAGGAGGCTGCCGGCAGCTTGTTGCAGCTTTTCGTCCATTGCGGGCTGAGCGGCTGCGGCTGCATCGGCCGCAAGCATGGATAACACAAAGGCGCTGGAAATGAAGCGGTTCATCGCGGGCTCCTTATCGTTATGAAACGGCCACGAGGCCGTCTGCGACCATAGCCGCGAAGCGATGCCTAGGCAGCTGGCCTTATGTAGGACCTGGGTAAGGGAACTTTGTGGGTCGGAGGATTCAACACCAATTTCCTGCAGCCATACGGCGGGTTCATTTATTCGCATAATCTGTGATTCCGTCGCATGTGTTTGTATAAGCTCAGAGGCCAAACATTTGTCTGAACCTGTTGCGGCGGCGCAAATCATAATCGCTAGGAATAAAGCGGCTACGCGCTGCGAATACCGAAAAAAAACGCTTTTCAGGTACTCCCGCTGCATCTCATCTGTTGTCTGCTCATAGGCTAAGCATGCGCATACTTCTCTTGCGTCCAGTCCTAGGATGTCAGCAATTATGTATGGCGCAGCGGGGGGCGGGTTCCTTTCCCCTCGCAACATGTAGCCTATTTTCTTTGGGTCGATTAAAAGCAATTTTGCAACAGAGTAATCTGTTTCAAGTCCTTGTTTTTCCTTGATTTCTGCCACGTACTCCGCAAACTTTTTCATGTCTACTGTCCTTTAGTTCATTTCATATCCCCTAAAAGGGACTAATTTCCATATTGCGTATCCCCTTTAAGGGAGTATGCGCAATAGCGGGACTATTTGTCACTTAATCGGAGTTATAGCCATGTTACTCGTTCGCATTGAGCCGGAAGACGGTGCCGTCCGTCTGAAGACTGTCCGCCGCCGCGCTGACGGCCAAGAGTTCCAGATTCCCGAACAGACTGTATGGGTCTATGGTATTGACAAAGATGGGCACCAGGACCGCCACCCGTACCGCTCCCAAATTTCGCTGGACAAAGGCCAGCAGCCGTATGCTCCGGGTGATTACACTCTTCACCCGTCTTCTTGCCGTTTCAATAATTATGGCTCTGCGCTTCAAATGAACATGCGACTTATTCCTATCGAGCAATTCGCGCCCCTTTTGAAAAAGACCCTGTTTGAACGTAAGCAAAATTGAATGGCTGCCGCGGCCGATTCGATAGCGCTGGGAAAGGGCTTTGCCCTACCAGCGCGATCGAACGGCGCGGGGGCTTTTTATCGCCTGATGATAGATGGCCCTTTAATACCCTGACTAAATAGGTGATTTATGGCTATCTGCGTCGTTGTAAATGCCGATGGGACGATGACGCCAAGCAATGCATCGCCGGATCAGTGCACCGGTTATTTGATGGTTACTCCGCAGGAATTTAATAGTTTTACGTCAGCGAATAGCTTTTTTATTCCACTGACAATTGAGCAGGGGGCTTTGATAGGTGCTGCAATTTTAACCGTCTGGGCAACTGCATTTGGTTTCCGCGTTGTTTCGCGGATGCTTTCTACTGCTACTGGAGACTCGGAATGAATACGAACCTGATCAAGAAAGTCGCTTTCGCTGCTGTCGCTTCCACCGCTGCCGGTGCCGCAATGGCCGATGGCATCGACGTGACCGCCGTTGTCACTACCATTCAAGGCATCACCGCCGCCGTTGTCAGTATCGGTGTGGCGGTACTGGCCGTGACCGCGACCATCTTCGGTTACAAGTACCTTCGCAAGGTTATGTAATCGCCTCGCTTGTGGGGCGGCATCTGCCGCCCTTTTTTTATTTCGGCGGGAGGATTAAATGTGGCGGGCTACTTTGTTCTTATTGCGTTGCTTGGCGCTGGCTGGATTATTTTTCGCCGGTAATGCTTGGGCGGACTATCTCGCTCAAACTGTTTATTCTTTTCGGGATCAGACATATGGCTCATTAGATGCAGTTGCCGCCGCTTGCGCCTCATCTTCATCTGCTGGCTTATCTGGCGTCTGGGATAGCGGTGTTGGTGGTTGTGCTTATGGTGGCAATGTTCAGAGACCATCGTCTTCAACTTCTTGCGGTGACCCGAATATTTCACCAACTTGGAATGGCTGGTGCATCTCCTCAAATACCACGTATCCCGGCACAAAACCTGCATGCCCTTCCAATGCTGCCATGCAGATTACGTGCGGTACGATTTCGGGAAAACATCAGGTGGGCGGTATCAGCCCCACGTTTGGCCCGGCTTGTGATGGTACGTCCGGCGATTCCACCATGCAGCAGTGTGGGGCAGGGTGCTCGATGAAAGACGTCACTGTTGTGACGCCTACGGCCAGTTATCAGGATCACGTTTACGATGGCAATTATTGCAATTTAAATGGCAATGCTGTTAATACGTATCAGCCGAATCCGCCGCCAACAAATCAAACCTGCCCGACAGGTCAAACCTACGGCACTATTAATAATGTCCCGACCTGCTTAACTAATCCGCCGACTCCTACGCCGACGCCGCCTGCCAATTCAACTGACCCGTCATGCAGTGCGGGGACAGTTACTTTAAATGATCCTACCACTGGCAAACCCATGGCATGTGTCGATCAACAGCCGCCCGGTGTTCCATGTGCGGCAGGCTTAAATACCGTAAATGTAAATGGTGCGACTTTTTGTCTCGGCAGCGCTAATTCTCCGACTAATACAACATCGCCCACGCCCGGCGGCCAGCCTTCAGGCTCTGGGTCCGGCCATGGCGGTTCAAGTGGGAACGGGAACGGTAATGGCAATGGCAATGGGAACGGCAATGGCAAGGGAAATTCTTCTGGCGGTTCTTCATCTACATGCGATCCATCAAAAGACCCAACGTGCAAGCCCGCTCCACCTGCTTGCGATCCAACAAAAGACCCTACCTGCAAGCCTTGCGATTACACCGGGGTAATGGCATTTCTTTGTCAGGGCGATCCGCCTGCCGCCGATACATCCGCTCCTAATCTCGTTAATCAGGATGGTGGCAATTTATCAAGCCTCTTGAATACGTCAGATTTATTTATGTCTGGCACATCCTGCCCGCCTGACATGGTTGTATCCGTTTCAGCCATGGGAAATTCTTTTACCTTGAATTTCCCTTATACCGTTTTTTGTCAATTCTCCTTGATGATTAAGCCATTAATCATCATTGCCGCCGCAATTGGCGGCGCGCTGATTGTTTTCAGGAGAGGATAAATGCCAGTCTTAATAGCCATTTGCGCGGCCGTTGTTACTACGCTCCTTACCAACATTATCTCTAGAATTGTTGGGGCGATTGGTTTTGGCATGGTTTCTTATGCAGGGGCCAATGCTTTGCTTAGCGGATTCAAGAGCTTGATTTCTTCTTATGTCGGCGGATTGCCTTCAGCCATTTTTGCATTGCTTGGCATGGCCGGATTCGGTCAAGCCATTTCTATTCTATTCTCCGCCTTGGTTATTCGAATGACTTTAGCAGGCATGGATGCGGCGGGCAGTATGATTCAATCCAAGTGGGGTGGTTTCAAATCTCAATAAAGGAGCTGTCGTGCAACTTCAACTCGATTTGATCAGAGCTTTATGGCAGGTTTTTACTATTACTTTTGTTTTTGGGATTCTTGCCGGCCTTGGCCTTTCCATGCTTATGAGCTTTGCAATGGATGCCATTGACAAGAAAATAGAGCTTGCAGAAATGAAAGGGGCGAAGAAATGATCACGCTCTTAACCGCTACGCCCGGCAGCGGCAAAACTCTTTTCATACTTCAGCACTTGGATGAATTAAGCAAAAGGGAAGGGCGGCAGGTCTATTATCACAACATCCCTTTGACTGAGGAGGGCAAGAAACATCTTGGCTGGATAGAGCTTGAAGACCCGTTGAAATGGTTTGAGCTTCCCGCGCAAGCGCTTATTGTGATGGATGAAGCGCAATATGTTTTCCCGGTTCGGCTTTCAGGAAAGCAAATCCCTGCTTACGTTGACAAGTTTGCAACGCATAGGCATTTGGGCTTGGATATTTTTCTCATTACACAAGGCCCGCGCCTGATTGACTCTTTTATTCGTCCTCTTATTGGCCGTCATTATCACTTAATTCGCTTATTCGGCTTGTCCCGGTCCAATTTGTTGCGCTGGGAATCCATTCAGGAAAATCCGAACAGCAGGGGAGCCAAGGCGGATTGTTTGGCTCGCTCTACCTTTTCATTTCCGAAGCATGTTTATAATTGGTATAAGAGTGCTGAGGCTCACACCGTTAAAGTTTCCATTCCTAAAAAGGTATGGTTAATTGGCCTCGCCTTGGTTATTGCTGTGGTTATGGTTCCCGTGTCACTTTATACGCTTAGCTCTTTTGGGAAAAATCAGGTTAAGGGTTCGGCGGCGTCTGCGCCTGCTGGTCAGATTGCAGGCGGATCAGGAGGGCAGGGAGGCAAGTCTTCTGCTCCTCTTACGCCTGTTCAATACGCAAGCGAGCGCATTCCTCGGATGCCTGGCGTTCCTGACTCTGCTCCGCTGTATGATGATTTGGCGAAGCCTCGTGACTTTCCTCACTTGGCCGGTTGCATGGCCTCGGCTTCTCGATGTGTTTGCGTGACACAACAAGGGACTGTGATTTCTGACATGCCGGATGGC
Organism: Chromobacterium sp. IIBBL 290-4; assembly: GCF_024207115.1. Classification (NCBI taxonomy): domain Bacteria; kingdom Pseudomonadati; phylum Pseudomonadota; class Betaproteobacteria; order Neisseriales; family Chromobacteriaceae; genus Chromobacterium; species Chromobacterium sp. IIBBL 290-4. The sequence goes on from NZ_CP100128.1 coordinate 4,005,582, forward strand.
ACGTGCCGTCAGTATGTGGATCGCAGCCAGTTCGACCCGTACCAGGATCCGCAGGATCTGCAGCGCCGTGATGTTGATTTTCGCCAGCCGGCGCCGCAGCCGGCTCAGCCAGTCCAGGTCACTCAGCAGTATCAATCCGCTCGGATTAGCTCGCTGTCGGATGCTACCGCGTATCCGACTCGATCGCCGTCTATGGTGAGCGATTTTGGCAAGGGCACTCATAAATAACTGTTACTGTAACGAAAATATAATAATAATTCTCCTTGAATTTTCGTTACTGTAACGTAAAATAAAGTATGGATAAAACAGGAGGGCGTTAAAATGCGTGATGCTAACGACAATTCAACATTGGAAATGTTGCCAGTCGCAAAAAAGCGCGGCCGTCCGTCAACGGGAACGGCAATGACGAATGCTGAGCGCCAGGCCAAGCATCGTAGAGAATCCGTTATCGTAACGCTTAATGATGCTGAATGGTCTGAGGTAGTTTCGGCTCTTTGTCGTGTCGCTGTTGAAAATCTGGACGTGTCTGACGAATTTCGCAGTGCCGCCAGAAAAATCTATCGCGCCGGGATCAGTCGCGCCGAATCCATGCCCGCGGAATTCCTCGATAAGCCGTTACCGTAACTTAATTGCCTGACTGTTCCAGCGTCTGAGGACAGCCGGCTCGCCGGCTCCGCAAGCGCTGGGGCAGTCCGCCGCCGGCAGGGTGCGCTTGCGGTATCCCCGTCTAGGGAATATGATTTAATCGTCATCTAAAAGCGAAACCCCGGCAGCGCCAACTGACCGGGGTTCCTGAATTCACCCGAGCGACTGCTGCAAACAGTCTCCGGGGACCTACGAACATCACAGATCGGACCTGCGATGCACGCTCAAACTATACCCGCTGTTGACTCAGAATTCCACCGCGACTCTCTCGTTGATTCCTTGCGCGCCAGCGACGACGCGGTCGCCATCAGACCCTCGTACCCTGTAACACGGGGGTAACACGGGGGTCAAATACCTTTCAAGGCTCCAAAAACCAAACTGAGCGGCTGGTTTTGCCGGTTTTTAATTCCAAAACGCAATATAGCGGCTTGTCGGTTGAGAGTCACAACCTCGATACGATGCCCGCGATTGAGTGCGCATCTCAGTCCTCGACTGGCCAGCCTCTCGCGTTGGCGCTTGACTGGTTGTCGGTGGTGTCCACGGACCTGCATGCAGATCAGGTCGAGGAAGCGTTCCGTTTGGACGGCTTTCATATTGCCGATGTTCGCGCCAAGTTCGGTTACCGCTATGCGTTCTCGGTGCACTGCGAATCCAACGCGCTGACCGATGCGATTGTCACGGTTTACCACGGCGGCGATAGTCAGCGCGGCACCATGATGTTCGAGCGTTCTGGACCGCTGGCGGCGAAGGCTGCGGCATTGCTGGTTCGCTTGTTCGGCGCTGAGGCTTTTCGCCTGTCGCGCGGCGATGTCTGCGTTGATTTGAACGTTTGCGGGCTGTACCGCGAAGGGCGGGAATTTCTGCTGTCAGTGCATGAGAATTGGAATACTCAAGGGCAGCGTGGTGCGAAACCGAAATTGCGTGAGATCTCAGATGGCGGCACCGGCGCAGGCAATACGTTTTACATGGGCTCCGGTGACGTCCACATGTTTCGGATGTATGAGAAAGGCAAGCAACTGAAACGGGCGGATTTAGCGGGTTGGGTGCGGGCCGAAGTGCAGTTGCGTCCCAAGGGTACGGCGATGCAGCTGATTGCTTGGCAAAGCATCGTTAAGGGGCTGTTTATGGACATTTGGGCGATGACGCCTTACGCGCGGTTTTCGAGTTTCTTCCTGGCTACCGAGCGAAGCCGCTTACAAGTTGAACCGGGCCCGCGGGATACCAGGTTGGACACCCGCGCGCAACACTTCATCCGTCAGTACTATGGCTTGATGCAGGAACTTATCGGTGCGCATGCGCATGGCGATTGGTCACAGCTGGGCGACATTGTGCTGATGCTGAAGCGCCGCGCCGATGCGACGGCGGGCTTTACGTGTCCAGAGGCCGGCGAGGCGTTTGCCGAGTATCAGCGGCGCATACAGGAGGATTGCGAGACCACGGCTTTGCTGATTTCTAAGTCGTCTGATGGTTCGCATAATCTATATTATGTCAAATCTTGTAATCCAAATAGCGCAAGCATTGTACAGGAATTTCAAAAATGAGCTGACACAATTCATGTCGCATGTACGCAACAGATTCATGAAACTAACGACATCTCATCACCTCGCCCACGCTGCAAGATGAAACATTGCAATCCGATTGCGAACTTCCCGTGCCACCCGGACGACCTGTACCGGGTGATTTGCTTTGGTGACGCCAAGGAGCTGGCTAACGAACTGGACGTGACTGTCCAGAAGATCAACCGCTGGCGACGAGGCCTGGAGCCTGTACCCAAGGCGGCCTATCTATGGCTCAAGCACAAGACAGATACCGCACTTGGCCCGCACTTTGGCCCGTTCAGAGGTTTCAGGCTAAGCAAGCATGGCGAGGCGCTGGAATGCCCAGCAACAGGCGTCCGCATCCCATATGAAGAAATTGCAGAGTTGCCGGAATACCGGCGCTTGAGACGGCTTGTCGGTCAACAAGCCGAACTGATCGAAACGCTAATGCGCGAGCGGGATTTTTATAAGAGAAATTGCCTTCGTGATTCAAAATACGGAATGTTACTTAGTATGATATTTCACGATAAGAGTGATGAGGGGTGATATACAATAAATTATCTAATGGCCAGACAATAAAGGAAAGAGTATGTGCGCTCCTCTTGAGAAAATTAAGTCAATTTTTGAATGCGCGTGTAAATTCTTTATCGATGAAGAGGAGTTAAAATTAAAACCAGTTATGTATGCATTTGCAAACCTCTTTCTATTTCTGGCTGGCGTTGTTTTAATTGGGACTGCCGTGGCTGGCAGTTTAAAAGAAATGGAAATTGAAAAATTCATTGCCTTATGTTCGGCTGGATTGATCTTTGTATTGGTTTCATGCATTGATAGATTTGAATATATAAAATGGCTAAGCATTGAAGCAAAAACCAGAAAAAACATATCAAACGCGGAAGAGGTGTTGAGAAAACTAAAGGAGGTATCAGAATTAAGTCTGCGAAATGCAGTTATATCAAAAATCCAAGGCAACTCAATGAAAAAGGTGCAGGGCAATGATTTAATCTCTACGCATAAAGAAATAAAAAAGGCATTGAGGCGGCAAAATTGCAACGACAATACAGTAAAAGAAATATTAAAGCCCTTGGAGGATGAAATGACTAACTCCATGTTTTACTTTGCAATTAAAAAGATTGCTGATTTGGCGGTTGAAAATATTAAAGAATTGGATGCCGTATACCCCAGGTCGAATGATGAATATCAACAACGAGAAAAAATTAGAGAATTTTTTTTTAAATGTAAGCATTTTTTAAACTCAGAAAATAAATCAGAAGAAATTATTCCATTGCTGGAGAGTGCTCCGGCAATTAAGGGTGTTGATATGGAAAAGTGCAAGAAGGATGCGGGGGAGGTAACTAAAGAAGTTGATCTTTTAGAAAAGAGAGGCACTTTCAGAAATGAATCCATGTGGGTGGAGGCGTATGACTCATACATCTCCGGACGGGTCTTCGGCGGCTATGGCTCTGAGTACATGTTTTAAAGTGCTCACCCTTACACCCTCCCCTCGCCGGGAGGCAGCCGGGCAGGATGTAAAAACACATCCTGCCGGATGCCTCAGAGGGTAGATGACTGGTGAGGCCGTCAATACCGCGAATCCTCACCCGGTCCCGGCCAAGTGCGCGCCGGGCTGCGGCTTCCGGTTCGGATATTGACAGCCGGTAAATAGTCCAGCTCCGACAATTAAAGAAATCCTCTATCTTATCGGCATCTATATGCTCAAATCGGAAAAATACTTATGAGAAGACGCTACAACATCGAATCGGTACTTGATAAAAGCTCTGGCAGATACTCTGTAAAAGTGACACCGAGCCAAGAATCCGGGATTAAGGAATTCCAGTCACCTCCCTTGTTCATCTCGCGAGACGAGGCCGTAGAAAACGGGCTGGACTACTTGGCATCTCGGGGGCTGGGGCGGCACATTTGGCACGTCGTGGTGAATGAGTTCTGACCTAGCTATTTTCCGTCGCAATGTCACATTGCACGAGAATGACGATCTCCGTATCCGTCTTATAGGTGGAATCGGATAGCTTCCAGTTTGTGAAGGGGAAGAATGCGCGGTCTCGCCCTTCCCTGCTCGTTTTCAGGCCGCCCAACACGTAGACATCGCCCGGTTTGACGCTGAATGAGCTTTTCAGGTTGCGCGTCATCAGCGTGGGCGAGCTGTTCACGCCGGTTTTCGTCTCGACAAACGTGCTGACCTCCTGAATCAAATCCAGCCGGATAACCTTGTCTCTGACCGTTGGCCGGACCTCTATCAACACACCCGAAGGCTTGTAATCAACGGACTGAACGGGGTTGCCCTTGGCGTCATACGTCACCGCGCCCAAGACCGGCACATTCTCGCCAGACTGGAACAGCGTAGACTCGCCATCCGAAGCCAGCACATCCGGGCGCGTCACCACGTTAAAGCGGCTATCCGTGGCGAACAGTTCCGCAAACAAGTCGATGCTGGCGCCGCTGAACTTGAACGCGGTAGACGCCGGCGCGGCTGACTGCGGCACGACGCCCGCAGACAAGGAAAGCCGCTGGCCAGCTGCGCGAATCACCGCCGCCAGGTTAAATCCGCCCTTGTCCGAGCCCGTCACCTCATACACCACGGCGCGCAATCGCACTTGCTGGACAGGTTTGTCCAGTTGGTCAATCAGCGATTGCAAGCGCTTGACCTCTTCCGCCGTGCCTTGGAACACAAGCGCGTCTGTCGGCCTCGACTGCGTGCTTAGCGGTGAATTGCCTTGGTCATTTGCCGCATGCGGCGCATCGCCGCGCTGAACCGGACGGTTTTGCACAAAGCGGCCAGTCGTAAACAGTCCGGCAATCATGTCTGTCAGGTAATTGGCATCCCGATAGTGCGGGCGATAGATCCACACCTGATCCGCGACGGCCTGCGGCTGATCGCTCAGCAGATGGATATAGTCAATGCTGCCCTTGGATTCGATCATGAAGCCCGCCGCCCGCATGACGTCGCGGAACACGACTGCTTGCTGACTGGCCGGGAGCCCGGATAGAGAGGCGGTAATCGACGCATCCGAAGCCTGCGCCTTGGCATCCAGCACAAAGCTACGCTTGGCGACTTCCGTGTAGTAGAGCTTGACGAAGTCGGCGATGCGAATCTGATCGAAGGTCATGGTGACTTGCGCCGCCATCGCCAGCGGCGACAACAGCAGGAGGCACAGCCAGCCCGCTAGTTTCATGGCTTGCCCCCTTGCGCCGGTTCAAACAGACTGCCGCCGCTTTTTGCCGGTGCCGCCGAATTGAAATACACCCGCCGCCCGTCAATCACCGCGCTAGTGGCGAAGCCATCCGGCGTGAAGCTGGAAGGCGTGGCCAGCCGCGTTCCTTCCGGCGTTCTGATCAATATCCGCATGCCATTTTCTGTGACAAGGAAACCGACCAGCGACACGCGGCCATCGCTCCAGGGCGCAGCGGCCACGGCTGCAGCAGGCGCGGAAGCATTGCCCGCCCTGCTCTCTTTTGCCGGTGCCGTTTCGCCGCCCTTCAAGTACGGCCAGAACATATCAAACACGCCATAGAAGCCAATCGGCACCGCAATGGCCGCGATGGCCAGCTTGATCTTGAAGCCGCGCGTGTAAACGGTGGCCCGGCTGTCCACCTGCAATTCCTTGCCATTGCCGCCCACGTGGGAGTCATAGACGCCGAAATAGTCGGCATCGTATTTCTCTTGATACTGCGTTATCACGTCGCTTTTGCGCATCCGGCAGCCTTCAAATACCGTGACCGAATAGGCATCCGGCTTGCCCAGCGCGGTATGCTTTTTCATGCGGAAGGTTTGCTGAATCGTGCCGCGCACAAAGCGGTGTAGAGAGGTGACGTCTTGAGTAATCAGCACGATGTCGCAGGTCCTGCCGGTTTCCTTGTCGGCATAGTGACGATGCATGCGGAAGAATTTTTGCTGCTCTGCGGTGATCTTGTCCGCCGTTCCGAAGACCTCCCACGCCTCATCCACAACGATCAAATCGCCCGGCGCAACAAAGGACGCCACCGCATCCGGCGACGTCTCCAGCGCTTCCGGATCGAAGAAGAAATCCGGCTTGCGCGCCTGCTCCGCCGCATACGTGACCACGTCGCCGAGCGCCTGCTCCGGGCTGGCCAGCTTCTTATTCCGAATCAGCGCATGAATTTTGTCTTGGGAGATATTGCGGATGTTGCACACCACCCGCCGCCCTTCCGCGATAGCGGGAATGATGACGGACTTGACCGTTTCGTATGACTTGCCCGAGCCCTGCAGGCCGCAGTAAATCGACATCGCCATGGCTGGCTCCTTTATCCAATAAATGGCAATCGCCGAATCAGAAAGCGACTCATCCATGCCGACATGATCAGCGGCACGCCCCATTGCAGTTGGAACAGGCTGGCGTAATACCAGACGCCCGCAGGCAAGGCCGCCAGCAATGAGTTAATGTTTTTCACGTCCGGCAGCGCATACACAATCACCTCGGTCAGCGCCCGAACGAGCCAGAACATGGCGAACACAATCACAAACTTGATGACGACTTCGCGGAACATCCACGCTAGCGCCGTCCAGATGGCTGACTGAAGAAAGACCCACATGCTCAAGCTCTCAGGACAATGAATAAGGCAGACAGCGCCCACGCGGCAGCGCAGGCAATGGCAATAATGGGGCGAGCGGATTCTAAGAGGTCGCAGTGTTCAGACAGCACATGCGAGCCGCCCTCTTTGATGATGCTGAGATCTAGGGTGACGGTTGGGCATTGCCCCGCCCCGCTTGGCAGCGTCAGGCCGCGCATGGGATTCAACGCCGTAATGACGGGCTGCATGATGGCCATGCCGCTGGGGGTATCGGCCAACATCGGCTCAGGCACAAGCGGAGCCTGGCCCAGATCAATAGGCCCGGTATTGGAGCCGGTTCCTGTCCCCGTTCCGGTGCCGGTTCCTGGCGTGGTCCCGGTTCCCGTTCCCGGCGTAGGGCTGGGCGTGGGGGCTGTCGGGTCCCAATAGACCGAGCTGGGGCGAGCGTCCGCCCATCCCGGTGGCCATTGCATCATTGGATCAATTGCCCCCGGTGCCAGCGCATCGGCCACCGTGACCGGCACCGCCGCCCGGCGAACCGCGGCCACGTCCAGCGCGTCCACCAATCCCGCAGGCCATTCAATGCCCGGATAATTGGCTTGGGCGTCCTTGGTGGCGGCTTGCAGCACACTGGCGATCAATGCCGGGTTGACCTGCGATTTAACCCGCGAATCCGGCAGCGCGGCCGCTACGTCCTTTCCGGAGTAAAGCGGCGACGGCTGATACTGGATGTCGCGCAGCAGGCGCGGCGGCAGCTTCTCCGCGACGAGGATGTATTGATAAATCGGCGGGCTCCCAGCATTGCCGATTCCTAAACCGCTTTGCACGGTATAGCCGTGATCGTCGATGACACCGGAGGGCAGCTTGCACAGAATGCCAGTCTCCGGGCAGGCCCATTGAAAAGTGCGGATGAAGCGCGCACAGTCACCGCCCGCACAATAGCCACCGTAAACCCGTTCAGCCGGATAGCCTATCTGATTGATGACAGCCATCCAGCCCCCTTGCGGGAACGCCAGTTGCGGACGGACGGAGGAATCCATTTCCGGCCCGCTCAGCTGCACCGCCCGACCATTGCCGCCCAGCAGCACCATCGGCGCGTCCTCATCGAACAGCCCCAACTGATCCGCCATCAGGATGGGCGCGGCATAGAGCGCCGAACGGCCCAGCATTCGCACCGCCGAACTCTTGGCCACCGCCCGCATGATCATTGCGCCCGTTTTGGCGTTGACCTTCAGCGTGGCCAAGCCATCCGACAGCGTGGCCCCCATGGCGGCGTTGGTCGCATAGCTGGATGCGGGCATCGCGTTGATGAAGCCGTAACCGGCAAAGGCTGGCGACGACAGCGCCAGCAGCATCAGCAGCTTTTTCATATCGACCTGATCCCCGCAATCACGGCGGAGCCGCAGACCATGCCCAAAACGAAACAAGCCAAATACCAGAACTCAGCCATGCGTCACCCCTCCGGATAAAAAAAGGGGGCAGCGCCCCCTTGCTTTGCGCCGCGCCAGAATTAGCCCTTGAAGCGCTTTTTCACTTGGTCATAGGCAAAGCCGATGGCGACTAGGCCAATCATGGAAATGCAGATCGACGCCACCGCCTGCGCGACCTTGCCGACGGGCATAGCCGCCAAGAACTGATCAATCAGCGCGGAAGAGTCCACCGCGCTAGTACCCGGCAACGGGTCGGCGGCAAAAGCGGATACGGACACCAAGGAAACAACGGCAGCGGCGAAAATTTTGGATTTCAAGCTCATGGGTAAATCTCCTAGCGGTTACGGAACGGTCTGAATAAAAATGAAGCGGCTTTGGCCATGACAAACGATGCGATAACCATCGAGAATGAAAATGACCAATACACGCCGGCTTGTGCCCAATCGACATGCTGGGCTTTTTGAACAGCGGCGTACTCTGCCGCCGACTGAACAACTAGGGCTTGGCATTGTTCAATCGGAATAGGCATTCCAATCAAATTGCCAGTCAAGGGGTCTACTGAGGCGCAAATTGCCATGACAGTTAATGAATCCAAGTTGAACCGGGTGGATATTCGGAAGGCTCAGTTTGCTGAATGTCCCATTCGTCTAATAACTGTTCCCGAAAGATGGAGCGGTCCATTCCCGATTTCGGCGATTGCGTACAGTTATTGACACGAGTCCAAGGGCGGCTAACGCCGCCACGGCTTCGCGCTTCCGCGCTGTAGGCGTGGTCGTCGTCAGCCGCAGCGGAACCGAATAGCGCATTACTGATCGTCCATGTGTGGATGCGGGAAATCGTGATGTCCGATACCGGGACGTTTAGAACGGGATGCATGCCGAGTTGCAACTCCACGCCGCGCACGGTTGACGATTCTTCGCCGTAGCGATTCGTCAGCGGGTCACGGTAAGGACGGCATTTCAATTCACCGCGCTTGATTTGCGCCCCACCTTGCAAGCGGATGTACTCCGCCCAGTCGCTGGCGTCGGCGGCGCGCACCAAGGGCGCCAGCTCAGTGCGCACTTCATCCGCATCCAAGCGCCGCAGTTCACGCCAAACCGTGACCGGTATGCAGCCGATTTGCTGAAACTGTCGAATGCCCCAGCCAGCCCATGCCTCAACCCGCAGCGCGGTTTCGCAGAATCTGGCCGGGTTGGATGGGTTGGATTCGCCGTCATAGTCAGGCAAATCGCCACCGGACGAGGCGCGACCGTCAACGTTCTTGGAAATGTATTTGGCGACATAGCCGCAGGCGGAGCCGTGAATCATGTCGATACGCTTGAAGGTGCAGCGACGCAGCCATGCGCCCTTCTCTGTAGGCTCGACTTGCAATGCGTAATCACGAATGATGCGGCGAATCGTCTTGCGCTCAGCTTCATCAAAGAACAGCACCATATGCCAATGCGGCGTCCCGTCATGGTGCGGCTCAGCTACCCGGAAGCCGTAAACGCGGATGCCCTTGCGGTGGAGCTTGGCCCGTGCCCGCGCCCAGACTTTCTGTAAATGCGCCTGCGCCTCACGCGGCCCGATTTTGGCTTCATAGTTGGGATTCGGCGCACCGGACTTGGAAAGGCGCGCATGAAAGGAGCCGGGACAAGTTAGGGTGTAGAAGTCACAGGCGTGGCCCTGCTCTTTTGCGTAGGTTTCAAAGCCGCGTAGTCTGACCATCAGTTCCGCGCGGCGAATGAGTGGATTGGATGGCGAAACTGCAGCCAAGTCGGCAAGACTGAATTCTTGTCCAAGCTCATTCACGACCAGGAGCGTGGACAGCAATTCATTATTGCGGCGCTTGCGGGCGCGCTTGCGTCTTACGGCATCGTCGGAGGCGTATAATCCGGCGCGATTATGCACACGTCCGGCAAGTCGGGCTCCTCGCTCCGCAAGACGAGCGTGAGCCGTCCTAATCTGGCGACGCCAGAATGATGGGTCAGCGGCGCGGGTCCATACGCTTTCTTCCGTGTGCGGCTGTCGTGTCCAGTCCGGTATGTGAAGATGGTAGAGTCCGGCCAACGCTTCGACATCAGCAAGGGAAGCGCCATGCCCCCGCAACCAACTCGCACGCCGAGCAAGTGCCTTCGCCTTTTCAAGAATGTCATGTTCGTCCAGTAGCAAGCGGCGAGGCATGCCGATTTCGCGGATGGCCTCTGTGGTCATGTTCAGCCATGCATTGGCTTCGGGGTTGCGCAGCCACGATGCGGGCGTTTCGGGCTTGGAGAGCCGAGCGAACCACTCATCACGAAGAGACTCCGCCAGCGCAGACGGCACCCCGTGCAGCCGGGGTTGAAGATATGCGCTGTTCGGAATCAGCAAGGAATGGATGCCGCTCAAGATCAAAGCTCCACGAATTCCAGGGGGGTAAGGAAGGTCAACCCTTTCGGGGTGCGATAGATGGCCAGCTGTTCCGGCGTGTACTCGTTGAAGAACTGCGCGCCGAGCTTGTCTAATTCCACCTTTTCGGAGGCGGTCAACAGATCGAAGCGAACACGGTTCCAGTCCCAAAAGCGCGGATTGTGCGGCATCAGTTCAGGCAGGTTCGGCGCGAGATTCACGATTAAGCCCCCTTGCCTTCAGGCTTGTGCTGCTCTGCCTTGGGGATGCGCTGGGCAATGGCCAGGCTAACCAAGCGCTGGTATTCCTCGACGGTGACCAAATCGCAATCCACTGCGAAGGCGTCGTAGCGGTCAGCGAAGATCGAGGTCGGCGAAAGCATGTAATAGCCCGGCACATAGGGGCGTTGATCGTCCTGCAAGCGGACTTTGATTTCTGTCGGGTAGCGCTTGAGGGTGGCGGTTTCCGGGTCCATCAGGTGGCCGTAAACGATTTGATTGCGAATCTTCCACGGGCCTTTTTCACCAACGCCAGAGCGCTCAGCAACATCAGCTTTTTCAACTTCAACAACGATCATGTCATTTCCTCCTAGTTGGAAAGTTCAGCTTTCAATTGATCAATTACCTGTAATACCCGCTGTTCGAACCCTTTCACGGTGGCAACCTTGCTGCGATAGTCTTCTATGTGCTGCTGAGCAAGAGGCTCCCCGTCGATCACTCTTTCCAAATACACCCGAGCAGCGATATCGCGATCCATTTCGGCCAAGCCCTGTTGCATCCGCAGATTCTCAAATAGCCCCATCAATTCCGATGCCGGCATCTCAATCCCTTTCGGCAATAAAGTGTTTGCATTTCAACTTTTAAAGGCACTTGCTGCCATTGGACGGTTTTCAGCAAGGCGGATGGAGTGCAAAAACGTTACCAACTGGTAACGTTAAATTCAGGCTAACATGACCATCTGGTAACGCTCAACTGAGGAGAAGACATGCGACAAAGCGTTGACTATCTGAAAGAGGCAATGGAAAAGCTGGGTGAGAGCAGTCAGGCGAAGGCTGCAAGGGCATTGAAAATCACCCCGACAGCTCTAAGTCGTTATTTGTCAGGCGAGCGAACCATGGATGAGTTCACATGCATCATGGTTGCAAAAGTGCTTGAAATTAATGGCATAGACATCATTGCCGCAGCTCAGATGGAGCGAGAGAAGGACGCAGAAAGGCGAGCAATTTGGGAGGATTTTCGGAAACAGCTCGGTGTCAAGACGGGAATCGTCGGGCTGGCCGCAATTTTGATGATGGGGAGTCCTGCCCCGGTTAAAGCGTCTGGTAGATTTTTGGCGAAAACACAAGATGTAGTGTTGGAAGTTCATTCAACATCTATATTATGTCAAATCAAGGATGCGGACGATTCTGATGATCCCGACACGCCGAACCTGTCTTCTCGTACAGGTTTTAGTACGTATCCAAATCTGTAGCACTCTTACATTACCCTCAGCCCGCGCAGTGAGTTCGTCACGGATCAGATGGACTTGGCCGTGCTGATGTTCAGCAACGACGATCAAGCGGCAGCCCGCGAAGTCGGCGTGACCGTGGCGCAATGGCAAGCTTGGAAATATGGCGACGAGCCCGTCCCTAAGGTTGTTTGGCTGTATTTGAAGCTCAAGCGTGAATTGGAGCGCATGGGCTCGTGGCGCGGCTTCCAGATCGACGGCGAGCGCCTGATTTCGCCCTGGGGCGATGGCATGCGCTTTGAGGAATGGTTTCAGCTCAAAGAATACCGGCGAGCGTCCAAACTGGCCGAGCAACAAGCCGAGTTGATTGAACAGCTAATGAAGGAACGGGACTTCTACCGCGAGAACTGCCACAGACAGGCGCGTTTCGGCCTGAAAGAAAAGACTTTAGAGCAGTCATTACCACTTCTGCGAATTCTCCATCGAAAATATTTGTTGGAAAGCTAAGTATATTAAACTTTAAATAAGAACAAGTTGGCATGTCGGGAATAATCTCCCTGGTAATGAAAAAACCACTTCCAAAATCCACATCACGATCCAAGCGCGCATAGTTTATGTTATTAAGAGGAATGTATACGCTATAACTTCTAGGGCCAGATGAAAAAAATCCAACAATGCTTTCAGTTAAATCCTGAATCTCATGCTCACTAAAAAAATCTTTCAAAAGCTTGTCATTTATTTCAATTTCTTTGTTAGGGTTTGCATCGGCCAGTGGCGAATCTTTATTTTCTACGGCAGGTATGATTAATTGGCGCAGACAATACAGCACACTCCATTCATTTGCCATTTCTTCACAGCCAGGTATATTTTTTATCTCTCTGATTAAGTTTTTAATTTCTCTCCCAGCTTCATTCAGGTTGAGAAGTGAAGGGTTGATAAATTTAACTTTTTGTAAGAGCCCATTTGTTTTGCTTCTAAGTGCATTACTCCGTTTTGAGTCCACGCCTACCCTCCATTCAATAAAATATAATTTAGCCCTACTAACGCCGCTACGGCGGCTTAGCCCCGCCCCATGCGGGCACAACACGCCCTCATGGGGCCTCTACGGGCTCTTCGAGGGGGGCGAAGAGTATCGAAGGCAAAATTGAAAAGAGCCTTTAGTAAGGAATACCCCCAGGCGATGCTATGCGATAACTGGGATGCCGGAGATGAAAGGGGCAAGGCCATATGGGTGACGCTGAATACTTAATCTTATATTTTTTTGTATATTTCACTATCGGAAACTGATTGAATCCAATCCCGAGCTCCCGAAACAATGCCTGTACAAAAAACCCTTACATCGATGTTTAGACCCCTAATTATTTCTTCCCCAATTCTGTATTCCATCACATTGTTATGGAAAGATGCCCCAAGTCCTGGCTCTACGAAAAAAACCTTGTCATACCTCATTTTGGGGTGAGAGGATCTAGCCTGATGAAGCATTGAGCACCGATAAGAATAGCATGTAGCTCCAGAAAGAGAAACTTCATCATTAATTCTATATTTGGGCGATATCCAGCGATCAAACCATTCTGTGTATCTATTCTTATTGGCTTGACCGTCTTCGGACTCAAGAGCTGCGCAGATGTCTGGAATTGTTAGAGATGAAAATAAAGCCAAGTAATAACTGCCATTAAAATTTGCGTTTTGAATTTGCTCAAGTAGATCATCCATTTTAATCCCCGTAGTGGATATGTCGCAGGATTGAGGGAGACTTGCATCGGAAGCATAGTTGATGATCATGACTGGCGGTGATGATTTTTTAATTGAATTGCGTTGTTTTTAACAAAACCTGCGAGATCTAACGGCAATTTCCCTGCTGGCACAAACCGGTTTCTATCAGATCATTCACATGAGTGCGTCCATGCTATTCAGATTGAGTTGACAGAAAAAACGTCCGCAATTCCGTTATCATCGGACAAAATTGTCCGCAACAAGGGAAATACGATGGAGACGATGAGTGGTCTGAAGCTATTCGCGCTGGCCGCCGAAACACGCAGCTTCGTCGAAGCGGGCCGACAGCTTGGCATCTCCTCATCAGCGGTGGGCAAGAGCGTGGCGCGGCTGGAAGAGAAATTGGGCGTGCGGCTGTTTCACCGCAGCACCCGCAGCATCACGCTCACCATAGAGGGACAGGTGTTTCTGGCGCGCTGCCGCCGCATTCTGGCCGAGATCGACGCCGCCGAGCAGGAGTTGCAAAGCCTCAGCCAAGCGCCCAGAGGCCGGCTGCGGCTCAGCCTGCCTGTCGTCGGCGAGCTGCTGAATCCATTGCTGGCCGGATTCGCGGCGCGCTATCCGGATATCGAGCTGGAGCTGGATTTCAGCGACCGCGTGGTGGATGTGATAGAGGAAGGGTTCGATGCGGTGATACGCATTGGAGAATTGCGGGATTCGCGGCTGCAAGCGCGCCGGCTGGGCGCGTTCCGCCTGATTCTAGCGGCCTCGCCCGCCTATCTGGCGCAAATGGGCGAACCCGCCTCCCCTGTTGATTTGCCTCGTCACCGATGCCTGCATTACCGTTTTCCCAGCAGCGGCAAAACGCAAGCCTGGCCGCTTGCAGGCCTGCCGGAATTGCCGCAGACCTTGGTCTGCAACACGGTGGACACGCTGGTTTATCTGGCTACTCAGGGCTTGGGGATTTGCTGCGTGCCGGATTTCGCCGCGCGGCCGGCGCTGGAATCCGGCCAACTGCGCGTCGTGCTGGCCGATGCCAGCCGGCACGACGGCGCCTTCCACCTGCTATGGCCGGCCGGGCGGCACCCCGCGCCCAGGCTGCGGGCCTTCATCGACTATCTGGCCGCCCAGCCGCTGCCCTCGGCTTAAGCTTCCGCTTCGCCATCGTCCTCCTCCGCCCCTTCCAGCCGCAGCTGGGCGGCCAGCTGCTTGTTGTTGCGGATGCCCAGCTTGCGCAGTTTTTCCGCGCGGTTGACCAGATTGCCGCTGCCGCTGGATAGCTGCCGCATCGCCTCGCCGAACACGTCGCGGCTGCTGTCCAGCTGCTTGCCCAGCTTGTCCATATTGGCGACGAAGCCGACGAATTTGTCATACATCGCGCCGCCCTGGCGGGCGATTTCCTGAGCGTTCTGGTTCTGGTATTCATAACGCCAGATGCTGGCGACGGTGCGCAGCGTGGCCAGCAAGGTGCTGGGGCCGACTATCATGATGCGCCGCTCGAAAGCCTCGTTGAACAAGCTCATATCGTGCTGTACCGCCAATAGATAGGCCGGCTCCACCGGAATGAACATGAACACGAAGTCCAGCGTGTTGAGCTGGTACAGGTCCTGATAGCGCTTCTCGGACAAGGTGCGGATATGGGCGCGGATGGCGGCGATATGCGCCTTGAGCTCGGCCTCGCGCGCGGCATCATCCTCGGCCGAGGTGTAGCGGACATAGGCATTGAGCGACACCTTGGAGTCCACCACCAATTGCTTGCCTTCCGGCAGGTCTATCACCACGTCCGGCTGATAGCGCTTGACGCCGTCCTCGGTCTGCACCACGTCGGACACCTGCACCCGGTACTCGCGATCCTTATGCAGGCCGGAGGTTTCCAGCACTTTCTCCAGTACCATCTCGCCCCAGGTGCCTTGCGCCTTGCTGCTGGCGCCGGTCAAGGCATTGGTCAGCGCGATGGCGTCGTCGCCCAGGCGGGTGTTCAGCTCCTGCAGGCGCTTGAGCTCGCCCTCCAGCGACAAGCGCTCTTTGCTGTCCTTGTCGTAAGTGTCCTGCACCAGCTTGCCGAAATTCTGGATGCGCTCGTTCAGCGGATTGAGCAGCGCGCCGAGATTTTGCTGGTTCTGCTCGGTGAAGCGTTTGGATTTTTCTTCCAGGATGTCGCCGGCCAGCGCCTTGAACTGGTCGGACAGCGCTTGGCGCGCCTCCTTGAGCAGCTCCAGCTTCTCCTGATTCTGGCTGCGCTCGCTGTCCAGCAAGGTGGCCAGCTCCTGCTCGCGCGCGGTCAAACGGGTCACTTCCTGGCCTTGCTGCAAGCTTCTCGCCTCCAGCGCCTCCAGCACTCGGCCCTGCTCCTCGCGCGCAGCCAGCTGCGACGATGCCGCCCGCAACTCGCCGCGCAGCGCGTCCAACTGCCTTTCACGCTCCTCCAGTTGGCGCTCCAGCTCCGGCACCCGCTGCGCGCGGGCGACATAAGCGCCGAGTTGCGTCTGGCCGTCGGCCAGTTGCCGGCCCTGCTCCTGAACCGTCTGCGCAGCTGCGCTCTCGCGGCGGCGCGCCTCGTCCAGCTGCTCGCGCAGGCCTTGGCACTGCGCATCCAGTTGCGCTGCCTGCTGCCGCAAAGACTCCAGTTCGCGCGCGGCCTTGCCGCGCGCCGCCCAGGCGGCTACGCCGCCGCCCAACAGACCGAGCAATAAACCGATCACCAGCATTTCCATTCCAAACATCCCCTTTAGATCAGATCAACCCCGCCCGTTCATCCGATCAATCACAAAAGCCGCCCTTTGCTCCAACGAGCCGCGCGGCACTTCCGTCAACTGATACCCCAGGCGGGAGTAGACCCGCTCCATCGCCTCGCAAGTTCGCGCCGCCTCGTCCGGCGTTTGCCGGCGCTCCCGGTCCTGCACGAAGATCTCAGGCCAGGGCCGCAGCAGGAAAACCTGGTCGTAGCGGAAGGTGCGCGCGGCCTTGTCCAGATGCGCCGGCGCAGGCAGTCCGCACAACTCCAGGTAGCCGACGATGTCCGGAATGCCGCGATCCAGGAACACCGGGGCGCTTTCTTGCTGAGCGTGACGGTAGCTGCGCATGTCCCAGCCCAACATTTGCTCTGCAAACGCGTTCGGATCGATCCACGGCAGCGCGCTGCCGCCGATGCGCTGCTGATCCTGGATGATGGTCCGGCCGGCTTCTTCCTGCGTCGGAAATCCCATGCATTGCAGCGTAGTCAACAAAGACGTTTTGCCCGCGCCAGGTCCGCCGGTCAAAACCAGCAACTTGGCAGAACTGTCCTTATTCATATCGCTCATGCCGCCGCCCAATGCTGCAGATAAACCTGCAATTCCTTGCGGCCCTGCCACTCATTGGCGATCAGCTGGTACACCGCCTGGATGCGGTCCGGCAGCCAATCGGCGTGATTGAACAGCATGGCGTCGAACTCGCAGCCTTCGCGCGCCAAACGCAGCTTGAGGTGCTTGTCGCCCACCAGCTTCTGGTTCACCACCATGAACTGGTCGTGGAAGTACGGCACCGGGAAGCCCTGGCCCCACACTTCGGCCGCCAGCGTCTCGGCCAGTTGCAGATTCAGCTCCCGCGCAGCCAGGCTGCCGTCGGTCTCGATGGTGCGCGTCAATTGCTTCTCATCCATCAGCTCGCGCGCGACCGACTCGAAAGCCTGCTGGAATTCGCCGAAACGGCTTTCATCCAGACTCAGGCCGGCCGCCATGGCGTGGCCGCCGAACTTCAGAATCAGCCCCGAATGGCGCTTGTAGACCAGGTCCAGCGCGTCGCGCAGATGGAAGCCTGCAATGGAGCGGCCCGAGCCCTTGATTTCGCCTTCGTCGCCGGGCGCGAACACGATGGACGGCCGGTGGAAGCGCTCCTTCAAGCGCGAGGCGACAATTCCCACCACGCCCTGGTGCCAGTCGTCGCGATACAGGCTCAAGGTGTAGCGGTTATCGGCGTCGATGCCGGACAGCGCCGCCAGCGCCTCGTCCTGCATGCCGGCCTCTATGCTGCGCCGCTCGCGGTTGAGCTTGTCCAGTTCCTGCGCCATGCGGGTGGCCGCTTGTTCGTTGCTGGACAGCAGGCAGGCGATGCCCAGGCTCATGTCGTCCAGCCGGCCGGCGGCGTTGAGACGCGGCCCCAGCGTGAAGCCCAAGTCGAAGGTATTGGCCTTGTAGCTGGCGCGGCCGGCTACTTTGAACAGCGCGGCGATGCCCGGCGCCATCTTGCCGGCGCGCATGCGCTTGAGGCCGTTTTCCACCAGCGTCCGGTTATTGCGGTCCAGCCGCACCACGTCCGCCACTGTGCCCAAAGCCACCAGGTCCAACAGCTCGCCCAGATTGGGCTCCGCCCGCTCGGCGAATACGCCGCGGCCGCGCATCTCGGCCCGCAGCGCCATCAGCACGTAAAACATCACGCCGACGCCGGCCAGATTCTTGGAGGGGAACTCGCAGCCCGGCTGGTTGGGGTTGACGATCAACGCGTCCGGCAGCGTATCGCCCGGCAAGTGGTGGTCGGTCACCAGCACCTCGATGCCGCGCGCCTTCGCGGCCTCCACCCCAGCCACGCTGGCGATGCCGTTGTCGACGGTGACGATGATGTCCGGCTGTTTTTGCGCGGCCAGATCGACGATCTCCGGCGTCAGGCCATAGCCGTATTCAAAGCGGTTGGGCACGATGAAGTCTATCTTCGCGCCCAGCGCCGACAGGCCCTTGATCGCCACCGCGCAGGCCGTGGCGCCGTCGGCATCGTAATCGGCCACCACCAATAGCTTCTGGCCCGCAGCGATGGCGTCGGCCAGCCGACTGGCCATGGCGGCGATGTTTTTCAAAGACTGGAACGGCAGCAAGCCCTTCAAGCCGTAATCCAGCTCCACGCTGTCGGCAATGCCGCGGGCGGCGTACAGCCGCGCCTGCAGCGCGGTCAGCCCTTGGCCCAGCAGCTTTTGCTGCAATTCGGCCGGCACTTCGCGAGTCACAATCTGGGACATGTTTTCTCAATACAGCGCGGCCACAGCGCGCGCGGGTTTCCAGAACTTCCACAAGTCCGCCGGTTTCAGCGTCAGCTCGAAGCCGGCCGGGCCGGTGGCGATCAGAGTCAAATGTTTGATACGCCCTTGACGCAGCGCGGCCAGCAGCGGCGCGAACCAATCGCGCTCCATCCGCTCCAGCCCTTCGCGCCAGCCCCAGGCGTCGCGATATTGCGCCGCCGCCTGCATGGCGTCCACCAGCAACACGGCATCGTCGCTGATTTCCAATCCCTCGAAAGCGAACGGCGCGGCATCGACGCGCATGCCGGCTTGCGCGCCCAATAGCTGCAGCGCGGAGTCATCCGCCAGCAAGCGCGGCGCAGGCAGGCGCCACTCGGCCGCCTCTCCCTCGCCCCACAGCCACACGCTGTTCACCGCCAGCTCGCCGCGCATTTCGCGCTCGTCGTTCAAGGGCTGGGTGTAAAGCAGCATCTGCAGCTCGTTCAACATCCGGCTCCAACCCAAACCGCCCTCGCCTTGCGGCAAATGGCGGTTGATGTCCTCGCCCACCACATCCCACAAGGGCGCGAAACGAGCGCGCAATGGCTGCTCGGCGCGCAGCAGCCAACGGCCGGGCGCTATGGCATGAAAAGCCAGGCCGTCCTGGCCGAAATGACGGTTCAGCGCCGCCGTCAGCGCCTCGGCCTCATGCTGGGCCACTTGCATCACGCCCACGTCCGCCAATAAAGCGCGGTCTCTATCCACGCGCAGGTGCACCGGGTCGGCGAACAGCCACTCGCCGCCGTCCGCGTCCAACCCCGCCTCGCGGGCGGCCACGCGGGCCAGCCCTGTCGCAGGCGCGCCCCACAGGCGGGCGGCGCACTCGGCCAACCCCTGCTCGCGCTTCACCCACGCGCCCTTGCCCAGCATCTGCTGCAGGGCGGGGAGTTTCAAGCCCTTGGCCACTTCCGCGCCGTCGTGCGCGTCTAGCCAGCTCAGGCCAGGCATTACCAAGCTCAGTCTCATATTCTTGCCAAATGATTGAAAATAATGGCGATTTTGGCCGCAAGACATTTGGCCGGCGACGATTTATGCGGCAAACTGTCGCCTTTGCCGGAACTAAGCGCCCGGTTGTCGACCAAACATGGCTTTGGCGCTTGTCGGCGCCGCCCGTCAATTCTTGCGTCTCGAAAAGTGATGGATTATCGCAAACTGCTACACATCCCGCAAAAATGCGCGGCCAAGCTGATCAACCACCATCTCAGCTGGCTGGGCTTCGCCGCCACGTTGCCGCTGCTGGGCACCGCCACGGCCTTCGGCGTCGCCGTCGGCGCGAAGGAAACCCAGCCCGAGCCGGTGGTTCAGCAACAAGTCGTCGAGCGGCTGGCTTTGCCGGCTTTCCGTTTCGAAGGCAGCCAGGCCCGTTACTGGCGCGATGAAACGATCAAACGCGGCGACACCATCGCCCGCGTGCTCAACCGCCTGGGCATCGCCGGCAAAGACGCCAGCGCCTTTCTGTACAACAGCCCGCTGGCCAAGGATTTGCTGAAGCTGAAAACCGGCGCCACGCTGACGGTGCAAACCAACGACGAAGGCGAACTGTTCGGCCTGCGCTTCCTGCAAGACGACGACAACGGCGAGCAGATTCTGGTGGCGCTGGAAAAGAAAGACGGCCAATGGCAGGCCAGCGCCGATCCGGTAGCCGCGCAGAGCGTGGAAACGGTGCGCTCCATCACGCTTAAGCGCGGCGCGGCGGCGGAACTGGCGGCGGCGAGCATCCCCGCGGACATCCGCAACCAGCTGGAACAGGTATTCTGCGACCAGTTCGAGCTGGCCAGCCTCAAGCCCGGCGATCGCATCAATCTGGTTTACGAAACCATGATCTACGACGGCGTCTCCATCGCCAGCGGCAATCTGCTGGCCGTGTCCATCCTGCGCGGCGGCCAGTTGCATCAGGCTTTTTACTTTGCCCATGACAGCGAAAGCGGCGCCTATTATGACGGCGCCGGCAAACCAGTGAAGAAGGGCTTCAGCCGCCAGCCGGTCGCCGGCGCCAAGATCAGCTCCGGCTTCGGCCTGCGCAAGCACCCGGTGCTGCACACCCTGCGCATGCACTCCGGCATAGACTACGCCGCCAGCAAGGGCACGCCCATCGTGGCGCCGGCCGATGGCGAGCTGGTGAAGGTGGAGCGGGAGAACGGCTACGGCAATATGGTGATGATTCGCCACAATCCCAAGCTGTCCACGCTGTACGCCCATATGAGCGCCTTCGGCAAAGGCATCAAGGCGGGCGGCCGCATCAAGGCCGGCGAGGTGATAGGTTATGTCGGCAGCACCGGCCGTTCCACCGGCGCGCATCTGCATTTTGAGGTTAGAATCAACGATCAGCCGGTAGACCCGGCCACCAACGCCTTGCCCACGCCGGGCCTGAGCCGGACCCAGCTCGCGCAGTTCGATGCCAAGAAGCAGACTTTGAGCGCGCGCCTGGACCTGCTGCAGAGCATCCCGGTCAACGTTGCCCAGATCGATTGATGAACGAGCTATACATTGGAATGATGTCCGGCACCAGCCTGGACGGCGTAGACGCCGTGCTGGTGCGCTTTGACCCGGCGGGTCAGCCGGCATTGCTGGCCGACCATGCCGTGCCCTATCCCGACGCCATCAAGCAGGCCGTGCTGGCGCTGCAGCCACGCGGCCACGACGAATTGCATCGCAGCGAGATGCTGGCCAATGAGCTGGCCGGAATCTACGCCCAAGCCGCGCGTGAGCTGCTGGAAAAATCCGGCCGCGCGCCGGCCGACATCCGCGCCATCGCCTGCCATGGCCAGACCATACGCCACGCCCCGCATGAGGGCTACACCATCCAGCTGGGCAATATGTCCCGATTGGCGGAGCTGGCCGGCATCGACGTGATCGCCGACTTCCGCAGCCGCGACGTGGCCGCCGGCGGCCATGGCGCGCCCTTGGTGCCCGCCTTCCAGCAAGATGTCTTCGCCTCGCCAGACGAAAAGCGCGTCATCCTGAACATCGGCGGCATCAGTAATCTGGCCCGCCTGCATCCGGGCGCGACCGCCATCGGCTTCGACTGCGGCCCCGGCAATATGCTGATGGACGCCTGGTGCCTGCGCCACACCGGCCAAGCCTACGACGACGACGGCCGCTGGGCCGCCGGCGGACAGGCGGAGCTCGGCCTGCTGGCCGCCATGCTGGCCGAGCCCTACCTCCAGCAGCCCCCGCCCAAGAGCACCGGCCGCGACCTGTTCGACGACGGCTGGCTGCAGACGCACCTGCGCAGCCTCCCCGCCCAGCCTTCGCCGCAAAACGTGCAAGCCACGCTATTGGCCTTCAGCGCCCGCTGCATCGCCGACTCCATCCTGCAACACTGCCCCGGCAATCAGGCCGTCTATGTCTGCGGCGGCGGCGCGCGCAACGGCGCATTATTGGCCGAACTATCGCGCCTGCTCGCCGGCCAGCGCATCGCCTCGATAGAAACCCTGGGCCTGCCCGCGCAATTGATAGAAGCCATCGCCTTCGCCTGGCTGGGCTGGCGCTTCAGCCAGCGCCTTAGCGGCAACCTGCCGGCGGTCACCGGCGCGCAAGGCCTGAGGATATTGGGCGTTTTGCATCCGCGGTGAGGTGCAAACCATCGCATCAGGCTATAATCAGCGACTGTCATAGCCAAAAATGAGAAAAATGCGATTTTTCAAGCGCAAAGCCGTCGTCAAGAATTCCCAGACGCCGCTGCCGCCTCAGCTGGTCTCCCTGTTTCGCGAAGCATGGTGGCTGCTGATGGCCGTAGCGGCCGTCTACCTTGTGCTGGTGCTGGCCAGCTACTCGCCATCCGACCCGTCGTGGTCGCATAGCTCCTCCGACCCCACCATCCGCAACTACGGCGGCGCTTTCGGCGCGTGGCTGTCGGACATGCTGTTGTACATCCTGGGCTTTTCCGCCTGGTGGCTGGTGGTGTTCTGCCTGGTGGCCATAGGCTGGGGCTATAAGCGGATGGAAAGCTGGGGGCTGAAACTGACGCCCATCACCACCGCCGCCATCGCCGGCTTCTTCCTGCTGCTGATTTCCAGCGCCAGCTTCGAAGCCATCGTGCTGGAAGGCAAAGCCGTCACCCTGCCCCTGCAGGCTGGCGGCATGTTCGGCCACTTCATCGGCAAAGGCTTCTCCCACGCCCTGGGGCTCTCCGGCGCCTACTTGCTGCTGGGCGTGCTGGCCGCCATCGGCTTTTCGCTGTTCACCGGCCTGTCCTGGCTCAATCTGATGGAAAAGATAGGCACGGTGCTGGAAGAAGGCGTGGTGCAGCTGTGGCAGAACTGGCAGGCCAAGAAGGACCGCGAGATCGGCAAGGAAATCGCGCAGAAGCGCGAGGAAAAGGTGTCGGTCGCCAAGAAGAAGATCGAGGAAACCACGCCGGTGCGCATCGAGCCGCCGGTGCTGGACGTGCCGGTATCGCCCAAGGCGAGCAAACCGGTGCAGCAATCGCTGTTCGCCGACCCCAAGGACGCCGCCCTGCCCGGCCTGAGCCTGCTGGACGCGCCCAAGGAGCTGCTGGAGCCGGTATCGCAGGACACGGTGGAATACACCTCGCGGCTGATCGAACGCAAGCTGGCGGATTTCGGCGTCGACGTGAAAGTCATCGCCGCCTATCCCGGCCCGGTGATCACCCGTTACGAAATCGAACCCGCGGTCGGCGTCAAGGGCGCGCAGATCGTCAATCTGATGAAGGACCTGGCGCGGGCGCTGTCGCTGGTGTCCATCCGCGTGGTGGAAACCATACCCGGCAAAACCTATATGGGCCTGGAGCTGCCCAACCCCAAGCGCCAGATCGTCAAGCTGACCGAGATCATAGGCTCGGACGGCTACCAGAACATGGCCTCGCGCCTCACCATGGCGCTGGGCAAGGACATCGCCGGCCAGCCGGTGTCGGCCGACCTGGCCAAGATGCCGCACGTGCTGGTGGCGGGCACCACCGGCTCGGGCAAATCGGTGGCCATCAACGCCATGATTCTGTCTTTGCTGTACAAGGCCACGCCCAAGGAAGTGCGGCTGATCATGGTGGACCCCAAGATGCTGGAATTGTCGGTGTATGAAGGCATTCCTCATCTACTGGCCCCTGTGGTGACCGACATGAAGCACGCGGCCAACGCGTTGAACTGGTGCGTGGGCGAGATGGAACGGCGCTACAAGCTGATGTCCAAGATGGGCGTGCGCAATCTGGCCGGCTTCAACCAGAAGATCAAGGATGCGGACAAGAGCGGCGAGAAAATCCCCAATCCGTTCAGTTCGACCCCGGAAACGCCGGAGCCGCTGGATACGCTGCCGCTGGTGGTGGTGGTGATAGACGAATTGGCCGACCTGATGATGGTGGCCGGCAAGAAGATCGAAGAGTTGATCGCCCGCCTGGCGCAAAAAGCGCGCGCGGCCGGCATTCACTTGATCCTGGCCACCCAGCGGCCATCGGTGGACGTGATCACCGGCCTGATCAAGGCCAATATCCCGACGCGGATCGCCTTCCAGGTATCCAGCAAGATCGACAGCCGCACCATTTTGGACCAGATGGGCGCGGAAACGCTGCTGGGCCAGGGCGACATGCTCTACCTGCCGCCCGGCACCGGCTACCCCAACCGCGTCCACGGCGCTTTCGTTTCCGACGATGAAGTCCATCACGTGGTGGAATTCCTCAAAACCACCGGCGAGCCGAATTATATCGAGGGCATTCTCACCGGCCAGGCGGATGGCGACGACAGCTCGGCCGGCGGCATCGACGGCGAATCGGATGGCGAATCCGACCCGCTGTACGACGAAGCCGTAGCCATTGTGGTGAAAACCCGCAAGGCCTCGATCTCCTCGGTGCAGCGCCATCTGCGCATAGGCTATAACCGCGCGGCCCGCTTGATTGAACAGATGGAAGCCGCCGGCCTGGTATCGTCCATGGAGAGCAACGGCAACCGCACCGTGCTGGCTCCGGCTCGCGAAGACTGACCTTCAGGGGCGCCGCGGCGCCCCGCCACCTCTTTTTAAGGATGGCCATGCCCCGCTATCTGACCGAACCCGAATTCCGCCATGATTACGCGCCCAAGATCGGCGTGCTGCTGATCAACCTGGGCACCCCGGACGCGCCCACCGCCAAGGCGCTGCGTCCTTATCTCAAAGAATTCCTGTCCGACCCGCGCGTGGTGGAAATTCCGCGCCTGCCCTGGTGGCTGATCCTCAATGGCATCATCCTCAACACCCGCCCCAAACAGTCAGCCAAGAAATACGCCAGCATCTGGACCCAGGAAGGCTCGCCGCTGCTGACCCACACCCGCGCCATGGCCAAGCTGCTGCATGGGCAATTGGGGGAAATGGGCCTGCGCGGCCTGGCGGTGGACTATGCCATGCGCTACGGCAATCCCTCGATTGAAAGCGTCATCGGCAAAATGCGCGCCCAGGGCGTGGAGCGCCTGCTGCTGCTGCCGCTCTATCCGCAATACGCGGCCTCCTCCAGCGCCAGCGCCATTGACGAAGCCTTCCGCGTGCTGACGCGTTTGCGCAATATGCCAGAGGTGCGCACCGTGCGGCACTTCCACGACGATCCGGGCTATATCGCCGCCCTGGCGGCGCAAGTGAGCAAGCAGTGGCAATACGGCCAGCAGCCGGACAAGCTGGTGATGAGTTTTCATGGCGTACCGCGCTACACCCGCGACAAAGGCGACCCCTATCACTGCGAATGCCAGAAAACCGGCCGGCTGCTAGCCGAGGCGCTGGGGCTACGCCAGGATCAATATGTCATCAGTTTCCAGAGCCGCTTCGGCCGCACTGAATGGCTCAAACCCTATACCAGCGAGGTGTTGGCCGAGTTGGGCAAAGCCAAAACGGCTAAAGTGGACGTGATTTGCCCCGGCTTCGTCGGAGATTGCCTGGAGACGCTGGAGGAAATCGCCATGGAAGGAAAACAGACCTTCCTCAGCCATGGCGGAGGCCAATTCCGCTACATTCCCTGCCTGAACGAAGATTCGCAATGGATAATCTCACTTGCGACTATTGCGAAGAATAATCTGGCGGGCTGGATCGAAACTCCGGCAGAAGATAGCCAACAGCGCTCAGCACGTGCGCATGCGCTGGGGGCTGTGAAATGATTTTTTCGCAACACACGCAACAAGATCAATTGTAAAAAGCCATTTTCAATCATCAAGTTATTGAAACAAAAGCCGGTAGAACACTATGTCTCCGGCTCTTTTTTCATCTATTTTTTCACAATTCCCCAATTCAGGTTCTATATTCACAAAGTCAGCTTTTGCCCAGATTGACACCCTTGCGAACTGCTCACCATAATCAGTTGCAACTAGCAGCTGCTTATGGCTGTTGTTGGTTATTTTTAAAGAGATCATCAAAGTCTACGCAGAAAGATACAGGGGAACTCAATATGAACAATTATGCTCGCCTCAGCCTGATCGCCACCGCCACCCTCGCGCTGGCCGCCTGCGGCAAACAGGAGCAAGCGGCTTCGGGACAAGCCGCATCCTCCGCGCCGGCGCAAGCCGCGGCCGCCAGCTCCGGCGGCGACGGCAGCGTCATCAAGATCGGCCAGGTTTCGCCGATGTCCGGCCCCATCTCCCACTTGGGAAAGGACAACGAGTACGGCGCCAAACTCGCCATCGAAGATCTCAACGCCCAGGGCGTGGAGATCGGCGGCAAGAAGGTCAAGTTTGAACTGGTGTCGGAAGACGACCAGGGCGACCCGAAAATCGGCACCCAGGTCGCGCAGCGCCTGGTTGACGCCGGCGTCGTCGGCGTGGTCGGCCACCTGAACTCCGGCACCACCATCCCGGCCTCCAAGATCTACTCAGACGCCGGCATCCCGCAAATCTCGCCGTCCGCCACCAACCCGGACTACACCAAACAGGGCTTCAAGACCACCTTCCGCGTGATCGCCAACGACATCCAGCAAGGCAAGGCGCTGGGCGAGTACGCGGTGACCGGCCTCAAGGCCAAGAAGATCGCCATCATCGACGATCGGACCGCCTACGGCCAAGGCCTGGCCGACCAGTTCGAAGGCGCGGTCAAGGCCAAGGGCGGCGAAGTGGTGAAACGCGAGTTCACCAACAACAACGCCACCGACTTCAACGCCATTCTCACCTCGATCAAGGCCACCAAGCCCGATCTGGTGTTCTACGGCGGCATGGACGCGCAAGCCGGCCCGCTGGCCAAGCAAATGCAACGCCTGGGCATCAAGGCCAAGCTGATGGGCGGCGACGGCTGGCAGACCCCGGAGTTCATCAAGCTCGCCGGCGACGCCTCCGACGGCCAATACGCATCCAGCTGCGGCGTATCGCGCGACAAGATGCCGGGTTTCAAGACCTTCGACGAGAAGTTCAAGAAGGAATTCAACACCGACGTGCAGATTTACGCGCCGTTTGAATACGATGCCGTGATGGTGCTGGTGGATGCGATGAAGCGCGCCAAATCCACCGATCCGAAAGCCTATCTGCCGGAAGTCGGCAAGACCGACTACCAAGGCGTGACCGGCAAGATCGCCTTCGACGACAAGGGCGACATCAAGAACGGCGCCGTCACCGTGTACCAGGTGAAGAACGGCAAGTGGGAAGTCGTGTCCACCGTCGGCGGCGACGGCAAGTAAGCCGCGCTTAGCTGCGCACAGGTCTTTCTGACCGATGATGAACCCCCGCCTTGCGGGGGTTCTGATTTTCACAGGTGTTCATTCAGGCCTGCCGATATCAGCGTCCAAAGAGTTGGTTGTGCTTGGCGTTGGCCAAGGACCTGTTCACTCGCATAACGCAAAAGCTGATAGGGAGCTCACGGAGAATGACAGCCCCTCCTCCGAGAAACTCAGGACCCACACTTGAAGCCTCGCAGGGACGTTGCCCTGCTTCCTGGATATACGGTCACGAGAGCGTGACAAATACGCAAGCGAAGGCTTCATCAAGCGCCTGGGGAGTAAATGCGTCCGCCTTTTTTTAATGGCCGCGCCAAGGCAAACCCCTTTGCTTACATCTCAAGCTACCCTTGGCAACAGGCGGCTTCAGAGTAGCCGTTTCCAGTTTGTGCAGGACGGACGCGATGGATTTGAATATTTTCCATATGTAAAAAGACAAACCCTCTAGCGGCAGAGGGTTTGTCTTTTACAATTGGAAGCCCTCCATAAAGAAGGCTGCTTCTATACAGCGCTGGCCAATTGACCAGCATGGAAAGCCTCGCGGGCCATATAAGGATGATTCTTTCCGGAGCGATGCTGGCGAATATTCCATGCCAGCCGCCCTGCCAGGCTAGTGGTTGTTTTGCCCCTGCCCCAATTGGACGGCCTGCTTCTTCTGGTGCTTGGCCACCCGTTTCTCCTTCAGCGACAACTGCGGCTGCTTCTTGGCTTCCTTGGTAGTGTGCTTGGTCTTGCTCATGGCCCTCTCCCGGTATCGCGCCGGAGCGCCCGGCGCATCGCTTCACTATAGTCGTCTTTCCGTAAGCTAATAGAAACAAATACCAAGCCGCCAATGACGCAGGGCAAAAAATATTGAAATAACATGAAATGTCGTTATCATCATGCTTCGCGGGTCAAGTCTCTCGCCAACAAAAACCAAGGGATCCATGATGAAGCACTTTCTGTCTACATTCGTCCAGCTCTGCCACATTGCAGGCCGTCCCGGCCACAAACGCGTGAAATCGCGCTGACCCACGCCTGCCGGCCAGGCCGCGTATGAGGGAAAGGCATAAGCAATCGCCTTTTGCCTCTTGCGCGGCCCTTTTTTTACCAACAAAATGCATACAATATTTTTTCCGGAGCCGGCATGAATACCCTCGCAACCCCGCAACTGGACACCATCCCCCAGCGCATCGCCTCGCTGCGCGCCGCCATGAAGAACGCTGGCGTCGATGCCTGTCTGATTCCGTCTTCCGATCCGCACCTTTCTGAATACTTACCCAAGCGCTGGCAAGCTCGACGCTGGCTATCCGGCTTCACCGGTTCGATGGGCACGCTGATCGTGACGGCTGACTTTGCCGGCGTATGGGCGGATGGGCGTTACTGGGTGCAAGCCGAGCAAGAGTTGGCCGGCACCGGCGTCAGCCTGATGAAGATCGACACCGCGGCGAGCAGCCAGCATCTGCAATGGCTGGCGGACAGCCTGCAAGCAGGACAAACTCTGGCAGTGGACGGCGATGTATTGGGCCTGGCCGCAGCCAAGGCGCTGCAAGCCGCGCTGGAGCCGCGCGGCATCCGCATCCACGCCAGCATCGATCTGATCGACGCCATCGACCCCAACCGCGCGCCGCTGCCCGATGCCGCCATTTATCAGCACGCCAGCGAATTCGCGCCGGAAACCCGCGCCGCCAAACTGGCCCGCGTGCGGGAGGAAATGGCCAAAGCCGGCGCGGCGCGCCACTTCATCTCCACCCTGGACGATATCGCCTGGCTGTTCAATCTGCGCGGCTCCGACGTCAGCTACAACCCGGTATTCATCGCGCACGCCTTGATCGAGCGCGATAGCGCCACCTTATTCGTCGGAGCGGGCAAGATCGACGCCGACCTGGCCGCCGAACTGGCGCGCGACGGCGTCAATATCGCCGCCTACGCGGAAACCAAGCCCACGCTGCGCGCGCTGCCTGCCGATGGCGCGCTGCTGATTGATCCGCGCCGCATCACGCTGGGCCTGCGCCAAGCTGTAGCGGAAGGCGTCAAGCTCATCGAGGCGATCAACCCCAGCACCCTGATGAAGTCGCGCAAGTCCGCTGCCGAAGCCGCTCATGTGCGTCAGGCAATGGAACAAGACGGGGCGGCGCTGGCCGAGTTCTTCGCCTGGTTCGAAGCCAATGTCAACCAGACACGCATCACCGAACTGACCATAGACGAAGAAATCACCGCCGCGCGTGCACGCCGCCCCGGCTTCGTCTCGCCCAGCTTCGGCACCATCGCCGGCTTCAACGCCAACGGCGCGCTGCCCCACTACCACGCCACCCAGGAGGCGCACAGCGAGATCAAAGGCGACGGCCTGCTGCTGATCGACTCCGGCGGGCAATACCTGGGCGGCACAACCGACATCACCCGCGTAGTGGCGGTCGGCGCGCCTTCCGCGGAACAGAAACGCGACTTCACGCTGGTGCTGAAAGGCACAATGGCCTTGTCCATGGCGCGCTTCCCGCGCGGCACCTTGTCGCCGATGCTGGACGCGCTGGCCCGCGCGCCGCTATGGCAGCACGACATCGACTTCGGCCACGGCACCGGCCACGGTGTGGGTTACTTCCTGAATGTGCATGAAGGCCCGCAAAGCATCTCGCGCGCCATCCCGGAACCGCACATGGCGATGCAGGAAGGCATGATCACCTCGATCGAACCAGGCGTCTACCGCGCCGGACAATGGGGCGTGCGCATCGAAAACCTGGTGCTCAACGTGGCGTCCGAGAAAAACCAGTTCGGCGATTTCCTCAAGTTCGAAACGCTGACATTGTGTCCCATCGACCGCCGCTGCATCGACCGCGCGCTGCTGAACCAGGCGGAAATCGACTGGCTGAACCACTACCACGCCGAAGTCCGCGAGCGCTTGCTGCCATTGACGCAAGGAGCCGCCCAGGCATGGCTGCTGGCCAATACTGAAACTTTATAGCCGCGCCTTCGCAGCCATTCATTGCAACCAGCCCTCATCGGAGGGCTGGTTTTTGCCGAGCACTCCCATCCTGTTGCGCACTATCTGGAAAGATGCGCTGCGAGCGCGCGTCGCAGCAGACCTTTGTCGATGGCCTATCGGAATGGCGAGAGCGAGTCGACAAGCCCAATCAACATGACAAATGGGCGCCGCTGGCGCGGGAATAGCCAGATCAAGTCACAACTTCGGCAGATCATGCTCAGTTCGTCAACGCCTTTGTCTTCCCCGCCCCTTCCTCCTGCTGGCAGATCCAACCGCAATCGCCATCCCATGCGCCCCCTCCGCGCTCGCCTCACCCCGCTGACAGTCGCAGCCGCTTGTACTTTCATCCGCGCTGTCCATAAACTGATTGGAATATAGGCATTACCGGCAGCACGCTTGGCCACCCTTTCATCGCCTGCCTCTTTGCCTCGCAACGCCAGGCAGGCCTCTTCTCCGAGGAGGCGTTTGATTGCACCCCCAGCTAGCTCCGCCCACACGTCTACCCTGGATCGCGCAAGTGCTGTTGCTTGGCTGGCTGTATTTCTTCACCGGCTGGCTGGGCTTGCGGATTCCCTCCATCGGCTCTCACATCACGCTGATCTGGCTGCCGACTGGAATCGCCATCGCCGTCTTGCTTCGCTGGGGCCGCCGCAACTGGCCAGGCGTGTTTCTGGGAGCCTTGCTGGTCAATCTCTCGGTCGACGCCCATCTTGGGCTGGCAGCATCCATCGCCATCGGCAACACGCTTGGGCCGCTCCTGGCCGTGTTGTGCCTCTCCCGCGGCGGCTTCCGGCCAGCCATGGACAGGCAAAGGGATGTGGGGAGCTTTATTGCCGCTTCGGCGATAGGCATGGCCATAACGTCCTGCTGCGGCGTGGCGAGCCTGTATTTTTGGGGACGCTTGCCCATAACCGAGCTGCAAACCTCGTGGCTCACCTGGTGGATGGGGGACATCATCGGCGTTTTTCTCGCCGCGCCGCCTCTGCTGACCCTGGAGCGGAGCAGCCTGTCCCATTTGACGAAGGAGCGGCGGACGCTGGCGTATTGGATACTCGCCGCATGCCCTGTCGCCTGGCTGGCCTTCTTTCAAGACTACTCCCAATCCGAGCACGTCTTTCCATTGGCCTTCCTGACGCTGCCCTTGTTCACTTGGGCCGCGATGCGCTTCGGCAATGCCGGCGCCTCGCTGATCGGCTTGACGTTCTCCTTGATCGCCATTTGGGCCACGGCCGCCGGACACGGCATTTTCCATTCCAAGGACACCCATACCAGCCTATTCCTGCTCTGGAGCTATATGGCGACCATCACGCTGACCGGCTTGATGATTTCCGCCATGCAAGCGGAAAGGCGGCAGACGGAAATCACGCTGAGGGAAAGCGAAGAAAAACTGCGCGCGCTGTATGAGCTGTCTCCGCTGGGCATCGCGCTGAACGACATGAGCGGCCGCTTCATCGAGTTCAACGAAGCCTTTCGCCGAATCTGCGGCTATTCCGCCGAGGCCTTGAAGCAACTGGACTACTGGAAACTCACGCCCAAGAAATACAGCCAGGATGAAGCCCGTCAGCTGGAATCGCTGGAGCGCACCGGCTGCTATGGCCCTTACGAAAGGCTATGTCCCAATTCCGTGTTGGGAGCTATGCTGAATACAGTAGCAGACCGGGAGTCGCGCCATGGATGCCCAGAGTTTTCAGCGTTTTCTTGCCCAACTGGATCAGCTCACGCTCAAACAGAGGAGCTTGCTGTCTTCTGCGCTTAAACATCCCACTCACCATGACGCCATTCAGGACGCCTTGCCTGACCTGACGGCTTGCCCACACTGCCAGGCCGAGGCCAACCAGTTGGCGTTATGGGGCTGGAGCCGAGGCCTGCGGCGTTATCGCTGCAAACAGTGCCACCGGACCTGCAATGCCTTGTCGGGCAGTCCATTAGCCAAATTGCGCAAGGCCGATCGCTGGCTGAGCTACGCCCAAGCACTGCAGGATGGCTTGACCGTGCGAGCAGCCGCTCGTGCATGCGGCATCAGCAAGAACACGGCTTTCCTATGGCGGCATCGCTTCTTGCATCGCGCATCAGACCATCTGGCGGCGCAAGCCCGAGGCATCGTCGAAGTAGATGAAACCTTCATTCTGGAATCATTCAAAGGGCAGCGGTGCCTCCCCCGCGCGCCGCGCCAGCGGGGTGGCGTCAGCCAAACACGGGGAACCGGGCCGGATCAGATTCCCATCATGGTGGTGCAGGACCGAGAGGGACATATAGCGGACTTCAAGTTGAAGAAGCTCAATGGCGCTCATGTGGAAGCGGCTTTAGCCCCGTTGGTGGATAGCGACGCCATCCTGTGTTCGGACGGCGCAGCGGTGTACTCGACCTTTGCCAGGCAGCATGGCATTACCCATCGAGTCGTGCATGCCAAGACGGGACAGCGGGTACGCGAGGGGGCGTTCCATATCCAGCATGTGAATGCCTACCATAGCCGCTTGAAGCTTTGGATGGCTCGATTCCACGGGGTTGCCACCAAATACCTTGAAAACTATCTGGGGTGGCGACGGATGCTGGAGCGCTATCAGCAAACCATGCAGCCTTGCCACTGCTTGCAGGAGGCAGTGGGTCGTCCCTTGCAACACATTATTGGGACATAGCCTTACGAAAAGGAGTATATCCGCGAGGACGGCAGCCTGATTCCCTTGCAGCTCAACGGCATACTGATACCCGGCAAGGATGGGCAGAATTATATTTGGTCCATCGTCGAGGACATCACGGCCCGCCAGCAGGCCCATGAACAATTGATCAAACTGTCTCAAGCCCTGGAGCAATGCACGGACAGCATCATCATCACCGACGCCAGCGCCAATATCGAATACGTGAACCAGGCTTTCATCCGCATCACCGGATATCGCGCGGAAGAGGCGCTGGGACGCAACCCAAGGTTTCTCGCCTCCGGCCAGACGCCGCACAGCACTTATGCCGAACTATGGGCAGCCCTGCTGCAGGGCCAGCCCTGGCAAGGCGAGCTGATCAATCGACGCAAAAACGGCGAGATCTACCCGGAGTACACCATCATTTCCCCGATTCGCCAGTCAGACGGAACGATTACCCACTATATCGCGTCGAAAAAAGATAATACCGAACAACATCGGGCCAATAGTGAGCTCGCGAAGCACCGCGAGCGCCTGGAAGAACTGGTGGAGCAACGCACCCGCGAGGTTGCCCGCATCGCCCAAAACACCCGCGTATTCATCAAACGCGCGCCCATCGCCATCGCCATGTTCGATCGCGAAATGAACTACCTGGCGGCCAGCGACCGCTGGGTTTCGGATTATGGGCGCGGCCGCTCAGACATGACCGGCTTGAATCACTATGAAATCTATCCAGACCTGCCCGAGGGTTGGAAAGCGGTTCATCAACAAGCCCTGCGCGGCGAAACGCTCAAAAACGATGAGGACCGATGGCTTCAAGCCGACGGCACCACGCTCTGGCTGCGTTGGGCATGCCTGCCCTGGCACAATCCGGACGCCAGCATAGGCGGCCTGATCCTGACCGCGGAGGACATCACCGAACGCAAACTGGCTGGCCAGGCGCTGGCGGACGCCAAGGACGCGGCCGACAAAGCCAATGCGGCGAAAAGCGCCTTCCTCGCCAATATGAGCCATGAGATCCGGACCCCGATGAACGCCATTTTGGGCATGGCGCGCATCGGCCACCGGGACAGCGACGGACAAGACGAGACGCGGCAGATTTTCGCCCGCATTCTCACCGCCGGCGAGCATCTGCTGGATATCATCAACGACATCCTGGATTTTTCCAAAATCGAGGCCGGGAAGTACTCGGTGGAGTCCTACCCTTTCCGCCTTGCGGAGGTCATCCATAACGCCAACAGCTTCGTCACCCCCCGCGCCCAGGAAAAAGGCATCCACTTTCAGGAGGAAGGCATTCAGACCTTGCCGGAATGGGTCAACGGCGATCCGCGGCGGCTGCAGCAAATTCTCACCAACCTCTACTCCAACGCGGTCAAATTCACCGAGCGCGGCGAAGTCACGCTGACCATGTCAAGGCATGGCGACATCACCCGCTTCTCCGTGGCGGACACCGGCATCGGCATGACCGCGGAGCAAATATCGCGATTGTTCGCGCCGTTCGAGCAGGCCGACACCTCGACCACCCGCAACTTCGGCGGCACCGGCCTGGGCCTGGCCATCAGCCAGCAATTGGCTCAATTGATGGGTGGAAACATTCTCGTCGAAAGCCGACACGGCAAGGGCAGCGTTTTCACCCTGACGCTGCCCTTGCCGGAATCGATGGCGCCAGACATCGCGCCATACGAAGAAACCATCAACCCGCTGACCGGATATCAACTCTTGGTCGCAGAGGATATCGAAGTCAACCGGCTCATCATTGAAGACTTTCTCCATCTGGCGGGCGCCCGCGTGACTTTCGCGGAAAACGGCTTGGAAGCCGTGAACCGGGTTCTCGCCATGCCCCGCGGCTTCCACGCCGTTCTGATGGACGTGCAGATGCCGGTCATGGGCGGCTATGAAGCCACGCGGCGGATTCTGGAAATCAATCCCCGACTGCCCGTCATCGGACTGACCGCCCATGCGCTGAAAGAAGAACAGGCCCGCTGCCGCGCCGCCGGCATGGTCGATCACGTTACCAAGCCGGCCACCCAATCCGTTCTCGTCGCCGCCATCCGAAAGCATGGACTTGCGCCGGACTGCGCCTTGCCCGCCTCGTCAGCCCGCGAACACAACCCCGACTTGATGGATTGGCCGGCCTTCCAGGCTGAGTACGGCACCAGACCAGAACTGGCTCGAAAACTGATACAAACCGCCCACTCCGGCCAAAAAGACAAACCCGAATCTCTGCGCGCCGCGGCGCGCCAACAAGATCGGGTTCAACTGATGGCCGCCGCTCACGCCATACGCGGCGTGGCGGCGAATCTGAAAGCGCACACGCTGTCCAGCATGGCGACGCAGGTGGAGCATGCCGCCAGCGAAGCGGACCAGAATGTAAACGAGCTTGCCATGCAATTAGCCGGCATGGTCGAACAATGGCTGGAAGAACTGACCCGTCACGAAAGCTGAGCGGGCGCCGGCCTCGCCGTTATTCAGGCCACAAAGCCAGATCGCCCCTCGAATGACAAGGCAGGCGGCCCGGCCATCGGCTCCGGCATTCAATGGCGCGGACTCACTCTGGCCGGCTGACGATATCGGCCTTGAACCACTTGCGCGACAGCGCCAACAAGCTGCCGTCGCGCTGCAGATGGCCGATGGCGCGGTTCACCTCGGCAAGCAATCGGGGGTTGCCCTTGCGCATCGTCACGCAGGCATCCTCGCGCGCCAGCATTCTGCCCGCCGCCAGCAATTCGCCATGACTGCTCAGCATCAGATTGAACGCCGCCAGGCGATTGATCACGATGGCGTTGACTTCGCCGCGGCGCAAGCCGTCGTACTTGGTCAGATCGTCATGATAAAGATGGACATGCGCCTGCGGCACATTGGCGCGCAGCCACTGCTCGTAATTGGTGCCCGCGCCCACGCCGACATGAGCGCCGGCCAGATCCGCCGCGCTGCGGAAACGGCTTTGATCCGCCTTGCGCACCACCATCTGCAGGCCGGTATAGGTGTAAGGGATGGAAAAGTCGAAATTTCGGCTGCGCTCTGTGGTCGCCACCACCTGATTCACCACCACATCCACGCGCCCCGCCTTCAGACTGCTCAGCATCTGTCCCCAAATAATGGTCTTGAATTGCGCTTTCACACCCAATTGCTGCGCGAGCATGCGGCCAAAATCCACTTCAAAGCCCTGCAGCTCGGCATTGGGCGCGGCTCGAAAACTATAAGGAGGAAAAGTGCCTTCCAGGCCGACGACCAAGGCGCCCTGCTGGCTGACTTTCTGCCAGGCGTCTCCAGCCTGAGCCGGAATCAAGCCCAGCAGCGACATTAAGGCCACGCCGACCCTCACCCTCATCTGCTCACGCATCGCCCCTCCCGCGCCATTTGGCCTGATCCCCACATGGTTCAAGATAGGCCATTTCAGTCGATGAGATGTCTTCACCGCCCGGCCCTATGAGTGAAAACCTCGTTTGCCCCAAGATGTGGAAGGGCGCAGGCCGTTAGACAAGCTCAGCCTTCGGACTTGCGACGCGCCCATTGCCCCCCCCCAAATCCAACATTTCCACCACTCTCTCCAGCACTCGGATCGCCTCCCCGCGCGCAAGGAGCATGCTCGCCATGAGCATGTGCGCGGCAGCGAAAGTCAGCGTACACTGGGCCTTTCCTTTGTCATGTTTTCAGCCCCATGCCTTTTGAACTGCCTTCCCAGCCCGCACCCGACCTGCCCAGCCGCTGGTGCCTATTCGATGGCGATCTTTTATGGCTGCTCGATCAGCAATTACCTGAACAAGCGCCTGCCAATGCCCAATTCACCCGCCCAAGCTTCCTCGGCGTCCATGAACAGCGCAATCTGTTCATGGCGGAATTGATAGGCGCCGCTCCCGCGGATGGCGAATGGCTGCCGCTGCGCCCCGCCTTGATGGCGCTGCCCGCCAACCAGATCCAGGCCGCGGCGAGAGCGGCCCAGCTGCGGCAGTTTTTTCATAGCCATAGATTTTGCGGCCACTGCGCGACGCCGCTGGAGCTTGCCCGCGACCAACTGGGCCGCCGCTGCCCAAGCTGCGGCCAACTCTACTACCCGCGCATTTCGCCGGCCATGATGGTGCTGGTTCAGCGCGGACGCGAACTGCTGCTGGCCCGCAGCCCGCATTTCGCGCCGGGCGTCTACAGCGCGCTGGCAGGTTTCGTCGAACCGGGCGAAACGCTGGAAGAGTGCGTGCACCGGGAAACCTGGGAAGAAGCCGGCATCCGGATCAAGAATCTGCGCTATGCCTTCTCGCAATCCTGGCCCTTCCCGCACTCGCTGATGCTGGCCTTCACCGCGGAATACGATGGCGGCGCGCTCACGCCGCAGGAAGGCGAAATCGAAGACGCGCAATGGTTCGACATCGACGCGCTGCCCGGCTTGCCCTCCACGATATCGATCGCCCGGCATCTCATTGAATTCACTTGCAATCAAATTAATAATAAAAATGGCTAAATTTCATTTAATTATTAAATTTTTATTTAAATAAAGGATTTGTAAACCTTCTCGCATACTCTCACGTTCAACGAAATGACGAAGCCGCCATCAAGCCATGCTTGCCCACTGGATGGCTTCCGTTTTCACTTCTGAAAGTTGAACCGAGATGAAACAAAACCAATATCTGAAACTATCCTTGATGCTGTCGCTGGCCTCAGTGAGCCTCTACAGCCACGCCGCGCCTCTGACAGTGGATAGTTTGGATGGCCCTGTCGCCGCCAATGAAATCCAGTCGTTCGTCGACTTTGCCAAGGGCATACAGCCTGTCATATCAGAGTCCGGCGAGGAGTGGAGCCAGGGCGACGACGGCAAAGCCATGAAGGCGCTATCCCAGGTGTACGATATCGCTCCGCGCAAGGAAGTCCTGGACAAGATGACCGACTACTGCGACAGCCTGCTGTCGCAACGCAATGATATCCTGCCGGCCCCGGCTGGCCACCGCGTGATCTGGACCGGCCGCGTCGACCCGGTATGGCCCAACGTTCCCGATAAATACCCGATCCAGACCGGCGGCGAACAAGGCGACCCGGTGGGCCACCTGGCCAGCTGCGCCCGCCAGATCATCAAGACCCCGGCGCTGTACAACCAGAACGTGGCCGGCGGCGACCCCCACCACTTCGGCGCCACCTATCTGCAGCGTGCCAAGACCTATCTGGCCGAAGCCGACAAGACCATGGACCAGCACATCCTGAAATCGCTGCTGACGATGAAGGACGGCCATATGTACTTCGCCGACAACTCACCGTACCAGACTGGCAAGCCAGTGCCGTGGAACCAGCAAATGATGTTCGACTACGGCTTCATGAACCTGGCCCAAGCCCATGACCTGCTGAAGGATGATCCTGCACGCGTCCAACGCTACGATGCCATCGTCAAATCCAACCTGGATTGGTTCTTCCAATCCGGCCTTACCCGTTATACCGACCAGGCAGGCAAAGCTGCCTACAACTGGGCCTACGCCATCCCAGCCACCGGCGGAGAAGACTGCAACCACGGCAGCATGGATGTCTACGGCTTTTACCGCTTGCTCTTGAGCGGCCGCTATGGCCTGACCGCCAAGCAGATGGCGCCGTTCGGCAACACGGTATTCGACGTGATGCGTTTGGGCGATCGCGATTACTCCGGCCGTGTCGACGGCAGCAGCGACAACAGCAGCAAACACGGCGGCGAAACCAATTACCTGCGAACCGGCTTCATGCTCGCCGCCCTGTCGCGTCCTGACGCCTACTACACCATGATGAGCGACGCCGGCATCCAGGATGGCGGCTCCACCAGCTCCGCCAGCGCCTATGCCAATTTCCTGACGATCAAGTCCCAGCGCTCCGCCGCCCGCTCCGCCAAGCAACTCTCGCAACGCTGACGCCCCGCTCCGCCATCGCCCTCCCTGCTAAAACGCCGGCCGGGCGATGGCCTGAAATCAGAGCCGGAACCGGCCAACCGAAGCCTTCAATTCCTGCGCCAGCGTGGACAGCCCCTCCACATCCGCGTTGACCAGCGTCATCGACGATTGCGACTCGTCGACGATCCGGTACACCGACGCGATATTGTCCGCCACGCTATGGCTGGCCAGCGCCTGCGCCGAAGCCACTTTGGCCATGCTGCGGATATGATCCAGCGCCTGCGCCATGCCGCTGTTGATTTCCCGCAGCGCCAGCGCCGCCTCGCGCGCCAGATCCACGCCGCGAATCACCACCGGCTTGACGCCGTCCATTCGGGCGACCACCAAATCGGTATCGGCCTGAATGCCCTGGATGGTTCCGGTGATGCGCTCCGTCGCCTGCGCGCTGCGCTTCGCCAGCTTGCGCACCTCATCGGCGACGACGGCGAAACCTCGGCCGCTCCCCCCCCCCGCCCGCGCCGCCTCGATGGCGGCATTCAAGGCCAATAGATTGGTCTGATCGGCGATTTCCTTGATTTCCAGCGCGATGCCGTCCACCTCGCGCGAGCGCTCGGCCAGACTGGCGATCTGCGCGGAAGCGTCCACAACCTGCCCCGCCACCAGCTGAATCTCCTCCGCCGCGCGATTGACCAGCTCCTCGCCACGACTGGCCAATTGGCTGGAGCGCACGGAGTGGCTTTCCGTCTCGTCGGCGCAAGCTGTTACCTGGCTGGAACAGGCCGACATCGACTCGATCTCTTTGGCCGCGCCTTCCGTCACCTGCATCGAACGGGCGGCCACCGCGCGTATCTGCCGCATCTGTTCGGCCAATTCCATCACGGCGGACTCCAGATTGCCGGCCCCGCCGTGCAGGTTTTCAATCATTTCCCGCAGCCCCGCCTGCATCTGGGCAATCGCATCCAGCAGGCTATCCTGGTGGCCGCAACGCACCCGCTGCGACAAATCGCCGGCGGCGATGGCTCGCGCCGTGTGCGAGGCCTGTTCGGGTTCGCCGCCGATCAGCAATAGTCTTACCGCCATCTGCTTGTAAACCAGGTCGATATCATCCAGAAACATGCCGGTGCCTATCGTCCAGCCCCAGTCTGGAATGCGCATCACCGCATTGAGCTTAGGCAGGGGCACATCGCCGTTGGGACGCCGGGTCTGTATCTGCACAAATCCAAAATCCGCCTCGCGCAGCGCGTCGTCATAAGCCTGAACCAGAGTCCGCCCATCAGGCAGCTTGTCGCCGGGATCGGCTTTGCCCAATTTGCGCTTGTCCGGATGCACCAGCACCAGTTGGCCCGCATCCCGCGCGAAAACATAATTGCCCTTGTCCCGCAACTGGGTCATCGCCTCCACGGCGCGCTTTTGAGCCTCCCGTCGACTCAGCTTGCCCGCTCGCTCCAGCTTTTGAAAATAGGCTATTTGATTGGCCGCCAGATGCAGCGTGGTGCGGATCTGGCCTTTGTGATCGTCCAGCATGGAGTCATGCAGTCCGTACAAGGCTACGCCCGTCAATACGCCCATGCCCAGCAAGGCATTGATGACCAGCAACCCCAAGCGGGTGGACAGCTTCATCGCGCGCGCTCCATTCAAGCTTCTCGCTAGCTCATGCGCCCGCCGAATACTGGATGGCCGGCGCGCTCATGCTAATATAGGCAGATACCGGCGCTTTCCCAATCGGCGCCGCCTATCGACCAATCAGACCGAATATGAAACTTATCAAGCTGATTACCCCATTATTCGCCTTTGGCATGGCTTTTGCCGCCAGCCAGGCCCACGCGGAAAACGAAGATCAACCGCTGCCCGGCGATTTCCAGCCTGCGCCCGCGGCCAAGCCGCTGTCTTCGCACCACGCCAAGAAAACTCCGCAAACCGCCGCCACAGCCAAACCCGCCGGCGCTCACGCCAGCCACGGCAAAGCCGCCGCCAAGAGCAAGGCCAAACCGGCCCACCACAGCCATGCCGGCAAGAAGGCAAGCAAAGCGCGCAAGCACGCATCCAGCCACGCCAAGAAGCCTCATCAGGCTAAAACCGCCAAACATGCGAAAACGGCGCATCGCCCAGCCAAGCATGCCGCCGCCAAACCGCACAAGAAAGCGGCGAAGAAACATGCAGGCAAGCGCCATCACCACCACAAGAAGAAAAAAACCAGCTGACGCCTTAGGGCGACAATACGAAAGAGGCGCGGATCCGCGCCTCTTTTTTCATCTGCCCATCACACTATGCCGCTGACTGGGCTGCCGCCCTTCAAGCGGATCAGGCGCTGATTCGCCGACCCCCGCCAAGGCAGCGTCGTCGGCTGCCCGCGTTCATACTTGCCGTCTATCACCACATCCACCAGCCTCATTCCTGGCCACGAGGCGACTTCATCGTAGCGATAGCCGGTCCACAGCCAGATATTCTTCTCCGGATAACGCGCCTTGAACGCCTGGCACAAATCCAGCACCGCCTCCCGGTTGGCGGGGTGCAGCGGATCGCCGCCGGACAGGCTCAAGCCATCATGGGTGGCGCAATGGCTCAGCAACTGCTCCCTGACCTCATCGGAAAAAAACCGTCCCGTCTTGCGATCCCAGATCGAAGCGTTGTGGCAATCCAGACAGGCATGTTGGCAACCGGTGACGAACAGCGTGACGCGCACGCCCTCGCCGTTGACCAGATCGCAGGTGTAGTAGCGGTCGTAATTCATGCTCCGCTCAATGTTCCCCGCCAAAATGCTTGACGCGGCGCATCACTTCCTTCTGTTTGCCGGCATTGAAGGGCCGCGCGTTGGGGCTGCCCAGATAGCCGCAAACCCGACGCGTCACCGACAGCGAAGCGCTGTCGCGATTGCCGCACTGCGGGCAGCAGAAACCGTCGGCGTCGGCCTTGGCCTCGCCCATGAAGCCGCATGCGCCGCAAGAATCCACCGGGGTGTTGCTGCCGAAGTAAGGCACGCGCTGCAGCGCGTAATCCCAGATGCTTTCCAGCGCCGCCAGGTTGTGCTGCATATTCGGCAGCTCGACATAGGTGATGTGGCCGCCGCTGGCCAGTTCGGCGTAGCCCGCCTCAAAGTCGATCTTTTCGAAAGGGTTGACCTTGCGGAACACATCCAGATGGAAAGAGTTGGTGTAATAGCCCTTGTCGGTCACTTCAGCAATCAAGCCGAAGCGCTCGCGGTCCAGTTTGCAGAAGCGGTGGCAAAGCGACTCGCTCGGGGTGGAGTACAAGGAGAAACCAAAGCCCGTTTCACGCCGCCACTCCGCCGCAGCCTCGCCCAGCCTGGCCACGACGCGGCGCAGAAAGGCCTGGGCTTCGCTATTTTCCGCCGGATGATCGCCGAACAGCAGCACCCCCACCTCATGCAGGCCGATATAACCCAGCGAGATCGACGCGCGGCCATCGCGGAACAAGGCCATGATGTCTTCGTCCGGCGCCAAGCGCATGCCGAAAGCGCCTTCGGTATAGAGAATGGGCGCGACATTGGCCTTGACGCCCTCCAGCCGCTGGATGCGCAGCATCAGCGCGCGGAAGCAGAGCTGCAAACGCTGCTCCAGCAGACTCCAGAACGCCTCTTGCTTGCCGCCGCTTTCGATGGCGAGTCGCGGCAGGTTGAGGCTGACCACGCCCAGATTATTGCGGCCATCCAATACCTCCTTGCCGTCCGCATCGCGCCAAATCGACAAAAAGCTGCGGCAGCCCATGGGCGAAACCGGCACGGCCGAACCGGTGATGCGGCGATTCAGCTTTGCCGAGATGATGTCCGGATACATGCGCTTGGAGGTGCACTCCAGCGCCAGCTGCTTGATGTCGTAGTTCGGATCACTGGGCTTCAGATTGACGCCTTCGTCGATGAACATCACCAGTTTGGGGAATACCGGCGTGATGCCTTCCTTGCCCAGGCCCTTGATGCGCACCTTGAGTATGGATTGCTGAATGATGCGCTCTTCCCAGGCGGTGCCCATGCCGAAGGAAAAAGTGACAAAGGGCTGCTGGCCATTGGAACTGAACAAAGTATTGATCTCGTATTCGCAGGCCTGGATGCCGTCGTAGCATTCCTTTTCGGTCCGCTCGCGGGCGTAGCGCTCCGGCTCGGCGATGCCGTATTGGCGGGCGATGTCCAGGTTCTTGCGATAGGTTTTCAGCGCGTACGGCGCCAAGGTCTGATCGATATTGGGAATGGTGGTGCCGCCATATTGATGGCTGGCCACCTGGGCGATGATCTGCGCGGTGACGGCGCAGGCCACGCCTATCGACTTCGGGCTTTCGATCTGCGCATTGCCCAGGCGGAAGCCCTGCTCCAGCATGCCCTTCAAATCCACCAGGCAGCAATTGGTGAACGGCAGGAAGGGCGAATAGTCCAGATCATGGAAGTGGATGGCGCCTTCATTGTGCGCCGTCAGGATGTCCTTGGGCAGGAAGGTGCTGGCGAACTGCTTGGAGACGATGCCGGCCATCAGGTCGCGCATCACCGGAAACACATTGGCGTCTTTATTGGCATTCTCGGTCACTGCGTCGGCGTCAGTCTTGTGGACCAGGCCCATCAGCTTGGCATGCAGCTCGGAGCCGCGGGCGCGGACGTTGTCGCGGTCGTGCCGGTATTCGATGTAAACCCGCGCCACTTCGGGATAGTCATGCATCAGCGCGTTTTCCACCAGCTGCTGAATGGCGGGAATATCCAGTTTGCCGGCATCGGCCAGTTCGCGGCACTGCTTTTCCACCTTGCTTGCCACTTCCAAAGCCAGCCTGGCCGGTTGCTCGCTACCTGCCGCCATCGCCGCCCGCTGGCAAGCATTGGCGATCTTGCCGATATCGAACCCCGCCATCGCGCCGTCGCGCTTGCGCACCTGAAGCATGCCTTCCCCCTTGTCTAATATTGAGAACCATGCGCGCATCTCTTCACGGACCGCGCATCACCCATTCGCCGCGACCAAGGCCGCAACGCACAGCTGCTCATTGTCCGCAAAATATGGGTTCGAGATTTGCCATCGATCAATATATTGCGATTATCAGATAAAACAGCCCCAATCGTTACAATTAGGAACACAAATGTCATTATCAATCGCTTAGATTGCATGACATATCCAAGCGGAGTTCCATCATGTGGCGCTATCTTTTTTTCGGCCTGCTCTGCCTGAGCAGCCAAAGCGTTTTCGCAGGCGACAATGAGACCGTGCAAGGTCAAGGAGGGCGCGTCCTGAACTACAGTTCCACCCAGATCCGAGTGGAGCCCTCGGCCGAAGATATCCGCAACTACCAACAAGCCCGCGACCGGGTGCTGGACGGCGCCAGCCTCTCCGCCGCCTTGCAAGCGGGCCGCCGCGCGCTGCAGCAGCTGGGCTACAACCGGGTCGACATCGATGCCGAATTCGGCGTCATCCGCGCGGAAAAAGACGAGGTATTGATCAGCCAGGCGCGGCAAGTGCTGCGCGGCTTGCTGAAATTGAAGTTCCCCCTGCCCGGCAAGCCGGACCATCAGACCACTGAGCTGCTGCTGACACTGCGCAACGGCGCGCAAGCGCGCCAGATATGGCTGCGCGCCCAAATGCGGCAAACCATCTGGGACAGCAACGGCAACTCGCGCACGCTGCTGCTCAGCGATCCCGCCAGCTACGGCCAGGTATACGACAAGCTCACTGCCGCGCTGAACGGCCAGGGCTGACATCCGCAGCCCCGCGAAGCCAGGCTTCAGAGCCAGAGCCGCCCGGGGCGGCGGCCATCCCGCCAGGCGGGCCGCTATCTTCCGGCTGCCAGAAAACAAAAAACCCCGCTCGCGCGGGGTTTTCTCAAGCAGCCAATCAGCTTAGATGCTTTCCACCTTGGACATCTTGCGACGCTCATGCTCTTGCAGGTAGCGCTTGCGGATGCGGATGGATTTCGGGGTGATTTCCACCAGTTCGTCGTCGTCGATGAACTCCACGGCCGATTCCAGCGTCAGCTTGATCGGGGAGGTCAGGCGAACCGCTTCGTCGGTGCCGGAGGCGCGGACGTTGGTCAGCTGCTTGCCCTTGATCGGGTTGACCACCAGATCGTTGTCGCGGCTATGGATGCCGATGATCATGCCTTCGTACAGCTTGTCGCCCGGGGACACGAACATGCGGCCGCGGTCTTCCAGCTTCCACAGCGCGTAGGCGACGGCATCGCCGTGCTCTTGCGAGATCAGCACGCCGTTGTGGCGGCCCGGCAGG
Source organism: Chromobacterium sp. IIBBL 290-4 (assembly GCF_024207115.1). Taxonomy (NCBI): domain Bacteria; kingdom Pseudomonadati; phylum Pseudomonadota; class Betaproteobacteria; order Neisseriales; family Chromobacteriaceae; genus Chromobacterium; species Chromobacterium sp. IIBBL 290-4. The sequence continues at coordinate 4,050,535 of NZ_CP100128.1, forward strand.
TCCGGCTTCACCGGCGCGTAGTCGTCGAACACGTGGCTCATCAGGCCGGTGCCGCGGGTCATGGTCATGAAGTCGGACTGGAAGCCGATCAGACCGCGGGCCGGAATATGGTATTCCAGGCGGGTGCGGCCGTTGCCGTCCGATTCCATATTGGTCAGCTCGCCGCGGCGGCGGCCGATTTCTTCCATCACGCCGCCCTGGTGGTCGTCTTCCAGGTCGATGGTCAGGTTTTCGTACGGCTCGGACTTCTGGCCGTCGATTTCCTTGAAAACGACGCGCGGCTTGGCCACGGCCATTTCAAAGCCTTCGCGGCGCATGTTTTCCAGCAGGATGGTCAGGTGCAGCTCGCCGCGGCCCGACACGCGGAACACGTCGGCATCGCCGGTGTCTTCCACGCGCAGCGCCACGTTGGTCAGCAGTTCCTTGGTCAGACGATCGCGGATCTGGCGCGAGGTCACGAACTTGCCTTCGGTGCCGGCCAGCGGCGAGGTGTTCACCATGAAGTCCATGGTCAGCGTCGGCTCGTCCACCGACAGCATCGGCAGGCCTACCGGCTGCTCCTTGTCGCAGATGGTCACGCCGATGCCGATATCCTCGATGCCGGAGATGATGACGATGTCGCCAGCTTCGGCTTCAGCCACGTCCACGCGATCCAGACCCTGGAAGCCCAGCACCTGGTTGATGCGGCCGGAAGCCACTTGCTCGTCGTGGTTCATCACCACCACTTGCTGACCCGGCTTGATGCGGCCGTTCAGGATGCGGCCCAGGCCCATGCGGCCGGTGTAGGTGGAGTAGTCCAGCGCGGACAGTTGCAGCTGCAGCGGCGCGTCCGGGCTGCCGGCCGGGGTCGGCACGTGCTTGAGCACGGTGTCGAACAGCGGGCGCATGTTGTCGGACTCTTCTTCCAGTTCGAACTTGGCGAAGCCAGACAGGCCGGAAGCGTAAATAATCGGGAAATCCAGTTGTTCGTCGGTGGCGCCCAGCTTGTCGAACAGGTCGAAAGTCTGGTCTACCACCCAATCCGGGCGAGCGCTCGGACGGTCGATCTTGTTGATCACCACGATAGGACGCAGGCCCAGCGCAAGCGCCTTCTTAGTCACAAAGCGGGTTTGCGGCATCGGGCCGTCAACGGCGTCGACCAGCAGCACCACGCCGTCCACCATGCCCAGCACGCGCTCCACCTCGCCGCCGAAGTCGGCGTGTCCCGGGGTGTCTACGATATTGATGTGCACGCCTTCGTAATCGATGGCGGTGTTCTTGGCCAGAATGGTAATGCCACGCTCTTTTTCAAGATCGTTGCTGTCCATTACGCGCTCGTCAACTTGCTGGTTTTCGCGGAAAGTGCCGCTTTGTCTCAGCAGTTGGTCAACCAAGGTGGTCTTGCCATGGTCCACGTGGGCGATGATGGCGATGTTGCGGATTTGTCGGGTCATGTTTAGCGTTTCGGCTGGAATTCTGAAAACAGAAAAATCGAAAGATTATAGCATGCTAGCAGCTAGCTAAGAAAATTTCGGTAAAAACGAATGAAGATTTGATGGCGATCCCATCAAAACCCCGCCGCGCGAAGCGCTCGTCTGCCGCCGCGTTTGGCGCTACACTCCGCCCCATCAGGCAACAAGGAATAAAAACATGTACGACTGGAACGCACTGTGGCATGAACACGAGGCCTACCGCACCGGTTACGACATCCAGCACAACGACGCCAACGAGCTGGCCGACGCGCTGAGCGCCAAGCTGATCCACCCGGCGCCGCACCCGGAGGAAGTGGCCGTCTACGAGAAGGACGACCGTTTCATCCTGGCCGGCCATAACGACGGCCTGCAATTGCTGGAAGTGATGAAGCACGGCCTGTTCGACATCACCCTGCGCTTCATCGGCGAAGACGAAGGCCAGAACACGCCGCTGCCCTATGTTGAGCTGCACGTGGACAATCTGGCCACCGAAGAGCAAGCCGTCTGGCGCGGCGAAGTGAAGCTGGACGACGAAGGCCGCGTCTGGGTGGGCAAGCGCACCCTGAACGAAGGCGTGTTGCCGGCCATGCCTTTCGACGACCTGTCCTTCACCGACAACGCCCAGTTCCGCGAAGCGCTGGCGCAAGTCTGGCATGAAGACCTGCCGCAACTGCGCCCGCTGATCGAGGCATGGTTCCAGCACGGCTCCGCGCTGCCGCCGCAAGACGAACCGGCACACTACGGCGACGGCGAGCGCGTGCAGCAAATCTGCGACCGCTACGCCGAAATCGTCCGTCGCGAGCAAGCCGCGCTATCGCGCCTGTTCAGCGACGACGAGCTGCGCCTGATCGCCCACGTGATCGCCGGCATCCACTTCGACAGCGCCGCCTCCTGCCGCGGCGTGTGGCTGGCCGTGGAAGCCCGCATCATCGAGGACGAGTTGGACCAGCAATTCCAGATCGACGGCGAGGCCATGCTCGGCAAGTTGAAAGGCCTGAGCTACGCCCAGGAAGTGGCGCTGATCGAAGCGCTCTCCCCGCTGCAAGACTAAACCCGCCAGCCCGGCCCGCGCCGGGCATTTTCACGCGCCACAAAATGCCAGTTGCATGGTATGGTTCTCGCAATTCATCCGCATCGAGAACGCCATGCCCACCCACGCTCAAGAAATCCACCTGATCCAGCGCCCCGCGGGCGCGCCCTCCGCCGCCCTGTTCGCACTGAAAGAAACGCCGCTGCCCAAGCTGCAAAGCGGCCAGATTCTGGTGGAAAACCTGTACCTGTCCGTCGACCCCTATATGCGCGAATGCATGGACGAGGAATGGGAGCTGGGCGCGCCGCTGGAAGGACGCAGCGTGGGCCGTGTCATCGATGCCGGCGACAGCGGGCTGGATGTCGGCCAACTGGTGTTCCATCGCGAAGGCTGGCGCAGCCACGCGATTGTGCCCGCAGCGGAGGCGCGCATCCTCAAGGAATATTCCGGCGTATCCGCCAGCGCTTTTCTGAGCCTGCTTGGCGGCACCGGACTCACTGCCTATGTCGCCCTCACCCGCATCGCCAAACTGCAGGCCGGTGAAGATCTGTTCGTCTCCGCCGCGGCCGGCGGCGTAGGCAGCGCCGTCGCTCAATTCGCCCGGCTGATGGGCGCGCGGCGCCTGATAGGCAGCACCAGCTCCGCCGACAAAGCGCGCTACCTGACGGAAACGTTGGCTTACGATGCCGCCATCAACTACCGCGAGCAAGACCTTGCCCAGGCGCTGGCAGGCGCCGCGCCGGACGGTTTCGACATCTACATCGACAATGTGGGCGGCAAGCACCTGGAAGTCGCCATCCGCAGCATTCGCGAACATGGCCGCATCGCCTGGGTGGGCGCCGTAGGCCAGTACAACAACCCAGAGCAGGCCGAGCTGCCGCGCAATCTGTACGACATCGTCGGCAAAAGCCTGCGCCTAGAAGGCTTCCTGGTGAGAAATTATCGCCAGCTGCAAGATGAGCTGGAAAGCTTCGCCGTGCCGCAGCTGCAGTCCGGCCGCCTGCAAGCCCAAGAAACCTTGGCCCACGGCCTGGAAAACATGCCGCAGGCTTTTGTCGACATGCTGACCGGGCGTAGCCAGGGCAAGATGATCATCAAGCTTTAATGGGCAAGGCCTGATGCCAGAAACGGGGAGGCTTACCCCTCCTCAGCGGCGCCACCGCAACCCTGGCGCGGCCATCAATATGACAGATAGGCGGCGTTTCATTTGAAACGCCCGTCGCGCCTTGCTGAAGACCTGGGTGAAAGTTAATAGACAAGCGGGCTGATGCAATAGCTTCTGAGATGCGGAACCGCTTTAATCGAATCCTTCCAGACATAGCCCGGCGTCCATACCTTTCCATCCGAGGTCTCCACAAAATCCAGCACCATATCATCTACATGGAAATTCGCCTTCTTGACCTCGTCCTTCAATACCCCCGCCGGGTCCTCATCATACTTGTACTTTTTATATACTCCACCCACCGGATAAAGCGGGCCGCCCGACCAAGAGCACTCGCCGCCGCGCTTCTTTTCTATCTTGAAAAGAACCTCAGTCCATCGATAGCCGCTTGCCACATCATTGGAGAACGAACCCTTGCCATCTGAATACACGTCAAAATTCAAACGTACCAGGGCTTCATCATCATTCAGATAATCGACAGGCAATCGGTAAACATTGACATTTCCAGCCTCAATATATTCCTTCCACGCCAGCTCCACCTTAAACACATTATCATTGCGCTTTCAACCCCGCAGCAGGCCTAGCCCCACAGAAACAAGCTCCTCCAGGGCTGCCAACGCAACCAGACCACTCCAACGCATCCGCCAAACATGCCTTGCCTTTGGCTCCCAAACACATCATAGGCGCGCGACAATCGCCTTCAAATTAGGCAATCACAGCTCACCAGGCAGCCTTTGACCATTGCCTTCGAACACAGGCGCGCTTCACACAAACGCTTTGCGAAATCGCCATGATTCTTCAGGACTTCGCGCTTCATCTCGGCCAAAAGCCCTCGCCTTACAGACGAGACAACTCCAGCGGCCTTGACTCGGATTGTCATTTGGCATGCGGCGTCTATCACTCCCCCTTCTGCGGGATGGAAATGGCTCGCGGAGCCGCCGCATCGGTTCTGGCGCGCGCGCCGATCAAGCCATACACGACAGCCGGCAGCAACCATCCCATCAGCCATGAAATATCGACGCCGCCCAGCCACTTGACCATGGGTCCCGTATAGAAAGCGCAGTCGACGAAGGGGATCTGGATCAGCAAACCGGATGCATAGGCAGCCAGCCCCGCCTTGTTCCAGCCCGCGTAGCGCCCTTTCGGATCGGACAGCGCTTGCGGGTCGACTTTCCCATCGGACAGCAGATAGAAATCCACCAGATTCACCGCGCTCCAGGGCGTGAAAAAAGCCAACAAGACCAGCAAAAATGATTTGAACAAGGCAAGAAACCCATGCTGCGCCGCCACGGCGACACCGGCGGAAACAAGCGCCAGCGCCAGTACGGTCACTCCGCGACGCAGACGGATTCCGCCGCAAGCATCGGCGATGGCGCTCAAGCACATGAAGCCGCCATAGGCATTCAAGGCGGAGATGGTGATCTTGCCGAACGCCACGCAAAAGAACAGCGCGGAGGCGATGATGCCGGAAGCGCCCAAGCCGACAAAATAAGCGACTTCGTGCCCGCGAAACGCCGCGCCGCCTATCGCGGCGACCAATACGCCCAGCGACATGGATAGCTGAGCGCCAATCGCAGATCCCAGGCCGATGGCCAGCGCCACCTTCGTGGACGATGTGGCGCGCGGCAGGTATCGGGAATAGTCAGACACATAGGGCGCGAAGGCGATCTGCCAGGACGCCGCCAATGACACCGTAGTGAAAAAGGCGCCGGGCTGAAAGACATGATGCGCCGCCATCAGCTGCGGCAAGGCTTCGTGCCCCAGCAAGCGGAAGAACAAGTACGCGAAGGCAGCCAAGCCCAGCGCGCTGGCCAGCTTTCCCAAACGATGGATCGCATGGTAGCCCAACGCGGCGGCCGCTATGACGGCGATGGCGAAAACCGCCACGCCCCAGGCGTCATGAACGCCCAACAATTGCCCCAGCGCCTGGCCGGACAGCAGCATGCCGGTAGCGTTGAAACCCAGATACATCGCGCAGGCCAAAATCAAAGGCAACACCGCGCCCAGCGCGCCGAACTGCGCCCGGCTGGCCAGCATCTGCGGCAGGCCAAGCTTAGGCCCTTGCGCGCCATGCAAAGCCATGATGGCGGCCCCTATCGCCTGCCCGAGCAATAAACCCGCCATCGACCACAACGCGTCGCCGCCCCACACCACCGTCAAGGCGCCGGTCATGACCGCAGTGATTTGCAGATTGGCCGCCAGCCAGAGGGTGAATTGGCTGGAAACCTTACCGCGCCTTTCGTTTTCCGGAATGTATTCAATGGAGCGGCGCTCCAGCAAGACTCGGGATTGCTCGACTTGCGACATGATGCCTCCACGGCGTTGGACATTGGCCTAATTCATATCGCTTATACCATCATCATTCTCATTGCGAAAGTCCACCCCTTCCACTCGTGGAAAATACTTAGCCGACGGCGACTGTCGGCTAAGTTTTGTCCTAACATTCCTTGTAAGGCGTTTCAACTGAATAGCAGGACGTCGTGCAGAATCCTTCCCTTTCCGAACTCCAGCGCCGTCTCTTTCATGGCCGCTTCGCCTTGCTGGCGGATGGCTGCGGCCTGGCGCTGATCGCATTAGGCGCCTCGGTGACATATGCCTGGCTGGCGCGCCTTCCCGCCTGGATGCCAGAAAACATCCACATGGTTCTGTCCACCGCTTTTTGCTTGATGCTGTTTGGCGCGGCGTTGCTGCTAGCGCCATTGCCGTTGCGCTGGAAACCGCACCGCCTGCTGGCGGCGGCAGTCTCGCTGGTTTGCCTCACGGTCCTGCTTGAGCACATGACGGGCCAGTCCTGGTGGATAGACTTAGCCGGGCTGCACAGCTGGCAAGCCGATATGGTGCCGCGGCCCGGCCAGATGGCCGCCTCCTCCAGCTTGGCCTTGCTCATGCTTTGCGCCAGCCTGGGCTTGCACCCCGGCGCCACGCCGGCCAGAGAAAAATGGGAGCGCGGATTGCTGGCCGCCGCGGCCGTCATCGGCGTGCTGGGGGCGACGGCGTACTTGATCAACCTGGAGCTGCTCTACAGCTGGGGCGCGCAGGTGCGGATGGCGCTTCTGACCGCCGGCGGCATATTGCTGGCCTGCCTGGGCTTGTATTGCCGCTTGCGCTCGGCCCGCCCCAGGCATCTCCGCTCCCAGGAGATGGTTCATGCGGTATCCCTTACCGCAACCGTGTTGTTAGTAGCGGTATCGCTGATCACCGGTTTGCTGGTTTACCGCATCGGCAGCGAGGTGCACGAGCAAAGCCTGCTCAAGGTGATGTCATACGGCGCACAACAACGCGCAGCCTTATTGAGCGACCAGTTCGACCTCAGCTACGATATCGAAAGGCGAATATATCAACGCCCCGAAATCCAGTCCCTGCTGGAACAAGCCTCGCTAGGACGCCTGCCGCCGCAGGCAGCGGATACGCTGGCCGCGCTCAACCACATGACGCTGAACGGCATCGCGATTCAAGACCGCGCAGGCAAAACCCTGGCCCAGGTGGGCTACTTCGAGCTTCACCCCAGGCAATTTGTCTCCCTGCGCGCGCCGGCCGGCGCCAGCCTGCTGTGGAATGGCCATTATCTCTACCGCACTGTCGACATCTACAAGACTTCGGCCGGAGAGGCACGCCTGGTGCAGGAGCAGCGCATGGATCTGTTCGACCGCCTGGTCGCCGCCACCCGGCCCAACGACGCCCTGAGCGGCATTTATTCGCTGTGCGGCCGCGACAACACCTATCTGCGCTGCTTTTCCCAATCCATAGACGACAAGGGCAGCACCATTCCGATACAGGGCAATATTCGCCACTTCACCGTCTGGCCGGCGTTCTACGGCCAGCGCGGCACCATCCACACCGTCGATTTCTCCGGCCGCGACGTGATCGGCGCCTATGAACCGGTCAGCGATACCGGCCTGGCCTTCAGTTACAAAATCCGGGTGCGCGACCTGCTGACCCCGATCCGCAAAGGACTGGAAACCAGCGCCCTGCTGATGCTGGCCATGGTCACGCTGGGCGCGCTGATCCTGCGCTGGCGGACCGATCCGCTGCTGCGCGAAGTGCAGCAATCCAACCACATGGCGGAACTGGCGGCCGAACGCTTTCGCAATGCGGCGGAGGCCAATATGGACGCCTTTGTGATCATGGAGGCTGAGCGGGACGGGGCCGGCGAACCGTGGGACTTCCGCATTGTTTACATTAATTCCGAAGCTGAGCGGCTGTGGCAATTGCAACGCGACAGCGCCATCGGCCAGCGCTTCCTTCCCCTGACCGAAACCCATGGCATTCCGAATCATTTCGAGCATTACAAGAGCGTGCTGGAAAGCGGCCGCGCCGTGTCTGAAGACCTGCCCAAGAGCTATGACATCACCCATCCAGCCTGGATACATCACGAAATCGTCAAGGCGGGCGATGGCGTCAGCATCAGCGTCCGCGACATCACCCAGCGCAAGCTGGCCGAATTGGACCTGGTGCTGCGCGAAGCGCTGCTCAAAAGCGTGACGGATTCCATTCCGGCGCTGGTGGCCTTCATCGACACCGATCTTCGCTATCGCTATTGCAACAAGTCCTATATGAAGATGTTCGGCATCTCGCCGGAGCGGGTCATAGGCAACGAGATGCAGGAATTCCTCGGCCAGGAGGCTTTCGCGATTTTGCAGCCTCACGTTCAACAGGCGCTAGCCGGCCTCAGAGTCTCCTTCGAATGTGAGATGCCGGTTCGCGGCGAGCAGCGCTATGTCGAGGGACGCCTCATTCCCCAGCAGCATGCCGACGGCTGCGTGTCCGGCTTTTATCTGATGATCTGGGATGTGACCCAGTCGCGCGTGCGCGAGATGCAGTTGCGCAACCAAGTGTCGCTGGACCCGATGACCGGGCTGCTCAACCGATCGGCCTTCATGGAAATGCTCAACGACGAGATTGCCCACCACTATATGAAGCGCCAGGCCTTGGCCTTGCTGTTTCTGGACATAGACCACTTCAAGCAGGTGAACGACACGCTGGGACACGCCGCCGGCGACGAATTGATCAAAGAGTTCGCCCGCCGGCTGCGGGCCAATGTTCGCGGGACCGACCATGTGGCGCGCCTGGGCGGGGACGAGTTTGTGATTTTGCTGATAGGCCTGGATTCGGAACACACCGCCGTCAATGTGGTGAGCAAGCTGCTGGCTGCCGCCAGCCAGGACACAACGCAAAATGGCGAGCGCTGGAAAGTGTCCACCAGCATAGGCGTGGCTTACGCCGCCACCCCGGATGTCACCCCGGAGCGCTTGCTGGAAATTGCCGATGAAGCCCTGTATGACGCCAAGGCCGCCGGACGGAACACGTTCAGGATGCGAAAGATCGGCCCTCCCAGCTAGATATGATTTTATACACTTTCAAAACCAACGCGCGACAAGACATGCGGCATTGAAAAGCACGCACGCAGTTAAGCATCATAACGATGAAGACAGATAACCGCGGCGCCGCTGGAATTACTTCCGCCATTCCCGGAATGGCGGGTTAGCGCGCGCCGCGTGCCAGACGGGCGGTTTTTCATTTCCGCGAGCCTGGCATTTCATCGCCAAACAGGAGCGCTCATGAAGTTCAGCGGCGAATCATTTGATCGGATTACCTCCCACTTTGCCGCGCCGACGGCGGATGAGGGCTTCAGCCTGATCACGCACCACGCGCCGTCTTTATTTTGATTTGGTACAATTTCAAGAGGCGTAAGGAGACGGAAACGACAAGCCCGGCGCTAGGCCGGGCTTGCTTGCGGAAACACTTAGGCTTTAGGTTTGGCGGACTTTTTGATTTTGCCGGCCGGCGCTTCCAGCTCGAATAGAAAGCCGGTGCGGCCGGTCTGCGATTCGCACGCGATGACCAAGGCGCGATTGATTGCCTCTTTCTTGCTGACGCCCCACCACTCTATCATCTTGTCCAAAGACTTTTGCGCGTCGCGGCTCAGTTCCACCGTGACGGAAAGCTCTTGCAGCCGATTGCGGCGTAATTCGCGGCTACGTCGTTTGCGCTCGGCCACCGTCATCGCCCGCTCGCCCAGCGGCTTGCGGCCCGGCTTTTTCTGGACCCCGCCTATCAGGTCGAAGGTGTAGTGATCGCAGGGGTCTTTCATCAGATGGGTGACGGGTCACGGCATGGGTGGTAAGGGGGCGCAAGAATACCATAAAGACGGCATTTGCGCAGGCGGCAAACTCGCCCGCCCACAAAAATACCGCCATCATTCCGCCTGGGCTCAGCAAGCCGCCCCGCCCTGCGCCGACAAGCGCCGCAATTCGCGCCATAGCAGCCCCGCCACCAGCAGGCCCAAGGCCGTATTCACCAGCGGCATGGCCAGCCAGACGCCATCCACTCCCAAGGCATGCGGCAGCAGCACCAGGGACGGCAGCAGCAAGAACGTTTTGCCTATGGTGACGCCCAGCGCCAGCCGGGTCAGCGCCATGGCCTGCAAGGCGGTGCAACCCACCACCACCAAGCCATCCAAGGGCATGGCCAACAGGTGCAGACGCAGCGCGCGGCTGCCTGCGTCAATCAATTCCTGGCTGCCATCGCTATACCAGCCGGCGATGAAGGCCGGGAACAACTGCACCGCCAGCAGCGCCGCCGCGCCTATCGCCAGGCTGACTTTCAAACCGTGCAGCAACGCCTGTTTCGCCCGCTGCGGCTGCCCGGCGCCGGTGGCATGGCCGAGCAAGGGCTGCATGCCCACCGCCAGGCCATGGATCACCAGCGTGAACAAGGATTCGCTATAGCCGGCCACGGCATAGGCCGCCACGCTCAGATCGTCTCCCCACACCAGCAATTGCCGGTTATGCGCGAACAACAGCAGCGCCAGATTGAACTCCATCAAAAGGCTGGGCGCGCCCAGGCTGGCGATGGCCGTCAGCGCGCCGCGATCCACTCGCAGCCGACTCCAGCGCAGCCGCAGATTGGCGTGGCGGCTAAAGAAATAAGCCAGGCCTATCGCCAAGACCACAGCCTCGGCGATCAAAGTGCCGATGGCCGCGCCCTCCAGCCCCATGCCCATCCGGGCCACAAACAGGTAGTCCAGTCCGATATTGAGCACCGCGCCCAGGCTTGTCAGCGCGGTGGCGAAGCGCGGGCGGCCATCGTTGCGCGCCAGGTAGGCCACCAGCATCGGCCCCATGGTCAAGGCCGCCCCGGCCAGCATCCACCACAAATAGGCTCGCGCCTGCTCGGCCACTTGCGGCTGCACGTCGGCCTGCAGCCAGGCAAGCAAACTGTCGATGTTGGGCAACCCCAGCGCGGGTATCGCCGCGCCCAAACCGGCCAGCAGCAAGAAAGCGCCCAGCAGCGTGCCGCGCGCGGCGTCCTGCTGCCCCGCCCCTTGCTGGATGGCGATGCGGGTGGCGGCGCCCATGCTGATCATCGCGCCCAAGCCCACTTGCAGCATCACCAGGGGATAAGCCAGATTGATCGCCGCCAAACCATGGCTGCCTACGTAATGGCCGACAAACACGCCGTCGATGATGGCGTAAAGCCCCGTCACCAGCATGCCGGCGATGGATGGAATCGCGTAACGCCAGAACAGCTTGGAAACGGGCAAGGTATCGAGATCGTGGGTATGGACTGCGCGCATGCAAGGTCAGACTGGTTATGAACAATGCGACATCCTAACATTTAATCAGTCATGCATGATTAATTAATTTGCCGCACAATGGTCGGGACAATGAAAACAGAAGAGTAAATGATGGCGCGCAAGACCAAGGAAGACTCGCAAAAGACCCGGGATGCCATCCTGGATGGCGCGGAACAGGTGTTTCTCGCCAAGGGCATCGCCAATGCCACCATGGCCGACATCGCTGACGCCGCGCAAGTTTCGCGCGGAGCGGTGTATGGCCATTACGAGAACAAGCTGCAGGTATGCCAGGCGATGATAGACCGCGCCTTCGCCTTGGACGCCTTGCGCTTCCCGCCTCCCGGCGCTTCCGCCTGTGAAACATTGCTCCAAGCCGCGCTTTACTATCTGGCGCAGTTCCTGGAGCCCGGCTCGCCGCAGCGGGTTTACCAGATCCTATACCTCAAGTGCGAGCAAACCGAAGAAAACCGCGGCGTGTTGCGGCGGCGCGAACAAGCCGACCGGATGACCGTGCATTACGCGCGCCGGCAACTGCGCCGGGCGGTCTTGCAGCAAGAACTGCCGGCCGGGCTGGATATCGGACTGACTGCCGATTATCTGGTCAGCCTGTTCATCGGCCTGTATGAGCTGCTGGAGCAAAACCCTCAAGCGCTGCCGCGTTGCGAACGCATTTTGCGCGGCGCGCTGTCCGGCCTGCCCCATGCCGCCGGTTTTTTACTCCACGTGCCGCCGGAAGCACCATAGCGCCAGACTGAGCGTGATCAAGGCGATCAGCCACAATGGCAGCAGCCAGGGCCAGGCATCGACAAAGCCATAGCCCTTCAGAAAAACGCCTTTCAGAATGGGAATGAAATAGCTGAGCGGGTTGATGCGCGCCAGCCATTGCAGCAGCGCAGGCATGTTTTCTATGGGCGAGACATAGCCGGACAAGATCACCGCCGGCACCATGAAGGAAAACACGCCGAGAAAAGCCTGCTGCTGCGTATGGGAGATCGATGAGATGAACAGCCCCACGCCCGCCAACGCCAGCCCATAGCTGGCCATGCTGATCAACAGCAGCGGCAGCGAGCCGCCAAACGGCACGCGATACACCCAGGCCGCGGCCAGCGCGATCAGGCTGCCTTGCATCAGCGCCACCAGCACGCCCGGCACCGCCTTGCCGGCCATGATGTAAGCCGGCGTCAGCGGCGACACCAGCAATTGATCGAAGGTGCCCTCTTCCCGCTCCCGCGCCACCGACAGCGCGGTGACGATCAGGCAGCCTATGGTGGTGATGATGGCCACCAGGCTGGGCAATACGTGCCATTGATATTCCAGATTGGGGTTGTACAGATTGCGCACCGCCACTTGCGGCGCGGGTCCGGCCCTTTCCGCTTGGTAAGCCGCTGCTATCTGGCTGATATAAGCGCTGGCGATCTGCCCGCTATTGGAGCGGCGTCCATCGACGATGATTTGCAGCGGCGCGGGCCTCCCTTCCGCCAGGGCGCGCGAGAAATCCGGCCCGAACGCCACTGCCAGCAAAGCGCATTGCCTATCTATGCAGTCGCGCAACGCCGGCAGGCTGCGCACCGGCACGATATGGTCGAAGGTTGCGCTGGCGGACAGCCGTTTCACCAGCTCCTGCGACGCCGCGCCCGAGTCCTGGTTGTACACCGCCAGACTGGCGTGCTTCACTTCCAGCGTGGCGGCGAAGGGAAACACCACCAGTTGCAACAGGACCGGCACGATCAACAACAGCCGCCCCTGCCGGTTGCCGACTATGGTCTGCAATTCTTTGACAATCAGCCAAACCAGGCGTTGCCACATGGCTTCAATCCAGAGTTCTTCGGGTTTTGCGCACGGTCTGGCCCAGCCAGAACGCGCCCAGCAGGATCAGGCTGGCGGCGTTGAGCCACAATAGCGAAGGCACCACGCCAGCCTGGAACAGCGTCTGCAAGGTGCTGGCGAAATAGCGCGCCGGCAGAATGCGGGTCAGCCACTGCAGCGGCGCCGGCATGCTGGAGATTTCGAACACGAAGCCCGACAACATCAGCGCCGGCAAATAGCCCGCCGTCAACGCGGCTTGCGCCGCGTCGAATTGGGTGCGCATCACCGTGGACAGAAACAAGCCCATCCCCAGCGCATTGGCCAGAAACAGCGAGGACATCAGCCACAATAGCCACAAAGGCCCGCGAAACGGCACTTGCATGATGAATACCGCCACCAGCAGGCACAGCAGCATGGCGGCGATGCCCAGCACGTAGTAAGGCAAGATTTTGGACAGCAGCAACTCGGCGCGGCTGACCGGCGTGGCGAGCAAGGCCTCCATGGTGCCGCGCTCCCATTCCCGCGCCACCACCAGGGAAGACAGCAGCGCGCCGACGATGGTCATCACGATGGCGATGGTGCCGGGCACCAGGAAGTTGGGGCTCTCGGCACTGGGATTGAACCAGACGCGCTGCTCGATATCGATGGGGCTGGCCGCGCTCAGCCCTTGGTCCTGCCCCTCTTCCAACTGCCACTGCTGCCAAGCCCCTTGCACGTAAGCGGCGATGAAATTGGCGGTATTGGGCTCCGCGCCATCGGTCAGCAGCTGTATCGCGCCCGTTCCATGCTGCCAATTGCGCGAAAAATCATTGGCGATGATGACCGCGCCGCGTATCTTGCCGTGGGCCAACAGCTCATCGAGCTCGACGCGCGAGCGGACGGTTCTGACATCAAACGAGGGCGTGGCGTGAAAGGTGGCAGCCAGCCGCTGCGCCGCTGCGCCGCCATCCTGATTGAGCAGGCCCAGCCGGATGTGGGCCGAATCCAGGTTCACCGCATAGCCCAGGATGAACAACAGGGCCACCGGCAGGATGAAGGCGATCAGGATGCTGCTCGGATCGCGGACGATCTGGTAGCTTTCCTTGCGGCACAGCGCGATCAGCCGGCGCCCGTTCATCTATCCGCCTCCTCCACCAATTGAATGAAAGCGTCTTCCATGGTGGGATTGGGCCTCGTCTCGCTCGCCACGCTTTGCTTCAGCGCGTCCGGCTTGTCCAGCGCCAACAACTTGCCGCGATACACCAGGGCGATGCGATCGCAGTACTCGGCCTCATCCATGAAGTGGGTAGTCACCAGCACCGTGACGCCCTTTTGCGCCAGACCATTGATATGGGTCCAGAATTCGCGCCGCGTCACCGGATCGACACCAGAGGTGGGTTCATCCAGAAACAGCAGCGGCGGCTCATGCATCACCGCGCAAGCCAAGGCCAAACGCTGCTTGAAGCCCAGGGGCAGTTCGCCGGACGGGCTGTCCATATACGGCGACAGGCCGAACACCCGCTCCATCTGCGCCACCTTGTCGCGCTGTTTTTGGCCAGCCAAGCCATAGACGCCGGAGAAAAACATCAGATTGCGGCGCACGCTCAACTGGGCGTACAAGGAAAACTTCTGCGCCATATAGCCCAGCTGCTGGCGCGCGGCGGTCGGGCTGGCTTTCAGATCCAAGCCCATCACCAGCGCCTGTCCGGCCGTCGGTTTGAGCAAGCCGCACTCCATCTTGAAAGTGGTGGACTTGCCGGCGCCGTTGGGGCCCAGCAAGCCAAACACCTCGCCGCGCCTGACGGCGAAGCTGACATCGTCGGTGGCGTAAAAATCGCCAAAGCGTTTGCTCAATCCGCGCGCCTCGATGACAGACTCCTCATGATGCGGCGGCGCGGGCGGCATCACCTCGGCCAGCACCGAGTCCCCGCCAGGACCGCCGCCCAGCAGGCTGATGAAGGCGTCTTCCAATCTGGGCGGCGCGGTTTCCAAACTGGCGCCCGGCCCCGCATCCGCCTGGGCCAGATCCGGCCAGCGGCCAGCCTCGCGCAGCAGCAGGCGCAAACCGCTGCCTTGTATCGTGCCATCCATCAACGCCGGCTGGCGCAGCAGTTTTTGCAGCACCAGGCGGCGGTTCCCCGCAATGCCGGACAGCCTGAGGCAGCGCCCGGCCAGCCCCTCAGTCAGCGCGGAGGGCGAGCCTGCCGCCTGTATCCGCCCCTGATTCATCAGGTAGACCATGTCGCAGGCCTCCGCTTCATCCAGGTAAGCGGTGCTGAGCAATACGGTGATGCCGTCGGCGGACAACGCGCGGATCAGCTTCCACAACTCACGCCGGGAGATGGGGTCGACACCGACGCCGGGCTCGTCCAGCAACAGCGCCCGGGGCTTGCCCAGCAGCGAGCAGGCCAAGCCCAGCTTCTGCTTCATGCCGCCGGACAGCTTGCCGGCGTAGCGCGCGGTGAAGGGCGCCAGATCGGTCAGCGCCAGCAGGCGGGCGAAGTCCTGCGTCCTGTCCGCCTTGGCCACCTCGCGCAGATCGGCGTACAGATTGAGGTTTTCCTGCACCGTCAGGTCTTCGTACAGGCCGAATTTTTGCGGCATATAGCCAATGGCGCGGCGCAAGGCGTCGGGATCCGCCACTGGATTGATGCCGGCGACGCGCGCCTCGCCGCCGCTGGGCGTCAACAAACCGGCCAGCATGCGCAGCAAGGTGGTCTTGCCGGCCCCGTCCGGGCCGACCAGGCCGGCGATGCAGCCTTGCGGGATATCCAGCGCCACCGCGTCAACCGCGTCGCCGGGCGCGCCGGCAAAGCGCTTGCTCAAGCCGGCGGCGAAAATAGCGGCCTCGCCGTTCACGGCACCAACCTCAGGATGACCGGCATGCCTTGATTCAGGCTGGCGTCAGCATCGCTCACCACCACGCGGATGCGGTACACCAGCGAGGTGCGCAGATCGGCGGTTTCGACCGATTTGGGCGTGAACTCGGCGGTGGGCGACACGAAGCCGACCACGCCATGATAGGTTTTATCGGGGTGGCTGTCGGTAGACACTTGCACCTTGCTGCCACTGGCGAAACGGCCCAGTTGGCTCTCCGTCACATAGGCGCGCACCCATACCGGATGCCGCAAAGACAAGTTGAATGCAGGCGTGCCGGCTTGAACCATGCTGCCCGCCTCCACGGCGCGGGTGAGGATGATGCCGGCGCTGGGCGCTTGCAGATTGGCGTCTTTCAAGGCCAGCTTGGCTGAGGCTGCGCTGGCGCGCGCCTGTTTCAACTGGGCGTCGGATTCGGCGATTTCTTCCGGGCGGAAGCCGACCGTCAATTCCTTGAGCTGTTGCTGAGCGGCATCGCGCTGGGCGATGGCCTGGTCGCGCAAGGAGCGCGCCGTCTCCAGCAATTGCTGACTGCTGCCGCCCGCCGGCACCAGATCGCGCTGGCGCTTGTAATCGCTTTCGGTTTGCGCGACAGCCGCCTTGGCCGCCTCCAGCCTTGAGCGGGCCTGCTCGATGTCTTCGCTGCGATTGCCCTTGTGCATCAGCGCATTGCGCGCCGCCAGCGCGGCCTCATTGGCCAGCGCGGCGTTCAGGCTGTTGCGCAGCGGCTCCGCATCCAGCCTGGCCAATATCTGTCCGGGCTGCACGCTGTCGCCCTCGTCCACCAGCACCGAGGCCAGACGGCCGGATACCCGAAAGGCCAGCGACACATCGCGGATATCCACATTGCCATACAGGGTGGACTGCCGTTCGACCTCGACGCGGCTTTGGTAAAGGTAATAGCCCCCGCCCGCCGCGGCCAGCAGCGCGATGGCTGCCGGAACCGCCCATAGCTTGCCCATGCCGCCTCCCCATCATGCATGCCCGTTTTCTGATTATCGCCCGCCGCCGGGCGATTGCGCTTGAGGCTGAGCAAAAACGCGCGGC
This sequence comes from Chromobacterium sp. IIBBL 290-4, assembly GCF_024207115.1. Lineage (NCBI taxonomy): Bacteria > Pseudomonadati > Pseudomonadota > Betaproteobacteria > Neisseriales > Chromobacteriaceae > Chromobacterium > Chromobacterium sp. IIBBL 290-4. The sequence continues at coordinate 4,067,463 of NZ_CP100128.1, forward strand.
GACAAGAAGCGATGGGAAATCTTATCCCTTAGGCATGGAGGGGCGCAATCAGGGGGCGGCGGGATGGGATCAGAGTGTTTTCGCCATCAGGAACCCGGAGCCGAACCACAAGCCGATGGCCATCATCGGCTCGATGAACTTGCCGTTCAGCAGCATCAACGGCGCGCGGAAGCGGACGCGGATGGGCCATAGCAAAGGAATGCCGGCCGGCGTCAGCCAGTCGCCCAGCAAATGGGAGGCATAGCCCACGCACAAACCCAGCACCAGGGGCATGCTCTGGCCCAGCGTCAGCCCCCAGCCATGCAGGCAATGGGCGGCGGCGTAGAACACGCCCACCACCGCCAGCACGCTGTGCGTGACCCCGCGATGGCCGAATAGATAGGCGATGGGACGGGACAGAAAAGGAATGCGCCGGCCCAGCCAGCTTTTGGGGTGGTCGATATCCGGCAGCAAAGAACCCATCATGCCGCCGATGAGCAATAAAATCGCCAGCATGGCCGACAAGTGCAGAAACAACGCGGTCGATACCGCGCAAAACGCGCCAAACGCGACATGCGTGCCCACCATCATGCCGCCACCTCGATTTCTTTGCCTGCCATCGCCGCTCGCCCGATTTTCCTCGCCCACGGGCGGCGAAACGCCGCCGCCCATTCTTCCCGCATTCACAGGGCCGCTCATGCTACTGCCTGTGTTGCGAAAATGCAAAAGGTAAGATGTCAGCGGCGCCTTGGCACGATAAAAGCTAAGCGTTAGCGGCGCGTATCGCTGTCAAGAAGATTTCCGCCCACTCGGGATGGCAGATCAGCAGATCGGGCAGATAAGGATCGGGTTGATTGTAAAGACAAGCGCTGCCATCCAGCCGCGAAGCGTGCAGGCCGGCGGCCCGCGCGACGCCCACCGGCGCGCAGGAGTCCCACTCGTACTGGCCGCCGTCGTGCAGATAAGCATGCGCCTCGCCGCGCAGCACCGCCATCGCCTTGGCGCCCGCCGAGCCCATGGGCAACAGCTCCGCATCCAGCCTCTCCGCCACCTGGCAGGCGATCTCCGGCGCGCGGCTGCGGCTGACCAGGATTTTGAGTTTACCGCCCGGCGGGCGATGCGGAGACATCGGGCTGGCGGTGCCGAACGTCTGCCCCCGCGCCGGCAAGGCGACAGCAGCCGCGACGGGCAGGCCGTCTACCGCCAACGCCACATGCACGGCCCAGTCTGGGCGATTCAGCGCGCGCTCGCCGTATTCCCGCGTGCCATCCAGCGGATCGATGATCCAGACCCGTCGCCGAGACAACCGCGCGGCGTCGGACGGGCTTTCCTCCGAAAGTACGCCATCATCGGGCCTGGCCTGCCTTAGCCACTGCAAAAGCCGCTCATTCGCGCCGGCGTCGCCTGCCTTGCCCAGCGGCTTGCCTGCTTCGGGAAAATCGGCGCGCAAGCGCAGCAGCCATTCGCCCGCCCGCGCGGCGAGACGTTCGGCCAAAGCGTGGTCGTCAAGCCCGGTTAAACACTCTGTCATCATTCCTTCTCTTTCCAAATCGCCACCTCGCCGGCATATTATCGGCATCGCCAATCCATCTGGAAGACTTGTCATGATAGACCTGCACTACTGGACCACACCCAATGGCCACAAGATTACGATCTTCCTGGAAGAGGCGGGATTGCCGTACCGGATCATTCCCGTCGACATCCGCTCCGGCGCGCAATTCCAGGCCGACTTTCTGAAAATCGCGCCGAACAACCGGATACCGGCCATCGTCGACCACGCGCCGGCGGATGGCGGCGCGCCGTACGGCTTGTTCGAATCCGGCGCCATTCTGCAATATCTGGCCGAGAAAACCGACCGTTTCCTGCCATCAGACCTGCGCGGCCGCCATGACGCGCTGCAATGGCTGTTCTGGCAAATGGCGGGCTTAGGACCCATGGCAGGCCAGAATCATCATTTTTCGCAATACGCGCCGGAAAAACTGCCCTACGCCATCGATCGCTACGTCAAGGAAACCTCGCGCTTGTACCGCGTGCTGGACACGCAGCTGGCCGATGGCCGCGACTATATCTGCGGCGACTACTCCATTGCCGACATGGCCTGCTACCCATGGATTGTGCCTTACGAAAAACAGCAGCAGAACCTGGCGGACTATCCGGCGCTCGCGCAGTGGTTTGAGCGGATCCGGGCCCGCGATGCGGTAAAACGCGCCTACGCCGTGGCGGAAACCGTCAACACCGCGCCGACCGTAATGGATGAGCAATCCCGCGCGGTGCTGTTCGGCCAGGACGGCAAAAACCGGCCTGCGCGCTGAGCGGACATAAAAAAGCCCCGGCCTTACGGGACCGGGGCAGATTCAACCGACCGCCCTGAGGTCGACTGAAACTCATACTGTATTCAGCATAGCCAGCCGGGCGGCAGATTGCAGGGATATTTCTCAGCCAAACTGCTCCCGCAGCTCGGCGATGGCTTGGCGCTCGATCCGCACCGGCATCAACGCCCTGCGGATGGGCTGGATCTTTCCCAGCACCACCTCCTCCAGCAACAGTTCGGATGCGCCATCCTCGCCGGAATCGACGCGGATGCCCATGCGATTCAGCGTCAGCGTGACCGTTTCCAGGCTGAAATAGTCGTCGGGATGTTCCAATACCTGTTTCACTACGCCCAGCACGCCTTCCAGTCCCGCCTGGGCGCGCAGCTCATCCAGCTGCGGCCGGACTTCCTCAAGCCTGGCATCCACCTCCGCCGCGGTGGCCGGCAAGGGCCCGGCATCCTCCGCGCCGCCGATCACGACGCATGTTTCGCTGCGCAAGGCCTGGCGATGCAGTTGCAAACGGGAACACTCCGCCTCCAGTTGCTGCCTGGCCTGCTCCATCAGGCTCAAGCGGCGCGCGATCACGCCGGCTTGCACTTGCAAGGCATGCTCGCCGGATCGGCGCTGGAAATCCTGCTCGCTGGGACACGGCATCAGCAGACGATGCCCATCGAAACTCACCACCAGTTGGGCGACATCATTTCTCAACTCGCCGTCTTGCAAGGCCACGCCCAAACGGGAGGTTTCGCTGCGCTGCATGGTCATCAAGGCCCAGGCCACATCGCCATTGGACGCGGACAGATAGAAATCGCGCAGGCTGTCGCTGCTCTCCAGCACCTCCAGCAAGCTGGCGGGGGACGCGAACAACAAGCCCAGCCGAGGATCGGTGGCAAAACTGCGCCGGGACAGATTGAGCACCGGCGGCAGCCGCTCGGTCAGGGTGGAAAGATAAGCCTGCGAGGCGCGCATGCCGGGCGATAACGCGTCCAGATAGCCTGGCAGCAGGCGCAAGCGCCGGTCGCACGCATCCACCAGCTGATCGATCAGCTGGTGCAGCTCCCTGGCGCGGCGGCGGCTTTCCGCATCCCAGCCCAGCTTGCGCAACAGATGGTCGAACATGCCCTCTCCCTGATCAGAATTGCTCATCGTCTCTCAGGTAGCGCCATTGGCCGGTAGGCAGATTGCCCAGTTTCACCTTGCCGATGGAGATGCGCTTGAGGCCCACCACGCGCAAACCCACCAGCTCGCACATGCGGCGGATCTGGCGCTTTTTGCCTTCGCGCAGCACAAAACGCAGCTGATCATCGTTCTGCCAGCCCACCTTGGCCGGCAGCAGCTTCTTGCCGTCCAGCTCCAGGCCATGGTTCAACAGGGCCAGGCCGTTGGGGGCGAGATCGCCTTCCACGCGAACCAGGTACTCTTTTTCAACCTGGGAGTTCTCGCCGATCAACTGCTTGGCCACCCGGCCATCCTGGGTCAGCACCAAGAGGCCGACGGAATCGATGTCCAGGCGGCCGGCAGGCGCCAGGCCGCGCAAGTGGGAAAGCTGAAAGCGCTTGCGGCTGCCGTCTTCCGACCAGTGGTTTTCCGGCTTGATCAGCGTCACCGCCGGCTGATAGCCATCTTCGGCCTGGCCGGACACATAACCCATCGGCTTGTTCAGCAAGATGGTGACGCGGGCGGACTGAGCGTCCTGCGCCTTCTTGTCGATTTCGATGGCATTGTGCGGCAGCACTTTTTGGCCCAGCACGGCGACCTCGCCATCCACCTTGACCCAGCCTTGCTCGATATAGCTGTCAGCCTCGCGGCGGGAACACAGGCCCAGTTCAGCCATGCGTTTTGACAGACGTACAGGTTCCATTTGCATTTCCATAACGAAAAGGCGGCCCAGTCACACCACCGGCCGCCAGTGAATCGACCGCTATTGTAGGATATCGGGGCGCAACTGGCCATGACGGCATGGCCATGGCTTGCGGCGCGACAGCCTCCAACAAATAAAAAGCCACCCGTTCCAGGGTGGCCTTTCGCGCTCAAACGGCGGTCAGCCGCTTATTTCCACAGCTTCCACCACGGCATCTCCTCAACCGACCACGGCTTGGCCAGATACGGGCTCTGCGGGTAGTTAAGCGCCAGCACGCGGCGGGCGTCGTCGCGCAGCTGCGGCATCTGCAACTTGTCATAAGCCGTCACCATGATGGCCAGCGCTTCCTCCTGGTACTTGGTGTTGGAGAAATCCTTGACCACGCCCTGGGCGCGATTCGCCGCCGCCAAGTAGGCGCCGCGCTTCATGTAGTAGCGCGAAACGTGCATTTCGTTGCCGCCCAGCGCATCCACCAGTTTGCTCATCTTGGCCGAAGCGTCAGGCGTATATGTGCTCTTGGGGAAGCGGGTGGTCAGCTCGCGGAAGGCGGAGAAGGCTTCGCGCGCGGCCTTGGGGTCACGCTCGCTCATGTCCTGGCCGGCCCATTTTGCGAGCAGGCCGGAATCGTCATTGAAATACACCAATCCCTTCAGATAATAAATGTAGTCCAGGTTAGGATGGGTTGGGTGCAGCTTGATGAAACGGTCCGCCGCGGCGATGGCCAGTTCCGGCTCCCCATCCTTGTAATGGGTGTAAGCCAGGTCCATCTGAGCCTGCTGGGCATAGCGGCCATACGGAAAACGCGATTCCAACGTTTCGTATAGCTTGACTGCGCGGGTATAATTGCCGCTAGCCAACTCATCGTGAGCTTCCGAATACAGCTTCTCCACGGTCCAGCCGCGCGTCTCGTCGTAGGTTTCCGTGGTTGCACATCCGGCAAGCCCCACCATCACCAACATTGCTGCAACAACGTATCTTTTCATGACTGATCCTTACATTGACTCGGACGATTATAACGACATCTCGGAAAACGAGGTATCCACCACGCAACTTCTTGAAGCGCCGCTTGCGTTGTGCGGCGAACGGCTGGACGCCGTGCTGGCCAAATTGCTGCCCGATTACTCCCGCAGCCGGCTGACGCAATGGATCAAGGACGGCCTGGTTTTGGTGGACGGCAAGGTCGTCGCGCCCAAAACCAAGATGCTGGGCGGCGAGAAGCTGCAAGTCACCCTGCAGCTGACCAATGAGGAAATGGCCTTTCAGCCGGAAGCGATGGATATCCCCATCGTATTCGAGGACGATCACATCATCGTGATCAACAAGCCGGCCGGCCTGGTGGTCCATCCCGCATCGGGCAATTGGAGCGGCACCTTGCTGAACGGCCTGTTGCATCATTGCCCTTCGCTGGCCAATGTGCCGCGCGCTGGCATCGTCCACCGGCTGGACAAGGACACCTCCGGCCTGATGGTGGTGGCCAAGACGCTGCCCGCCCAGACCGAGCTGGTGCGCCAGATGCAGGCCCGCAGCGTGAAGCGCGTCTACCGCGCCATCGCCGACGGCGTGGTGCCATTCGACGGCACCATAGACGCCAATATCGGCCGCGATCCGAACAACCGCCTGAAAATGGCGGTGCTGAAGTTTGGCGGCAAACCGGCGATCACCCATATCCGCGTGCTGGAGCGCTTCGCCACGCACTCGCATATCGAATGCAAGCTGGAAACCGGCCGCACCCACCAGATCCGCGTCCATATGCGCGAAGCCAACCACCCGCTGGCCGGCGATCCGGTGTACGGCAACCTCCGCCACAAGATGGATGAGGACATCGCGGCCGAGGTGAAAACCTTGGGCCGCCAGGCGCTGCACGCCTATGCGCTGGCCCTGGTCCACCCGGCCACCGGCGAAACCCGCAGCTGGAAAGCGCCGCTGCCGGACGACTTCCGCCGCCTGCTGGATGTGCTGCGCGGCGACGGCGCGCGCGCGGATGCCGATGCCTTCGCCCATGCCAGCGATGATGAGGATGACGACGAAGACTGGGACGATGACGACGATAGCGACATCGAGGTCATCTATGTCAAATAAGGACTGGCTGACCGCCGACTGGCCAGCCCCGCCCAATGTGCGCACGCTGATCACCACGCGGGCCGGCGGCGTCAGCGCCGCGCCCTATGACAGCCTGAACCTGGGCGCGCACGTGGGCGACGCCGCGGAGGCGGTCGCAGCCAATCGCGCCATCCTGCGCGAGCGGCTGCCCGCCGCGCCGGCCTGGCTCAACCAGGTGCATGGCGTGGCCGTGGTCGACGCCGCCGAGCTTGGCAACGCGGCGCCTGACGCCGACGCCAGCTTCGCCCGCGCGCCAGGCGTCGTCTGCGCGGCCATGACCGCCGACTGCCTGCCGGTTTTGCTCTGCGACGACGCCGGCAGCGTAGTAGCCGCCGCGCACGCGGGCTGGCGAGGCTTGTGCGACGGCGTCATCGAGGCGGCCGTTGCCGCCACCCAAGCCAAGCCGGCAACCCTGATGGCCTGGCTGGGGCCGGCCATCAGTCCAGATGCGTTTGAAGTCGGCCCTGAAGTGCGCCAGGCCTTCTTGTTCAAAGATCCCGCCGCCGAAGCCGCCTTCATCGGCATCGACAACGGCAAATACCTGGTGGACATCTACCTGCTGGCCAGGCAAAGACTGGGCAAGCTGGGCATTGAGCGGGTATATGGCGGCGATTTCTGCACCGTCATCGACCGCGACCGCTTTTTCTCCTACCGCCGCGACGGCGTCACCGGCCGCATGGCCTCGCTGATCTGGCTGGAAAACTGACATCCGCGCCCCGCCGCGCGCGGGGCGCGGCTTTCCTCGCCAGATATCCTCACCGTCCATCTGGTTGACCCTGCCCGACAATGCGAACATCATTCCAGATGACTTCAACCACCTGATCGCGCGCCATGGACATCGCTATCGTCACGCTGGACTGCTTCAATGAGCTGGACTCTTTCATCGCCTCCGGCATTCTCGGCAGGATGACTCCGCAAGGCTGGAAGGTGCGGATCTGTTCGCCCTTCCCCTTCATGGAAACGCGCTCCGGCGCACGCGTCGAGCGGCAAGAAGACTTGTCCTACGCCAACTCCGCCGACGCGGTGCTGATAGGCAGCGGCTGGCGCACCCGCGACTGGGTGGCCGGCGATGAGATCATGGCTCAATTCAAATTGGACCCGTCGCGCCAGTTGATAGGATCACAGTGTTCGGGCGCTTTGGTTTTGCATAAACTGGGATTATTGAGCGACGGCGTGGCCTGCACCGACCCGCTGACCCGCCCCTGGCTGGAGAGATCCGGCATTCAGGTGCCAGACCACGCCTTCCGCGCGCGCGGCAATATCGCCACCTCCGGCGGCTGTCTGTCCTCGCAATACCTGGCGGCCTGGGTGCTGCTGCGCCTGGCTGGCGAAGAAAAAACGCGCGAGATTCTGTCTTACGTCGCGCCGGTCGGAGAAGAAAACGACTTTGTCGAACGCGCGCTGGCGGTCATCGCGGAAAAGGAGATGGCGAATTGAACATCGGCGCCCTGGACGGCTTGCAGGCTATCGATCTGCACGCCTGTTTTCTGGCGGCATTCAGCGACTACGTGGTGCCGGCGCAGCCGACGCTCGCGCAATTCGAAGCCATGCTGAAACGCCGCGGCTGGGCGCCGGAGCTGAGCGCTGGGGCCTGGGTGGATGGAGAGCTGGCCGGACTATGGCTGACGGCGACACCCATGCAGGATGGCCAGCCTGAAGGATATTGCATCGCAGCCGGCGTGGCGCCGCTCGCGCGCCGCCGCGGCGTTTTGAGCGATATGGCCGCGCGGGTGCAAAGCCTGCTGCGCGCGCGCGGCATCCGCCAGCTGCGGCTGGAGGTGATAGAGAGCAATCAGCGGGCGCGGGACGCCTACGCCAAACTCGGCTTCCAAGCCGTGCGCAAGCTTGATTGCTATCAGATTGAAACCCCCATTCAATCCGCCAGCTTCTGGCCTGTCACCGTGCATGTCGACGCTGACCCGGCCGGCTGGCCATCGCCGGACGCCATCGCCTACCCGCCTGCCGTGCCCAATCGCCGCGAGTCCCTGCTTCGCGCCGCGCCGCCGCCACGCTGGCTGACGGTGCGGCAAGATGGCCAGTTGCTCGGCTCGCTGCTGATGACGGCGGATGGCGAAGCGCTGGAGTTGCAAGTGGCCCCGACGCGCCGCCGCCGCGGCATCGCCTCCAAGTTGCTGCAAACGGGGCAAGGACTGGCGCAGAACGGTCGGCTCAGCTTCAACAACGTCGATCCGCGCGACTTGGCCTTGCTTGAGCTGCTGCGTAAGCACCGGGGGCGGTATGCGTTGTCGCAATGGGAATTGCTGCAGACCTTTTGATCCTGCCCTTCATTCGTCCGCGCGAATGATAAAATGAATCAATCCATTCGCAGCACAGGTATCGGCCTCATGAACGCGCAACAACAATCCCAATGGCAAAACAGACTCATCACGCTGCTGGAAAGCCAGCCTCCCGATGACGACGGCGCCCACGACCTCAGCCATCTGCACCGGGTCTGGGCCGTGGCCAAGCAACTGCTGGAAAACTATCCGCAAGCCGACAAGCTGGTGGTGATGGCCGGCAGCTATCTGCATGATCTGGTCAACCTGCCCAAGAGCCATCCGCAGCGGCATCTGGCCTCGCACTGGTCGGCCGAGCGCGCCCGCCAATTGCTGGCAGACTCGGAGCTGACGCCGGCGCAGTTGGACAATCTCGCCCACGCGATAGAAGCCCACAGCTACTCCGCCGCCATCGAACCCAAAACGCTGGAGGCCCAGATCGTGCAGGACGCGGACCGGATGGACGCTCTGGGACCCGTGGGTTTGGCGCGGATGTTCTACGTTTCCGGCCGCATGGGCCGCGCGCTGGCCCACCCGCTGGATCCGCTGGGCGAGCAGCGCCAGCCCGATGATCAGGCCTGGGCGATCGATCACATCAAGGTCAAGCTGGCCAAGCTGCCCGGCATGATGCAGACCGATGCCGGCCGCGCCATGGCCGAAGCCAAACTGCAGTGGCTGATCCACTTCCGCGACGAATTCTGCCGCGACTGGATGGCCCGCTAAGCCAGAGCCCGCCGCCATGATGATCAAGAAGCTGCCGCGCAACCAGACTGGCCGCGATTGGGTGGTCGGCGACATCCATGGCTGTTTCGAACAGCTGCGGCGGCTGATGGACATCGTGGCCTTCGACCCTGCCTGCGACCGGCTGTTGTCGGTGGGCGACCTGGTGGACCGCGGGCCGGACAGCCCCATGGTGGTGGAATGGCTGGCCCAGCCCTGGTTCCACGCGGTGCGCGGCAACCATGAGCAGATGGCGCTGGATGCGATGCGCAATCCTCTGGAAGATCAGGAGCGCCACCTGCGCAACGGCGGCCGCTGGCTGGCCGAACTTCCGGCGGATAGACGCAACGCCTGCGTCGCCGCCCTCTCCCAATTGCCGCTGGCCTTGGAAATCGACGCCGAGGGCGGCAAGATCGGCGTAGTGCATGCGGACTGTCCCGGCAACGACTGGGACATGCTGGCCGCCAAGCTGGAAGCCGACAACCCCAGCGAGCAAGACTACGACGCCCTGCTGTGGGCGCGCGACCGGGCGCTCAACGGCGGCGGCGGCCATGTCGAGGGCGTCGCGCTGCTGCTGGTGGGCCACACGCCGCAAGAACACGCCGTGCTGTACGACAATGTGATGCACCTGGACACCGGGGCGGTATACGGCGGCAAGCTGACCATGTTTTGCCTCAACGATTTCGTCGAAGTGGCGCTGCCCTCCCACCTCGACGCCCTCGCCCGCTTTCAGCTGCATTAGACTTGGCGCGCGCATCTCGCTAGAATGCCGGCCTTTCAACAGGGGTATCATCATGGCCGAGCGCAAGAAAAAAACCGCCTCCGCAAAACCGGGCCAGCAAGAGCGCCGCGTTCAAGAGCAACGCTATGCGCAGGCCGAAAGCGCCTGCCGCAAATTGGTTGATCTGCTGGAAGCGCTGGCCAGCGAAGGCCGCCTGGACGCCAGCGAAACCGCCGCCCAATACCTGAATTCCGCCCGCGCCTACTATCGACGCATCCGCAACGGCAAAGTCATGGGGCCGGCCGACTTCACCGCCGCCGCCGACGTCTGCGCCAGCAGCCGCCGCGCGCTAACCGCGCTCGATCCGGAACTGGTCTTCGCCGCGCTGCCGCAGCCCGACGCCTTGCGCGAGGCCCTGGCGCAGGGCGAACGCGTCATCGCCGAAATGCAGAAGATCAAAGCAGCCGGCAAGGCTCAATAATTGTACATTGCTATTTTAAAATAAAAATTCATAGCAATATTAAATAACACACATAAAAACAACTCAATAGTCAAGACACCTCCGCCGGCCTAAGCTGCTTTCGTACTCCCCGTCCCAACACGTTTAGGAGATAACGATGAGCCAGGAATCAAAATGCCCCTTCGCCGGCGCGAAAGCCGCCGCCGGCGCGCGCGCCAACCGCGACTGGTGGCCGAATCAACTGAATCTCAACATCCTGCATCAGCATGCGCCGGCGTCCAATCCGCAAGACGAAGGCTTCGACTATGCCCAGGCCTTCCAAACGCTGGACCTGGCCGCCGTCAAGCAAGACCTGCGCGCGCTGATGACCGACTCCCAAGCCTGGTGGCCGGCCGACTGGGGCCATTACGGCGGCCTGTTCATCCGCATGGCCTGGCATAGCGCCGGCACCTACCGCACCGCGGACGGCCGCGGCGGCGCGGGCGCCGGCAACCAACGCTTCGCGCCGCTGAACAGCTGGCCGGACAACGGCAACCTGGACAAGGCCCGTCGCCTGCTGTGGCCGATCAAGCGCAAATACGGCAACAAGCTATCCTGGGCCGATTTGATGATTCTGGCCGGCAACATGGCCTTGGAGTCGATGGGCTTCAAGACTTTCGGCTTTGGCGGCGGCCGCGAAGACATCTGGCAGCCGGAGGAAGACGTGTACTGGGGCGCGGAGAAAACCTGGCTCGCCACCAGCGACCAGCCCAACAGCCGCTACAGCGGCGAGCGCGAGCTGGAAAACCCGCTGGCCGCGGTGCAGATGGGCCTGATCTACGTCAATCCGGAAGGCCCAGATGGCAATCCGGACCCGGTGGCGTCCGGCCGCGATGTGCGCGAAACCTTTGCCCGCATGGCGATGAACGATGAGGAAACCGTGGCGCTGGTGGCCGGCGGCCACACTTTCGGCAAGGCGCACGGCGCCGGCGATCCCAAGCTGGTCGGCCCCGAGCCTGAGGCCGCGCCGCTGGAGGCGCAAGGCCTGGGCTGGATCAACCAGTTCGGCAGCGGCAAGGGCGTCCACGCGACCACTAGCGGCATCGAGGGCGCCTGGAAGCCGAATCCTACCACCTGGGACAACGGCTATTTCGACATGCTGTTCGGCTACGAGTGGGCGCTCACCAAGAGCCCTGCCGGCGCGCACCAGTGGGTGGCGCAAAACGTCAAGCCTGAGCACATGATCCCGGACGCTCACGATCCGTCCAAGAAGCATCCGCCGATGATGACCACGGCCGACCTGTCGCTGCGCTTCGACCCGATCTACGAACCGATCGCCCGCCGCTTCCATCAAAACCCGCAGGCCTTCGCCGACGCCTTCGCCCGCGCCTGGTTCAAGCTGACCCACCGCGACATGGGCCCCAAGGCGCGCTATCTGGGCCCGGATGTGCCGAAAGAAGAACTGCTCTGGCAAGACCCCATCCCGGCGGCGGCGCATCCGCTGATCGACGCCGGCGACATCGCGGCCTTGAAAGCCAAAATCCTGGCCACCGGCCTGTCCATCGCCGAGCTGGTGTCCACGGCCTGGGCCTCGGCCTCGACCTTCCGCGGCTCGGACAAGCGCGGCGGCGCCAACGGCGCCCGCATCCGGCTGGCGCCGCAAAAGGATTGGGCAGCCAATCAGCCGGCCCAGCTAGCCAAGGTGTTGACGGCGCTGGAAGGCGTGCGCCAAGCGTTCAACGCCGCGCAGAGCGGCGGCAAGCAGGCATCGCTGGCCGACCTGATCGTGCTGGGCGGCAACGCGGCGGTGGAGGCTGCGGCCAAAGCCGGCGGCATCGCGCTGGATGTGCCTTTCTCGCCCGGCCGCGCCGACGCGTCGCAAGCGCAGACCGACGCAGAGTCCTTCGCGGTGCTGGAGCCGCAAGCCGATGGCTTCCGCAACTATCAGCAACGTAACTTCTCCATCCCGGCTGAAGCCTTGCTGCTGGACCGCGCCCAGTTGCTGACGCTAAGCGCGCCGGAGATGACCGCGCTGATCGGCGGCCTGCGCGTGCTGGGCGCCAATGCCGGCGCATCCAAGCAAGGCGTATTCACCCAACGCCCTGGCGTGCTCAGCAATGACTTCTTCGTCAACTTGCTGGACATGGATATCGCCTGGCAAGCGGCCGGCGACGGTTACGAGGGCCGCGACCGCGCCAGCGGCGCGCTCAAGTGGACCGCCAGCCGGGTGGACCTGGTGTTCGGCTCCAACTCGCAGCTGCGCGCCCTGGCCGAGGTTTACGCCCAGGACGGCGGCGAAGAGAAGTTCGCCCGCGACTTCGCCAAAGCCTGGAACAAGGTGATGAATCTGGATCGCTTCGATCTGAAATAATCCAGCCCAAGGAGCGGCGGCGCAATGCCGTCGCTCCTGTTTGCTCCACCATTTTATTTTCCACTTGTCATTAACGATGGCTGGCGCCCAAGCGGCTGATCATTCAAAGCTATTTTTCTCAGACGCCAAAAGCGGAAGCATCCAGCCCGCGGATCAAACCCAGGCCATATTGTCAGACAGCCAGCCGCCGGTTAATCTGATTTCAGCGGCCGACCTTTCAACCATAAACGGTCCGCAGATAACCAAGACAAGAGGAAAGCACCGATGGACACTCACACCTTGCCGGCCGCGAGGCCGCTTAATCGACAGGACTGCAAAACCTTGGCGCTGGCGGCGCTGGGCGGCGCGCTGGAGTTCTACGATTTCATCATTTATGTTTTCTTCGCCGTGGTGCTGGGCAAGCTATTCTTCCCGCCTTCCATGCCTGACTGGCTCAGCCAGTTGCAGACATTCGGCATTTTCGCCGCCGGCTACCTGGCCCGGCCGCTGGGCGGCATCGTCATGGCTCACTTTGGCGACCTTTTCGGCCGCAAACGCATGTTCACCCTCAGCATCGTGCTGATGGCCCTGCCCACGCTGGCCATGGGCATGCTGCCCACCTATCACGACATCGGCGTGGCCGCGCCTTTGCTGCTGCTGGCCATGCGGGTGCTGCAAGGCGCGGCGATAGGCGGCGAGGTGCCGGGCGCCTGGGTATTCGTCGCCGAGCATGCGCCGTCGCGGCATACCGGCCTCGCCTGCGGCGCGATTACCGCCGGCCTGACTGCCGGCATCCTGCTGGGTTCGCTGATCGCCACCGCGATCAATCTGGCCTTTACCCAGCAGCAGATCGCCGCATGGGCATGGCGCCTGCCGTTTCTGATCGGCGGCGTGTTCGGGCTGGTGGCGATGCAGCTGCGGCAATGGCTGCATGAAACGCCGGTGTTCAACGAATTGAAAAGCCGCAAGGCGCTGGCCGAGGAGCTGCCGCTGAAGACCGTGCTGCGCAAGCATAAAACCAGCGTGGCCTTGTCCATGTTCGCCACCTGGTTCCTGGCCATCGCCATCGTGGTAGCCATTCTGATGGCGCCGGCGTACTTGCAGAAGCAGTTCAACATCCTTCCTGTCGATGCCCTGCGGGCCAACAGCCTGGCGGTTGTCGCGCTGACGCTGGGATGTCTCGTGGCCGGCGCGCTGGGCGACCGGATAGGCAGTGCGCTCACTTTCATCGGCGGCAGCCTGGCGCTCGGCGTCACCAGTTACGCGTTTTATGTGACGATGGCGGTCGATACCAGCCAGCTTTATCCGCTCTACGCCCTGCAAGGCTTCTTTGTCGGCGTGGTCGGCGCGGTGCCGCTGGTGATGGTGCGCGCGTTTCCGGCGCAGGTGCGCTTCTCCGGCCTGTCGTTTTCCTACAATGTCGCCTATGCCTTCGCCGGCGGATTGACGCCCATTCTGTTGTCGCTGTGGCTGAAATACGATTCGCTGGCGCCCGCCTACTACCTGATGCTGCAATGCCTGCTGGGCGTCAGCGTGGGCTTGTGGCTGCTACTGGCTGAAAAAAAAACCTCGGCTGAGCTGTCGGCTCAGCCTTGAGCCCAGGGCAATAGCGTCTCTTCCGGCACCGGCGGCAAGCGCGCCGCCGGGTCTTGCCGGTAAAACAGGCCCAGTTGCCTGTAAACATCCGGATAGTCCCGCCTGAGCAGCCGCGGGACCTCGAAAAAAGCCTCGCTCGACACGGCGAAGAATTCCGCCGGATTTTCGCTGGCATAGGGGTCCAGCCAACTCTCCACGCCATGATCCACTTCGCGGCAAAACTGACGGTAGGCCTGATTCCAGACGCGGCTCCAGATCGCCCGGTCCATGCCCTTGTGCAGCGGCGGCGCCCCATTGGCCGGACCGTCCAGCATGTCGAACTGGTGGGCGATTTCATGAATGGCCACGTTCCAGCCATCCAGAATCGGCGACTCGTCCACATCCGGCCAGGACAGCACCAGCGGCCCCTGGTAGTGAGCCTGGCCTATCAGCACCTGTTCGCCTTCGTGAGTCAGGCCTATATTGTCCTGCCAGCGCTTGCGCGCCACGAAAGGCGCGGGATAAAGCAGCACCTCCCGCCAGTTCTCGTACGCTTTCCAGCCCAGGTTCATGCCCGGCAAAGCCAGCTGCAAGGCCACCCGGCAGCGCATGTCGTCATCAACCCGCATCTCCTCCTGCGGCGTGATGGCTTTGCGCATCAGCAAGCGCGCGGCCAGCTTGGTCAGCCTGTCTAGCTCTTCGTGGCTCAAGCCCGTCAGCACAGGCATCATGGCAGCCTGTCTGCGCAGCTTGTCCAGCAATTGGGGCGAGGCGCCCAGGCCGCATAGGCGGCGGATCCAATCTAGCAGCATGAACTCTTGGCCTTGAATCGCGTCAGTCATAGATACCTATGGGCGATGCGGCGCAATTCAATGGCGGCCAGCCCGGCTTCAAGGGAGATTGTTATGAGCCTGCCAATCTGGCGCGAACTTATGTTGAACCCGCTGGCGGCATTCGGCATCTTGCTGGCCCTCGGCGTGATGGGCGGCCAGATAGCGGCCCGCATAGCGCGGCTGCCGGCCATTGCCGGCTACATCCTCACCGGCCTGTTGATCGGTCCTTACAGCCTCAACCTGCTCAATGCGCAGCTCCTGCACGAGGCAGCGATGTTTGTGCAACTGGCGCTGGGCATCGCTTTGTTCGAGGCGGGCCGCCGCGTCGACCTGCGCTGGCTGCGGGTGGAAAAAGCGTTGCTGCTCACCAGCCTGCTCTATTGCGCGCTGTTGTTCGTCGCCTTGTTCGCCTTGCTGAACGGCAGCGGCTTCGGCATTTCCGCCAGCTTGATGCTGGCCTCGCTGGGCATGGCCACCTCGCCCATCGTGGTGCTGGAGATCGTGCGCGAGTCCCGCGCCGACGGCCAGGTCAGCGAACGGCTGCTGACCGCCACCGCGCTGTCCAGCTTGCTGGCGATCACCGGCTTTGCCCTGTCCCTGTCTTATGCCCATTTATCCGCCAACCACAGCGTGGAGGAAGGCATTCTGATGCCTAGCTGGCTGATTCTGGGCTCGGCCGCGCTCGGCATTGTCGCCGGCATCGCCGCCACACAGCTCAACCACTGGCTGGGCGGCCGCCAACGCGAGGCTCAACGCGTGCTGCTGTTTGGCTTGATCGCCTTGCTGGTGGGCCTGGCCGACATGCTGCAGCTGCTGGCCATGCTGGCGTTGCTGATCGCCGGCATCAGCACCCGCGGCCTGCGCCACGGCTATACGGTAAGCGAACCGGGCATCCTGTCGCTGAGCCACGTGTTCACCGTCGCCTTCTTCGTCTCCGCCGGCGCGCAGCTATCGCCCCCAGCCTTGGCCGCGCATTGGCAACTGGCCTTGCTATGCCTGCTGCTGCGGGTCGGCATCGGCATCGCCGCCTGGTGGCTGGCCGCCAGGCTCAACGGATTGTCCCGCAGACAGGGCGCCTTGCTGGGGCTGGCTCTGAGCCCGATGAATAGCGGCTCATCCTTATTGCTGGGGCTGGGCATGGTGTCATTGGGCGAGGCGGCCGCTAGCTTCAGCGCCGCGCTGATGGCCGCCTTGCTGGTCAATGAGATTATCGCGCCGGTATTGACCCGCCTGGCGCTGCGGCAGGCCGGCGAAACCGCGAGTCCCTCCGCTCCATAGCGCAAACGACGCCCGCTGCCGCTGCTTTCATGCGTGGAATGCCTATACACACCTAATTTGGACTTGCGGTTTCATTTCGTGTGTATAAATTTGAAATCAGGCTCATGCCTGTTTATTCCATTGTGTCAGCAGAAAAGGCCAAGCCATGCGCGACGACAAAGGCCACCGCATCCAGATCGAGCAGCCTGGCCGCCCCAGGCTGTACCAGCTGGATGATTTGCCCGGTTACGAGATTGTAGGCGTGATCACCCTGGCCGGACGCAGCGGCGCCTTGGCGAGGAAGTACAGCAACGGCGTGTTCAGCATGGTCAATTCCGGCACCATGCGCCCTCTTGACCAGCGTCTGGTGAAAAGAGCGCTAGGCATAGGCGGCAATGCCGGCGCGCCGGCGCAGATGCAAGGCGGAGGACGCCACAATGTCTACCTGGACGCGGAAAGCATCGCCATCGCCCAGGCCTTGGGCGATGGCAATATCAGCAGGGGCATACGGCTGGCGCTGAAGTCCAGAACCGAACCGAATCCCGCTTGAGCGGCCGCATGCGGCCTCAATGCCAGAAAACGTCACTCCACTTTTGAGCCGAGCAGCTTGTCCAGCTGCCCCGTCGCCCTCATCTTTTCAATGATCCGATTGAATTCCGGCACCCACCGTTGCGCCCCGGCGGCTTTGGAAAACCCGAATGCCGCATCGCTCATCTGACCGATGGGCGCATTGGAAAGACCTATGGTTTCGGTGACGCCTTGCTGGTTCAGTAGATAGCGGCCGACATTGGAATCCACCGTCGCCATATCGATGCGGCCGGACTCTATCATGCGGATCAGGGTGATGGAGTCCGCCGCGCGCTCAATGGCATGGCTGGCGGAGAAGGCATCCTCCATGCTCTTGTCCACCACGGAGCCGATCTCCATGCCGAGCTTGTATTTGGCGAGGCTGGCGTAGTCAGCCCAGTCCACCTCGCCGCGAAACAGGCTTTTGCGATACATGAAGCAGTTGAACTGCTTCATCACCGGCACGCTGAACGCCAAGTATTGCTCACGCTCCGCCGTTTTATACAGCGGCAGGATGCCATCCACGCGCCCTTCCTTGGCCTCCGACTGGCAGCGCTTCCACGGCAATATCTTGACGGTGACTTTCAAGCCCAGCTGCTTGCCGATCTCCTGCAACAGCCGCACCTTGATGCCGCCTTGAGATTCCTGGCCAAACTCGCCCAGCGCGTAAGGCGGATACTTGTCGTAGCACACGGTGATGGCGGCATCCTCCGCCTGCGCGCGGCCCATGCACAGCGCCGCGAACAACATCACCCAAGGCTTGATCCGCACATTCGCTCCTTAATCGGCGACGAAATCTCATTATGGGACGAACGGCGCCCTCCGCCCAAACCGCGCGTTCAGCCTTCCACCGGTTCGCTTTCTTGCTGCAGCCGCCACATTTCGGCGTAACGGCCGTCCTTGTCCAATAGCTCTCTATGGCTGCCCTGCTCCACCACCCGTCCGGCGTCCAGCACCAGGATGCGGTCGGCGTCGACGATGGTGGACAGCCGGTGGGCGATGATCAGCGTGGTGCGATTGGCCGAAATCGCCGCCAGCTCATGCTGGATGGCTTTTTCGGTGCGTGAATCCAGCGCGCTGGTGGCTTCGTCGAAAATCAAAATCGGCGGGTTTTTCAGTATCGTGCGGGCGATGGCGACGCGCTGCTTCTCGCCGCCGGACAGCTTGAGCCCGCGCTCGCCCACCATGGTGTCGTAGCCGTCCGGCAGGCTGCTGACAAAGTCGTGGATATGCGCCGACTTGGCGGCCTCGATCACCTCCTCGCGCGTCGCGCCTGGCTTGCCGTAAGCGATGTTGTAGTACACCGTGTCGTTGAACAGCACCGTATCCTGCGGCACGATGCCGATATGGGAACGCAAGGAGTCCTGCGTCAGGCTGCGGATGTCCTGGCCGTTGATCTTCACTGCGCCGTCCGTCACCTCGTAAAAGCGGAACAGCAGCCGCGACAGCGTGGACTTGCCGGCGCCGCTGGCGCCCACCACCGCCAGAGTCTGGCCGGCGGGGATGGTGAAATCCACCTCATGCAGGATCTGGCGCTTGGATTCATAAGCAAAGCCGACCCGCTCGAAACGCACCGCCGCGCTGCGGGCGTCCAAAGCCGCCGCATCCGGCGCGTCCGCCACCTCCAGATTCACGCCCAGCAGCTTGAACATCCGCTCGATGTCCGCCAGCGAATGCTTGATCTCGCGATAAACAAAACCCAGGAAGTTGAGCGGCGCGTACAGCTGGGTGATGAACGTCGCCACCAGCACCACGTCGCCCACCGTCATCCGGTGCGCCACCACGTCGCGCGCCGCCAGCACCATCACCAAGGTGACGCCAAGGGCGATGATGGCCGCCTGGCCGGCGTTGAGCAGCGACAAGGACACCTGGTTCTTGATCGCCGACGCCTCCCAGGCTTCCAGATTGCGGTCGTAACGCCTGGATTCGTACTCCTCGTTGTTGAAGTACTTCACCGTTTCATAGTTCAGCAGCGCGTCTATGGCCTTGGAATTGGCCTTGGAATCCAAATCGTTCATGGTGCGACGATAGACGGTGCGCCATTCGGTCACACAGAGCGTGAAAGCGATGTAGATGGAGATGGTGCCCAGCGTCACCGCGGCGAACTCCCAGGCATAGCGATGCAGCAAAATCGCGCTCACCATGCCGATTTCCAGCAGCGTGGGCAGGATGTTGAACACGGTGAAGTTCAACAGAAAGCCTATGCCCTTGGTACCGCGCTCGATGTCGCGGCTCATGCCGCCGGTGTGGCGTTCCAGGTGGAAACGCAAGGACAGTTTGAATAAATGGCGGAATACATTGCGCGCCACGCTGCGCACCGCGCCCTGGATCACCCGGGCGAAAATAGCGTCGCGCAGCTCGCCCAGCACGCCGGACAACAGCCGCGCCGCGCCGTAGCCGACCAGCGCGAACACCGGCAATGCCAGGGCGATGGCCGGAAGCGACAGCTGATCGACGATGTCTTTCAGGTACAGCGGCACGGTGACGGCGGCCACTTTGGCCAGCACCATGCAGCCCAGCGCCAGCGTCACCCGCCATTTGAACGCCCACAAATAGGGAAACAAGGTCCGGAGCGTCTGCCAGTCGTGCCTGTCGGCCGGCGCCGGGCCGGTATGGGTCATGCGCATAAAAGCTTGCCTGTGGCTGCGGCCTGTCCCAAAGTGAAAAAGCAAATCGTTTGGAGACAAGCCAATGTGGATTCTTCTGCTGGAAGCGCTGGGCGCCGGCGCGCTCGCCACCTTCATCGTGTGGTGGACTTGGCCGCGCGACGACCAGGACGCGTCCTGTAAACGCGATTAGTGCAGCACGCGCGGCGCGACCAGCGTCATTTCCGGGATGGATGCCTCGAAGCGCTGGCCGTCATCGGCCACCATCTGGTAAGCGCCTTTCATGCTGCCGTAGGGCGTGGTCAAGTGCGCCGCGCTAGTGTACTCATACACCTGCCCCGGCTCGATATGCGGCTGCTCGCCGATCACGCCCATGCCGCGCACTTCCTGCACCTGCTGATTGGCGTCGGTGATGATCCAGTGGCGGCTGACCAATTGCGCCGGCTCGCTGCCGGTATTGGTGATGCGGATGCGGTAGCCGAACACGTAGATGTCGTTGGCCACATTGGATTGCTCGGCAATGTATTGCGGTTCCGCCTCCACCTCCACCTGATAGATTTTATCGGCCATTTCGGCTCCTCCTGATTAGTCTGGTTTTCATTTTATCCATCCAAACGGCTTTTGGCGCGGTAGAATGCCGGGCATTCATCGTTTATCGATCCAGAGCCCCGCCATGCGCACTTTCCGTATCGCCCCCAGCATCCTGTCCGCCGATTTCGCCCGCCTGGGCCAGGAGGTCGGCGACGTCATCGCCGCCGGCGCCGACATCATCCACTTCGACGTGATGGACAACCATTACGTGCCGAACCTGACCATGGGCCCGATGTTCTGCGAGGCCATCCGCCCGCACAGCAGCGCACCCATCGACGTGCACCTGATGGTCAAGCCGGTGGATGCGCTGGCAGCCGCCTTCGCCAAGGCCGGCGCTGACATCATCACCTTCCACCCGGAAGGCTCAGAGCACATCGACCGCACGCTGGGACTGATCAAGGACGCGGGCTGCAAGGCCGGCCTGGTATTCAACCCGGCCACGCCACTCAGCTATCTGGACCACGTGATGGACAAGCTGGACATGATCCTGATCATGTCGGTGAACCCCGGTTTCGGCGGGCAATCCTTCATTCCGCATGCGCTGGAAAAGATCAAGCAAGCGCGCCTGCGCATCGATGAATACACCGCCAAGCGCGGCGGCGAGATCTGGCTGGAAGTGGACGGCGGCGTCAAGGTGGACAATATCGCCCAAGTGGCCGCCGCCGGCGCGGACACCTTTGTCGCCGGCTCGGCCATCTACGGCCAGAAAGACTACAAGGCCGTCATCGACGCCATGCGCGCCGAACTGGCCGGCATTCAAGCCTGATTTCCACGCGCGCAGCCGCGCAACTTGCCTAAGGGATAATACACATGCATGCATTCATCGTCACCGGCGCCTCGCGCGGCCTGGGCCACGCCATCTGCGAAGCGCTGCTGAACGACGGCTATTTCGTGGTCGGCATCGCCCGCAACGCGGAGCATGCGCTGGAAGGCCTGGCTGCTCGCCACCCTGAGCGCCTGCTGGCCATCAACGCCGACCTGTCCGACGCCGCCCAGGCTTCGGCATCGGTCCATACCGCTTTGCAGCAGCTGCCGTTGCCGGAGTGCGCGACCATCACGCTGATCAACAACGCCGGCGTAGTGACACCCATCGCCCAGGCGGGACATTACCCGGCCGACGAGGTGGTCAAGGCTATCGCCATCAACGTGACCGCGCCGCTGCTGGCCACCGACGCGCTGCTATCCGCCACCGATCATCTGCCGGCGCGCCGCCGCATCCTGAACATCTCCTCCGGCGCCGCCGCCAAGGCCTATCCCGGCTGGAGCGTATATTGCGCCACCAAGGCTGGGCTGGACCATTTCAGCCGCAGCGTGGCCACGGAACAAGACGGCAAAGCCAACCCGGCGCAGATCGTCGCGCTGTATCCGGGCGTGGTGGACACCGACATGCAGGGCAATATCCGCGGCAGCGACGAAGCGCAATTCCCGCAAAAAGCCCGCTTCGACGCCTACAAAGCCGAAGGCGCTTTAAGCAGCCCCGCGGACGCGGCGCGCAAGATCGTCGATTATCTAGTGTCGCCGGCCTTCGGCCAGCTTCAAGTCGTCGACATCCGCGATCTGTAAACTACCCGCATCACCCATTCCGCCGCGGTCCATAGGCCGCGGCCGCAAAGCAAAAAACATGAACCTCAAGCACATCCAAGCCGTCGCCTTCGATCTGGACGGCACCCTCGTTGACTCCATCCCCGACCTGGCCGCCGCCGCCAACGCCATGCGCGAACACCTGGGCCTGCCGCCGCTGGATGCGGAACGCATCAAGAGCCATGTCGGCGACGGCATCGCCAGCCTGGTGCACCGCGCCATCACCGACGAGCGCCACGCCGAGGCCGACGGCCCGTTGTGGGAGCGCGGCTACCGCTTCTTCGTCCAGCATTACCGCGGGCACCTGTGCGACCTCACCACCGTCTACGCCGGCGTGCGCGACGGGCTGGGCCTGCTGCGCGCCCGCAAACTGCCGCTGGTGCTGATCACCAACAAATCGGAGCGCTTGGCCGTGCCGCTGGTAGAGGAGCTGGGACTGCGCGACCATTTCAGCCTGATCCTGGGCGGCGACACGCTGGCCGAGAAGAAACCGTCGGCTCTGCCGCTGCTGCACGCCTGCCAAGTATTGGGCATCGCGCCCAAGGAGCTGGCCATGGTGGGCGACTCGCCCAACGACGTCGCGGCGGCCCGCGCCGCCGGCAGCGTGGCCATCGCGGTGAGCTACGGCTATGCCGATGCCGCCACTCTGGGGGCGGACCTGACGATCGGCAGTGTTGCCGAGCTGTACGATTTGATGAAGAATGACTGACATCGCTCACCAATAAAGGAATTCAAACGCCCATGGCTTTTCTTCCCAGCCCCGCCAGCTGGCGATGGCGCCGCTCGCAATACGCCCCGCACGCCCAAGCCGCAACTGACACCCTGAAGGAAGAACCCCATGCAAGCGCAAGAATTTGACCGACTCGCCGCCGAAGGCTACAACCGCATCCCGGTGATGCTGGAATTGCTGGCCGATCTGGACAGCCCGCTGTCCATCTATCTGAAACTGGCCAACCAGCCCTACACCTACCTGATGGAATCCGTGGTCGGCGGCGAGCGGCATGGCCGCTACTCCATCATCGGCCTTCCCGCCGACACCCGTATCCGCATCAATAATCGCAAAGTGCAGGTAGAGTGCGGCGACAAGGTGATAGAGCGCCACGAAGGCGACCCGCTCGCCTTCATCGAAAGCTTCCAGCAACGCTTCCGCATCCCCGAGCTGCCCGGCCTGCCGCACTATTCCGGCGGCCTGGTGGGCTATTTCGGCTATGACACCATCCGCTATGTCGAGCGCCGCCTGGCCGACACCCAGAAACCCGACCCCGTAGGCACGCCGGACATCCTGCTGATGCTGTCCGAAGAGCTCGCCATCGTCGACAATCTGTCCGGCAAGCTCTATCTGGTGGTTTACGCCGATCCCGAAGTGCCCAACGCCTTGAGCAAGGCCCAAACCCGGCTGGCCCAGCTGCGCGCCAAACTGCGCCAGCCTTTGGCCATTCCGCTGTCCCAGCCGCTGCCGGAGGAGGCCGCGGCCGAGTCCGAATACGGCGAAGAGGCTTTCAAACAGGCGGTCAGCGCCTGTCAACGCTACATCCATAACGGCGACATCATGCAGGTGGTGCTGGCGCAACGCATGCGGCAGCCCTTCCGGGGATCGCCCATCGCGCTGTATCGCGCGCTGCGCAATCTGAACCCCTCGCCGTATATGTTCTTCTACCACTTCGACGATTTCCATGTAGTGGGCTCGTCGCCGGAAATCCTGGTGCGCCGCCATGGCGACATCGCCACCGTCCGCCCCATCGCCGGCACCCGTCCGCGCGGCCAGAGCCGCGAGCAGGATGAGGCCCTGGCGGAGGAGCTGCTGGCCGACCCCAAGGAGATCGCCGAACACGTCATGCTGATCGATCTGGGCCGCAACGATATCGGCCGGGTGGCGAACGTGGGCCAGGTGGCCATCACCGACAAGATGGCCATCGAGCGCTACTCCCACGTCATGCACATCGTCTCCAATGTGGAAGGCGTTGTGGATCGCAAGATCAGCAATATCGACGTGCTCAAGGCCACTTTCCCGGCCGGCACGCTGTCCGGCGCGCCCAAGGTGCGGGCGATGCAGATCATAGACGAGTTCGAGCCGACCAAGCGCGGCGTCTATGGCGGCGCGGTCGGCTATCTGGGCTTCAACGGCGATATGGACCTGGCCATCGCCATCCGCACCGCCGTATTGAAAAACGGCATGCTCTATGTGCAGGCCGGCGCCGGCATCGTCGCCGACTCGGTGCCGCAGTCGGAATGGCAAGAAACCCAGAACAAAGCCCGCGCCGTATTGCGCGCGGCGCAGATGGTGCGCGAGGGGCTGGACGCCTGAGAGCGCCAAACATCTCTGATGCGCGCCTGGACGCGGCGCATCAGAGGCTTTCCAGGAACTGCTCAAGGAGGTAGGCATGAGAAGGTATTGGGTCTTGGCGACGGCGGGTTTGCTGACATGCTTGGCGCTGCCTAGCGTTCAGGCGGCGGAGGACGCGATCCAGGGGGTGGCCAGCGGCAAAGTGCAGAAAGTCGGCTTTCGCGCCATGATTCTCAAACAGGCGATTCAATACAATCTGGCCGGTTCCGCCCGCAACACCAATGTCGAAACCGTGCAATTCAGCCTGCAAGGCAAGCCGGCGCGTTTGCACAACACCGAAAACCGGATCAAGCAAGGCACGGACAAATCGGAAGACGTGAAGGTGGCGATCCAGCCCGCAAAATTCGACGCCCAGCTGCGCACCTTCACAGTCTTCGGCTGGACCTCCACCAGCCGCGACATCAGCAAGCCTTATGATCTTGTCTTCACGCTGCGCGATGATGGATCGAAAGTATCGTCCAAGCAGGCCAAGAAAGCATTTTGCGACATCCTGGCCAAGACGCTGGATGCTGCCGACTGGCAGAAAGCCAAGCCGGGCTGCGACAAACATCAAGATGAGGCAGTCGAAGATTGACTGGCGCCATCGTAAATCAAGGCCCTTCTGCGCAGGGTCTTGATTTATGTTTCCGACTCGCGCGCCTGCCTGTCCGCAGAGCTAACAGGCCAGCTCGGCCTCCTGCCACTCAGGCAAACCATAAGCCGCGCGGGCCTTCAAGCACTGCGCCGACCCCGCTGTCACCTCTCGGCAAGCCTGCGGACGCAGTGGGTAGATGCCGCAAGCGACTTGCTCGCCGATCTCGCCTTGCAAGGCGGCGCAGCGAGGCTTTTCCGACCAGGTGCCTCGCATGCAGCGGGTCCAGTCGTTGACTTTCTCGGTCAGGGGGCTGGGAACGAGGCCGCCGCCGTCATCGGCTTCGGCCCAGTAAAAAGAAACGCGGAAGTGGGCGCAGCAGGCGCCGCAGGATTGGCAGGAATGGCTTTTATCACTCATGGCAAGCAAGAAAAACAGCTGGTGAATCGCGTCCCACGCGGGACGAAAATGCGATTCGGGTATTCTGTCAGTCCTGCTTGCCGACAACAAGTAAAACTATTTTGATGCGGACCGCATCAGCCAATCCGCCATGCCCATGCCCGCCGCGCGGCCGCCGGCAAAGCAGGCGGTCAGCAGATACCCGCCGGTCGGGGCCTCCCAATCCAGCATTTCGCCGGCGCAGAACACGCCAGGCAGCGCCTTGAGCATTTGACGCTCGTCCAGGGCGGAGAAGCATACGCCGCCCGCCGTGCTGATCGCCTCATCCATCGGCCTTGCCGCATGCAATTTCACAGGCAGGCGCTTGATAGCCGCGGCCAACGTCGGCATATGCTGGAAGCTGTCTTTGTCCAGGCACTCGCGCAGGATGCCGGCGCGCGCGCCCTTCAGATTCAAGCGGCTTTGCAAATGGCTGGACAGGGAGCGAGAACCTCGCGGCCGATCCACCTCGGCCAACACCTTGGCCTCATCCCAGGACGGGATCAAGTCCAGATAAAAAGTAGCCGAGCCATGGCGGGCTATCTCATCGCGCAGCATGGCCGAGCAAGCATAGATCAGACTGCCCTCGATGCCGTTCTGCGTGATGACGCATTCGCCCACGCGCTGGAAGCGGTTCCCCTCGCCATCCTCGAAATGCAATCCAATCGATTTCAGCGGTTCTCCGGCGAATTTCTCTGCGAAAAATGGGCTCCAAGATGCCTCAAAGCCGCAATTGGACGGCGCCAACGGCGCCGTGGCCACGCCTTTCTCGGCCAGCCATGGCATCCAGCGGCCATCCGAGCCCAGCTTTTTCCAACTGCCGCCGCCCAAAGCCAACAACACCGCATCGGCCTTCACCGCCAACTCGCCATCCGGCGTCTCGAAGCGCAGGCTGCCATCGGCATTCCAGCCCTGCCAACGGTGGCGCACGTGGATGCGCACGCCCGCCTCGCGCAGCCTGCTAAGCCAGGCGCGCAAAAGCGGCGCGGCTTTCATTTCCTTCGGGAACACCCGCCCGGAGCTGCCGACAAAGGTTTCCACCCCCAGGCCATGCGCCCAAGCGCGCAATGCGTCGGCATCGAATGGCTTGAGCCAAGACACCACCGCATCGCGGCGCGCTCCGTAACGGCCGACAAAGGCGGCATAGGGTTCGGTGTGGGTGAGGTTCAGCCCACCTATGCCGGCCAGCAGGAATTTGCGCCCCACCGACGGCATGGCGTCGTACATATCCACCCGCACGCCGCGCGCGGCCAACGTCTCCGCCGCCATCAATCCTGCCGGTCCGCCGCCCACAATGACGACGCTGCGCCCGGAAATCTCAGACATACCCACCCCTGCTAACCGTATCTATTATTACTACACCATGGCCGCATGCCTGCGCCTGGCGACAAGGGCGCGATTGTTGCAGAAAACCGCCGCCAACCCAAGCCTTTGCTTGAAATCGGCGCGTCTGACAAGCAGGGCCCGTCCATTGTTTGATCTGGACCAGACTTTGCCATCTGAATGGAATTTAGAATCCATACAGCATGGCCGTTCGATATCGACGGACGACTGCATAAAACAACACAAACCATAGGCACACACAAGGAGACGGGGTTCGCCCCGGCAAGCGATGAGAAAATTTTCCGATTGGCCGATCTGGCTGCGCCTGACCGGCGCCATCTGGACCTGTCTGATTATCGCCTGGGGGGGACTGATAGCCTGGGAAACCCAAGCCAGCCGCGATATCGCGGTGGAGCAGGCCAAGGATCTGGCGCACAGCATGAATGAAATGACGCTGGCCGGCCTCACCGGCATGATGATCACCGGCACCGTCGGCCAACGCGATGTTTTCCTCGATCAGATCCGCGAACTGTCCGCCGTGCGCGACCTGCGCGTGGTGCGCGGCGACGCGGTGAGCAAACAATTCGGTCCCGGCAACGCCGGCGACAAATCCCATGCCAACGACGACCTGGAACGCTCCGCCCTGCAGGACGGCAAACCGCGCATCCAGATCGAATCCACGCCGCAGCTGGGCGAACACTTGCGCGTGGTGTATCCGGCGCTGGCATCCAGCAATTATCTGGGCAAAAACTGCATGGGCTGCCACCAGGTGGCGGACAAGACGCCCTTGGGCTTGGTCAGCATGCGCATTTCTCTGGAAAAACCCTATGCCGCGGTGGATACCTTCCGCACTCAGAGCATTCTGTTCGCGCTGTTCGCCTCGCTGCCCATGCTGGCGGTGGTGTATCTGTTCATCCGCCGCTTCGTGACTCGCCCGCTGCGCGAGATGGCCGACGGCCTCGCCGAGCTGGCCAAGGGCGAAGGCGACCTCACCCGCCGGCTGCCGGCCGCCCATCAGGACGAAATCGGCACCACGGCCCGCTACTTCAACCAGATGCTGGCCACCATCGCCGATCTGGTGCGCCATGTCGGCGAAAGCGCGAATGCCGTCGAACAAGCGTCCCGCCGCCTGAACGAAGGCGCCGGCCAATTGGCCGCCAACTCGCATCGGCAAAACAGTCAATCCCAATCGGCGGCGGAGTCGGTCGACCAACTGGCCTCCCATATCGGCGAAATCGCCGGCAAAGCCGAATACGTCAGCGCGGGGGCAGAAGAAAGCCTGCAGCGCTCCGAGCAAGGCCGCCGCAGCCTGCAGCAACTGCAACGCGAAGTCGGCCAGGTGGAAGACGCGGTGCAATTGATGGCGCAGGCGGAAAGCGACCTGGTCAACTCCACCACCATCATCACCAATATGACCCGCCAGGTACGGGAGATCGCCGAGCAGACCAATCTGCTGGCGCTGAACGCCGCTATCGAGGCGGCGCGCGCCGGCGAGGCGGGCCGCGGCTTCGCCGTGGTGGCCGACGAAGTGCGCAAACTGGCGGAAAAGTCAGCCGTTTCCGCCAGCGAGATCGATTCGGTGACCAGTTCGCTCAACAGCAAAACCGACGCGGTGCGCCAGTCGGTGGCCGCCAGCCTGGAATCGCTGCATGCCAGCCGTCAATCCGCCGACAGCGTGGTCAGCGTGCTCGATGCCGCCAATCAATCGGTGGCGGAGGTGCGCGGCGGGCTGAGGCAGATCGTCGAAGTGACCGAACAACAGCGCAGCACCAGCCAGGCGGTCAGCGAAAACATCGACGCCATCGCCGGCATGGCCCGCACCAACGACGCCGACATCCAGCAAACCGTCAGCGCGGCGGAAGAACTGGAAACGCTGGCCAAGCGGCTGACCGATTCGGTGTCGCGCTTCCGCGTTTAAGCCTTGCGCTTGGCGCGCGCGCTGTTAAAAAGAAAGAGTCGAACCGGCAGCCGATGCCCTGGGCATTTGGCCGCCGGCCCGGCTGCTGTTACACTCCCCAGCCTTTAGCCCCTTGCGCCAGCCAACCGTGAAATCAGACGCCTTCTCCACCCTGCCCCTGCCCGCCCCGCTGCTCGATAATCTGGCCAGCCTGGGCTACAGCAAGATGACCGCCATCCAGGCCGCCAGCCTGCCCGCCGTTCTGGACGGCCGCGACCTGATCGCCCAGGCCAAGACCGGCAGCGGCAAAACCGCCGCCTTCGGCCTCGGCATCCTGGCCAAGATCAATCCGCGCTGGTTCGGCGTGCAAGCGCTGGTGCTATGCCCGACCCGCGAACTGGCCGATCAGGTGGCCCAGGAAATCCGCCGCCTGGCGCGCGCCATCGACAATATCAAGGTGGTGACGCTGACCGGCGGCACGCCCATGGGTCCGCAAATCGGCTCGCTGGAGCACGGCGCCCACATCGTGGTCGGCACGCCGGGCCGGCTGCAAGACCACTTGTTCCGCGAAACGCTGAATCTGTCCGGCGTCAGCACGCTGGTGCTGGACGAGGCGGACCGCATGGTGGACATGGGCTTCATCGAAGAAATCGTCGGCATCGTCCGCGCCTGCCCGCGCAATCGCCAGACCATGCTGTTCTCCGCCACCTATCCGGAAAACATCCGCAAGATCACCGCGTCCTTCCTGCGCCAGCCGCTGGAAGTGAAAGTGGAAGCGCTGCACGACAACAAACGCATCGAACAGTGGTTCTACAAGGTCACGGCGGAAAAACGCCTGGAAGCGGTCACGCAGATCCTGCAAAGCATTCGTCCGACTTCGGCGCTGGCCTTCTGCAATACCAAGGAGCGCTGCAAGGAGCTGGTGAAAGACCTGCAGGCGCGCGGTTTCTACGCGCTGGCGCTGTATGGCGACCTGGAACAGCGCGAGCGCGATCAAATCCTGCTGCGCTTCGCCAACAAGAGCGCCACCGTGCTGGTGGCCACCGACGTGGCCGCGCGCGGCCTGGACATCAAGGATCTGGACCTGGTGGTCAATGTGGACGTCAGCCACGATCCGGAAGTGCACATCCACCGCATCGGCCGCACCGGCCGCGGCGAGGAAATCGGCCTGGCGCTGACCCTGGCGACCGAAAAAGACGAGAAGAAGCTCGGCTTGATCGAGGCATACCAGCATGCCGACCTGCCCTGGGGCAAGCTGGAAGACTTGAAAGCCGCGCCGGGCGGCCCGCTGCTGCCGCCCATGATCACGCTGGAAATCAACGGCGGCAAGCGCGAGAAGCTGCGTCCCGGCGATCTGCTGGGCGCGCTGACCGGCGACGCCGGCTTTGCCGGCAGCCAGATCGGCAAAATCCATATCTTTGAGTTCAACTGCTTTGTCGCGCTGGAGCGCGCCATCGCCGAGGACGCGCTGGCTAAATTGTCCCCCTGCAAAATCAAGGGCAAACAGTTCAAGATGCGGCTGATCGCCTGATCCATCCCATAGGGTTGCGCCGCTGGCCATATCGGCGCGACCCCGCTTTTCCCGCCCCTCCGCGCCTTTCGCTCCCATCCGTTAAAATACGGCATCCGTAAAAATACGCTTACGCCATTTCATTTCAAGCGCAACACTACAAACGCGGAGTTTCCGCATCATTCATAAAGTTGACAATCCATTTACCATTGCCGATATCTATTAGGCATGGCTGCACCCATTTCATTCCGGTTAACAAGAACCCAGTAACGCGTTTCATGATTCCACTCGACGGCAAAGGAGCATGCCATGCTGGCCTATCCCAATGCGGAACAAATCAGAAAACAACTCGATGGCGCGGGGTCCAGTTATCTCCCGCATGATGCGTCCCTGTTTAGCGAGGAAGAATGGGCGGAAATAGAAAAACTGGTGTTCCATCCGGAGCTCCCTTGGGAAAAAGTCACAGTCGGCGATGCCGACGAGCCCAATGACGTGCACGTCGGCCGCTTCATGACCGATGTGGAGAGGCCGCTCATCGTGAATCCTTGGGTCAGCCAAAAGCTGCTCGCCATCCTCGTCTCGCCCCAAGTCATGGCATTATTCGGTGAAATCCTGGGCGCTGAAACTTTATGCGTCCGCAGAGCCCAGGTGAATCGCATGGAGTCTGGCTCCTTCATCGGGTTTCATCTGGACCGCGACAGCAATCCTGATTACGAAATCTCCATTGTGCTTCAACTCGGAAAGCAATTCAGCGGCGGCGAATTTGTCGTGCATGAAAACGAAGCCGTTCTCCATTCCTATGCGCCATCCTACCGTTCCATTCTGATTAGCCGCTGCGATCTTCCGCATGAGGTGAAAACCGTCACCGCGGGCGACCGGATCTCTTTGGTATTTTTTTTAAGCCGCCACAGCGGTCTGAATCGACGACTATATCCCGAGGCCTGAAATCATCTCGCCATTCACGCACTGCATTTAGATAGGGAGCTTCCGCATGGCCAACATCATCGAAGAAATAAACCTGTCCAAACAAACTGCGCTGAATCCGGCGTTGGCGGACTTGATCTTGCAGGCTGGCGAGCATTCGGCATTCCAGCAATTGCGCAGTTTCGGCGAAAAGCTGAAGCGCCAAGCCCTGGATGAGCGCGAACTGAAAGTTTTCTTCGCCACGCTATGGGGATTTTTTGAGGCTTTCCCCACCGGCATTCTGGCATTGGCGCTGCGCGTCACCGACGACTGGTCCAGCCGCGATCCATGGGAAGCCACCGCCAAGGGCGCATACGTGTTGTTCGCCGATGTCGATGAGTTTGGCTTGCAAGAAGTAAACCGCAAGATCCATCGCAGCCATCATCAGATGTTCATGGACTTTACCGAACACCTGGGCGTCACCCGGGCCGACATGCAAAACCCCGCGTTGGCCATGCCTGAAGGCGCCGCGCTGGGCAAGCTGGTCGCCAGGCTATACCGCGAAGCGCCTCTGGCGCACGGCTTGGGCATGCACTTGGCGTCCGAGCTCATCGCATCGGTGGAATTCATGTACTTCCTGGCCGGCTTCGAAGCCCAAGCGGCGGCCTATGGCCTGAGCGAGCCCAACCATCCTGCGCTGACCTTCTTCCGCATTCATACCCTGGTGGAGCCGGAGCATCTTGCCAGGAATTGCGAATTGATCGAGCAGTATCTGGACCGTAAGCTGATCGACATTTCAGGCTTGCGCCAAGGGATAGATGAGTATTTCAATGGCTTCGAACAGGTATATCGCCAGTTCAACTCCCAATTGCTGCCATAGATAATGGCAGATGGGCGAATCAAGGCCGTCGCAGGCTGAGAGGCAAAGGGCCGGGGCGATTCTATTGGACATGGTCTTGCAGCGTTTTTTCTAATTGTCCCCGACAGCAATCTCCACATAGGGGCTGCTGCAAGTTTGGTCAATCATCAGGGGCGATCTGGAACGCCCCGCTCGCAAGGAGGATGGCATGGCGTTTTTCCTCTCGGTGGCCAGTATTATCGCAGCGCTGGCGGCCGGCGTCGTCAGCCCCGGCCCCAGCTTCATTCTGGTGGCGCAAACCTCGCTGTCCAGCAGCCGCAAAAACGGCATCGCCGCCGCCATCGGCATGGGCCTGGGCGCCCTCACCTTCGCCACGCTGGTGCTGATAGGGCTGCACGCGCTATTGATCAATCTGCCTGCCATCTACATCGTATTGAAATGCCTGGGAGGCGGGTATCTGCTTTATCTGGCGGTGCGTATCTGGCGCGGCGCCGCGGCGCCCTTGCGTTTAGACGCGCCCGGCGTGATTGGCGCCGGCCGGGCACGCCAATCCTTTTGGCTGGCGCTGGCCACCATGTTGAGCAATCCCAAGGCCATGGTGCAATACGGCGCGATTTTCGCCGCGCTGTTGCCCAAGGACCTGACCGGCGCTCAAGGCGCGGCCATCGCCCTGTCGATTTTCGCCCTGGAGGCCGGCTGGTACACGCTGGTCGCCCTGGTCCTGTCGTCGCCGCAGCCTAGGGCCGCCTATTTGCGCTACAAAACCGCCATGGACCGGACGGCGGCCTTCGTCATGCTGCTGCTGGGCATCAAGCTGCTTGCCGCGGCCCTTTGAGGCCTGTGGCGATGGGCGCGGCACAGGCATGGCCGCGCCCGAACGCATGATCAGTATGGCCTATCGCCCAATATCGTCGCCCTATGCATCACCCGCCTGGCCGGCCGGTAGTCGTCAACCGCGTAGTGGAGGGTGCAGCGGTTGTCCCAGAAGGCGACATCGCCCGGCTGCCAACGCCAGCGGATGGCAAACTCCGGCCGTGACTGATGGGCGAACAGGAATTGCAGCAAGGCCTGGCCCTCGCCGTCCGGCAACTCATTGATCGCCGTCGTGAAGCCCTCGCTGACGAACAAGGTCTTGCGGCCGCTTTCGGGGTGAATGCGCACTACAGGGTGGCTGACCGGCGGATGCTTGGCTCGCGTCTCCTCCAGCTTTTTCCTATCCTCAGGACTCGCCCCATAGCGCGACGCAGGAAAGGACTTGCTGAAATCATGCGTCGCCGACAAGCCGTTCAGCCGTTCTTTCAACGAGGAGGACAAGGCTTCGTAAGCGGCGATGCCGCTCGCCCACAGCGTGTCTCCTCCTACCTCGGGCAGTTGCCGGGCAGCCAGGATAGCCCCCATGGGCGGAGACTCGATAAAAGTGACATCGGTATGCCACAAGGCATTGTCTTTCAGGTCCACCCTATCGGTATCCAGCACCATGATCTCGCGCGCGTCGGCATGCGCCGGATAGATGGGGTGGATGTGCAAATCGCCGAAGCGCACCGCGAAATTCCGCTGCTGCAAAGGCGTGATGTCCTGCTCCCGGAAAAACAGCACCTGATGGCGCAGCAAGGCCTGGCGCAACGCGCTCAGCTGCGCATCGCTCAAGGATAGCGACAGATCGATCCCCTCTACCACCGCGCCCAAGGCCGGCGTCAATCGCGTCAACTGCAAACTCATATTCTTCCCCGTATCGTCATTATTTAGTCTTGATGTCCATGCCACGGCGTGGCCCAGCCTTGCAGAATGCGCAGCCCCAACTCCATGGCGAAGGCGATGGCGGCAATCGCCAAGATGCCCAGCAGCACCACATCGGTCACCAGGAACTGCGCGGCGGACTGCACCATGAAGCCCAGGCCGCGCGTGGCGGCTACCAGCTCAGCCGCCACCAAGGTGGACCAACCCGCGCCCAGGCCTATGCGTATGCCGGTCAGAATCTGCGGCAGCGCCTCCGGCAGGATCACCAGCCATAGCAGTTGCGCGCGGCTGGCGCCCAGGCTTTGCGCGGCGCGCAGACGATTGCGGCTGGTCTGGGCCACGCCTTGCCGCGTCGCGATCGCCACCGGCGCCAGCATGGCCAGGAAGATCAGCAGCACCTTGGATAGCTCGCCTATGCCGAACCAGATCACGATCAACGGCAGATAGGCTAGCGGCGGCACCGGCCGATAAGCTTCCAACAGCGGGTCAAGCAAGCCCCGTGCCAAGGCATTCCGCCCCATCAACAGGCCCAGCGGAACGCCCAGCGCCACCGCGCCCAGCAAAGCCAGCGCGATGCGCTGCAGGCTGGCCGCCAGATGCTGCCACAGCGTGGCATCCATAAAACCTTGATCCGCCACGATAAACAGTTTGCGAATCACCGCCTCCGGCCCCGGCAAAAATAAAGCTGGAATCCAGCCGCTGCGCGCCAGCGCCCACCATGCGGTCAACAAAAACAATACACTGACCGCGCTCAAGCCCCAGCCTGGTGCCAGAATGCGCCGCCCCCTCCTGGACTCCGCCCGTGACGCCATGGCCAACAACTCTTGCTCTGCGGCGGTCTCGATGCCATTCATGCCCAGGCCTCCTCATCTGATCGCCGCCCGGCCAGAATGGCCGCCAGCAGAGACTCTCTTTGCGCGATGAACTCGGGGCTGGATTTGATCGAGCGCGCGCTCTCTCCCGCCCGGTAGCGTTGGCTGAAGCCTGGCCTCAACCGTTCGACGATGCGTCCCGGCCCCGGCGACATCAGCACCAGCCGCGTCGCCAGAAACAAGGCTTCCTCGATATCGTGGGTAATCAGGAAAACGCTGCGTTCGGCCTCCGCCCACACGTGCAGCAGCAACTCTTGCATTTGCTCGCGCGTGAAGGCGTCCAGCGCGCCGAAAGGCTCATCCATCAACAAAACCCGCGCGCTCCCCGCCAACGCGCGGGCAATGCCCACCCGCTGCTTTTGTCCGCCGGACAGCTGCCAGGGATATTTCCCCCCGGCCCCGGCCAAGCCGACCTGGCGTAGGCGCTCATCCGCCAAAGCCAGCCGCCGCTGCCTGGCCACCCCTTGCAGACGCAAGCCGAACGCCACGTTGTTTCTGGCATCCAGCCACGGCAGCAAGGCATGCTGCTGAAACACCACGGCGCGCTCCGCGTCCGGCCCGCGGACTGGCGACGTCCCGAATCTCAGCTGGCCGCCGCTCGGCTCGATGAAGCCGGCGAACAAATTGAGCAGAGAGGTTTTGCCGCAACCGGACGGGCCGAGCGCCACCACCAACTCGCCCGCCTCGATATCCAGCGACACATCCGACAAGGCGGCCTGGTGCTCGCCGGGGTATTGCAGCGACACGCGCCGGGCAGACAGGGTAGTCATCGCTTACCTCGACGTTTTGACAAAGCGATTGGTCACATACGGGCCGTAATCGGCTTGCAGAGCCTCCACCTTGCCTTGCGACTTGAGAAAGGCCGCGGTTTTGCCAACAGCCAGGACAAAAGGCGACTGCAATAACGCGATCTGCTCGTCGCGGCCCAGGAAGCGATTGCCCTTCAGGCCGGCCACCACATCGGGCGCGGCGGCGCCGGTCAGCCGGCTGATCTTGGCGATATTGTCGGCCTTGGCGATGAAGGCCGGCGGGTTGGCCAGATAGCCGGCGATGGCGTCCAGCGAAACTTTGGCGAAGCGGGAAACGAACTCAGGATGCGCCGCGGCGAAATCCTTGCGCACCACCCAGATGTCGTAGGTAGGCGCGCCCCATTTGGCGACCTGGTCCGAACCCACCAGCACCTTGCCGCTGGGCTTGATCTTGCCCAGCGCCGGGTCCCACACATAGGCGGCGTCGATATCGCCGCGCTGCCAGGCCGCGGCGATTTCTCCGGCCCGCAGATTCAGCACTTTCACCTGATTCTGCGGGATGCCCCAGTGGTTCAATGCGGCCAACAGGCTGTAATGAGTAGTGGAGACAAAGGGCACCGCCACTTTTTTGCCCACCAGATCCTGCGGCTTGCTCACTCCGCTGCCATTGCGCGCCACCAGCGCCTCGGCGCTGCCGATCTCGTCCGCCACCAGGAAGGTCTCAATGGGCAGGCCCCGGCTGGCGGCC
Organism: Chromobacterium sp. IIBBL 290-4; assembly: GCF_024207115.1. NCBI lineage: Bacteria > Pseudomonadati > Pseudomonadota > Betaproteobacteria > Neisseriales > Chromobacteriaceae > Chromobacterium > Chromobacterium sp. IIBBL 290-4. The sequence continues at coordinate 4,103,182 of NZ_CP100128.1, forward strand.
GCCGCGAGCGGGCTGGAGCCGATATTGCCGATGGCGACGTCGCCGGAGGCGATGGCGGCGATCAGGTCGGCGCCGCTATCGAACTTGCGCCACTGAATGGCTCGGCCGGTGGCTTTCTCGTAGGCGCCGTCGGCTTGCGGCACCTTGGTCGGATCGATGCCGGTCTGATAGCCCACGGTGACGGCGTCCGCCGCGCAAGCCCAGCCTGCGGCCAAAGAAAAGGAAACGGAAAGCAAAAGCCGGGTGAAAATACGCGAACGGGCCATGGTGGGTCTCCTTGTCGAAACCGGTTGCAGATGCGAACCAATCTAACAAGCGACCTTCCATCCGCTAAGCAATCATTTCAGGTTTGTTTATTCATTTAACAGCAATGCCGGGAGCGGCATCGCCTTTCCTCATACCGCTGCCTGGGCTCGGAAAGCGGCGCGCACGTCGGCAAGACTGGATCGCAATTGATGCCTGCCCTTTCGCCGCCTTGTTCGCACCGGCCTTTGCGCGATGAAAAAAGCGCAGCCGCCACGGCAAAAAGAAACAGGGCCTTGCGGCCCTGTCGCGGCTTCCCCAAGCCTTGCCTTCGTATGGCTCAAACCTGATACTGCGCCACCGTCTGCTGAATATAGCTAGCCTGCTCGCGCAACTCGCGGGCTGAGCCGGCGGAATTGGAAGAGGCGCGGGAATTGGCCTCCGCCATTTGGGCTATCTGCTCCACTTTCTGGGCAATGGTGTTACTGGCGCTGCCTTGCTCGACAATGCTGTTGGATATCTCGCCGATCAGCAGCATGCTGTGCTCGGAATTGGTCTTGATCTGCTGGATGGCGTCGCTGGCGCCGCGCGCTTTTTCCGCCTCGCTATTCACCCTCTCCACCACTTGCTGCATGCCGGACACCGCCGCCTGCGTACCCTGCTGCATTTTGTCGATCACGCCGGAGATCTCGGTAGTGGAGCTGGCGGTGCGTTCGGCCAGCTTTCTCACCTCATCGGCCACCACGGCGAAGCCGCGCCCCATTTCACCCGCCCGCGCCGCCTCGATGGCGGCATTGAGCGCCAAGAGATTGGTTTGATCCGCGATATCCTTGATCACGCCCAGCACGGTCGCGATGGTCGCGCTGTCGTCGCGCAGCCGGCCGATGCGCTGGGCCGCGTCGCCGACCGACTCGGCGACCGCGCTGATGCCGTCCACCGTGCCCATCACCACCCGGCTGCCGGTATCAGCTATTTCGCCGGCTTCGCGAGCCTGTTGATTCGCCTCCTGCGCGCGATCCGCCACATGGTTGATGCTGACGGTAACCTGCTCCACCGCGGCCGCCATCGCGGAAGCCGACTCGCTCTGCTGCACCGAGCTGCCGGCGATATTGCTGGATGTTTCCGCCATGCTGACGATGGAGCCCTCCATCGCGCCTATGCTGTGGCGGATTTCCTGAAGGCTCTGCTGCAAGCGGCCCATCAGCTCGTTGAAAGCCGAAGACGCTTGCCCGATCTCGTCCATCCGCGCAACCGGCGCGCGCAGCCGGAAGTCCAGGCGCGAGCGCACATTCTGCATGGTTTCCAGCAAATTGCTCAGGCTGTTGCGGATATTGACATACAGTTGCGTGCTCAAGCCTCCGCAAACCAGCAAAGCGGCAGCCAGCACCGCAATGGATAGGGTGAAGGCCGTCTGATAAGCGTCGTCATTGTCTTTGTTCAACTGATCGGCCAACTTGTAGTTGTACTCGATATGATCCAGCAACAGTTGATTCAAGGTCCTGGCCTCATCCGCCATATCGCCCAGCATCAGCTTGTCCGCGCCCGCAACGTCATTGGCCTGCATTAATTGCAGATATTTATCGCGCTGCTGGCGATAGGTTTTCATCGCGTCACGGTCTGCCTGCAACATTTTGCGGTCAGTATTGTCCGAAATCAGATCTTTTTCGTACTTGTCTATCGTCGCATCGAAACGCTTGTCCAGCTCCGACATCCGCGCCTGCTGCTGCGCCTTGGCGGCCGGATCGCTCAGCGCCACGCTGCGCGCCAGAGTCAGCCTTATGCCGGCCAACGCCTCCTTGCCCTCATCGAGAGCATGGATGCTGGGAAAGGTGTTAATTTTGAGATATTCAAACCGCTCGTTTGCTTTCTTTTGCTGCCACAGGCCCTGCACGCCGACTACCAGCATGGCGATCAGGGCCAAGGAAATCGTCAGCAGCAGTCTTTTGGTGATCGTCATCGTCCATTCCTCCCAAGCCATCCATAGCCATGTGATGACTAATGGAAATTACTTAGGGTAGTTATAGACAGGAATGGCAGAGTAACAACTAATTCATGAGCATGTTTGCGCCTCATCGGCATAGACATCGGCTTGCGCCGGCCGGAAGACTTCCTTTCCATCGAACAAATCGGTAAGATTGCGCCTCTGCCCGCCCTGACGCGGGCGTTTTTGATTACTGGGTTCCCTCACCCCATTCAGCAAAAAGGCTACAAACCATGTTTTCCTTTTCCAGCCAGCAGCGCCTGTCCGCGCTGATCCGGCTTTCCGTGTTTCACATCGCCATCATCGCCTCCAGCAACTATCTGGTGCAGCTGCCTATCACCGTTTTCGGCTTTCACACCACTTGGGGCGCGTTCACCTTTCCGTTCATTTTCCTGGCCACCGATCTGACCGTGCGTCTGTTCGGCGCGCCGCTGGCGCGGCGCATCATCCTGGCCGCCATGGTGCCGGCGCTGGCGATTTCCTATCTGGTGTCGACGCTGTTCTATCAGGGAACATGGCAAGGCGCTCAGGCGCTGGAGCATTTCAATTTATTCGTCGCCCGCATCGCCATCGCCAGCTTCGCCGCCTACGCGCTGGGCCAGATTCTGGATGTGCAGGTGTTCAACCGCCTGCGCCGGCTGAAAGCCTGGTGGGCCGCACCGGCGGCGGCAATGTTCTTCGGCAATATCAGCGACACGCTGTCCTTCTTTTTCATCGCCTTCTACAAGAGCAGCGACGCCTTCATGGCGGCCAACTGGGTGGAAATCGCCCTGGTGGACTACAGCTTCAAGGTGCTGATCTGCATGCTGTTCTTCCTGCCCATGTATGGCGTGGTGTTGAAAATGATAGTCAAGCGCCTGCTGCAAGCCGGCGTCGCCCAGCAGCTTCAGCCCGCTTGATGCCTCATGACGGAAAACGGCCAGTTCCTATCGGAACTGGCCGTTTTTCATTGCCTACCGCCTACGCTCAGGGCCGCATCGCCTCCCACACCTTGGCGCTGTCGACAATCTGCACAAACTTGACGATCTTGCCGGCCTTCAAGGTGTAGACATGGGCGAACGAAGCGGTGAAGGCCTTGCCGGTGGCGAGATACTTGCCATGGTAAAAGCCCTGGGCGATCACGTTGTCGCCCGCGTCGTAATAGCTGTCCACCGCGGCGCGATACCCTTCCCATTCGCTGCCCAGCCGCTTGAACACGTTTTCAACGATGGCTTGCGGGCCGACAAAGGTGCCCGCGTAAGGGAAGCCTGCGGCCTCGGTCCACTCCGCGTCCGGCGCCAAGGCGGCCAGCAGATTGCGGCCGTTGTCCTCGGAACTGCCTTCGTATGTGGCGCGCACGATTTCCAGATTGCTTGAAGCCATCACTTGCTCCTTTATTGAGAATTACTCTCAAATATAGCCTGGACACGGAAAAATCAAGCCTTACCCGCATTCCAACCATGCGCCGCCAGGCCAGGCCGCCATCCCAACGCGCCCTCAGACCTCCCAGTACTCTTTCACCCGGCCCTGCGAGCCCGGATTCAGTTGCTCGCGCAGGCTGCGCAATTTCTCCGGCTCGCCGCGCACGCGGAAGCGGCTGCCTTCATCCTCGGCATGCTCTTCCAGCACTTGGCAGTGGTTGTAGATCTCGCCGCGCAACTGCTGCGCCGACCACGGCAACAACAGCTCGTCCTCAATCAGATCTTGCTGGAAGAAGGAAACGATGGTGGCGCGCAGGCCGGCGACATCTTCCGGACGAAGCGCGCTCATCACCACGCAGCCGGGGTAGCGCTGCTGCAATTCCGCCGTCCAGGCGGCCTGCGCGGCTTCGTCGCCGACATGGTCGATCTTGTTGAACACGCGGATGCGCGGCACTTCATCCGCGCCGATTTCCTTCAACACCTCGTCGGTCACTTCCAACTGGCGCAGGAAGCCCGGATCGCTGGCGTCTATCGCATGCAGCAGCAGCGAGGCGTCCAGCGCCTCTTCCAGCGTGGACTTGAACGAAGCCACCAGGCCGTGGGGCAGGTTCTTGATGAAGCCGACGGTGTCGCTGACCAAGACCCGCGGCACGCTTTCCGGATGCAGCACCCGCACCGTGGTGTCCAGCGTGGCGAACAGCTTGTTGGCCACCAGCACCTCGCTGCCGGTCAGCGCCCGCATCAGCGTGGATTTGCCGGCATTGGTATAGCCCACCAGCGACACCCCGCCCAACCCCAGGCCCTGCCGCTCCAGGCGGCGCGCGCGCTGCGTCTTGCGCTCCAGCTCCATGGCGACGATTTCGCGCTGCAGCTCGGCGATGCGGTCGCGCACCTTGCGGCGGTCCAGCTCGGTATGCGATTCGCCGGCGCCGCGGCCGCCCATGCCGCTGCGTTGCCGGCCTTGCGGACCGGCCAGCTTGGCCGCCTCGCGCAGGCGCGGCGCCATATAGCCGAGGCGGGCGATTTCCACCTGGGCGCGCGCCGCGCGCGAACGGGCGTTGCGATGGAAAATCTCCAGGATGACCATGGTGCGGTCCATCACCTCGCAGCCGACCGCCAATTCCAGGTTGCGCATCTGTGACGGCGAGATCTCATGGTCTACCAGCACCGCGTCGATTTCGACCGCGCTGGCGTCCAGTTCCTGCGGCTCGTCTTCCAACTCGTCGGCGCGGATGCCGCGCTGGACGTACATCTTGATTTCTTCTAGCTTGCCCACGCCCATATAGGCGGTGCGGTCGAAGCTATTGCGCTTTTGCGCAAAGGTCTGCACCACCTGGAAGCCCAAGGTCTTGGCCAGCTCGCGCAGCTCGGTGATCGAGGCCTCGAATTCGACATCGCTGACTTCCGGCAACTGCACCGAGGCCACAATGGCGTAGCGGGGCTTCTCTTTGACTTCTGTTTGCATCTGGAAAAGGCTTTACTTTGTTAGGTATCAGAGGGCAGATAGTACTCGCAAACGGCGCGCTCCGCTGCAGAACCGGCGCCCTTGCCTTGACCGCGCGGCTTGCGCAGCGGATACTCGTGCCGCTTCAGGCCTATCCGCCTCACTCTAATCACTCATCGCCGTTATTCATGCCATTCATTTCCCTGGGCCTGTCGCCCGATCTGGCCCAGTCCGCCCTTGAACAAGGCTACACCCAAGCCACCCCCATCCAGTCCGCCGCCATTCCCGCGATTTTGCAGGGAAACGATGTCCTGGCCACCGCGCAAACCGGCTCCGGCAAAACCGCGTCGTTCTGCCTGCCCTTGCTGCAGCAATGGCTGGAAAGCCCGCGCGCCATGCTGCGCCAGCCGCGCGCCTTGATCTTGCTGCCGACGCGCGAGTTGGCGGTCCAGGTGGGCGGCATCTTGCAGGACTTGGCGCAAAGCCTGCCGCGCAAACTGAAAGTGGCCGTGGTTTACGGCGGCGTATCGATCAATCCGCAAATGATGGCCTTGCGCGGCGGGGCCGACATCATAGTGGCCACCCCAGGGCGCTTGCTGGACTTGGAAGACCGCAACGCCTTGCGCCTGTCATCGATCAAGACCCTGGTGCTGGACGAGGCCGACCGGCTGCTGGACCAAGGCTTCGCCGATGAGTTGAGCAGCGTATTGGAACGGCTGCCGCCAGCGCGGCAAAACCTGCTGTTTTCCGCCACCTTTCCGGCGGAGGTGGGCGCGCTGGCGAACAAGGTGCTGAATCAGCCGCAACGCATCGCCATCGAGCAAAGCGCAGCCACCGCGCCCGACATCCGCCAACGCGCCATCGAGGTGGATGCCGGCCGGCGCACCATGCTGTTGCGCCACCTGCTGGCGACCCACGATTGGGATCGCGTCCTGGTTTTCGTCGCCAGCCGCCAAGCCGCCGACCGGGTGGCCGACAAACTGCAGCGCAACGGCGTGTCTGCCGCCGCGCTGCATGGCGACTGCAGCCAGAGCCAGCGCGGCCAAGCGCTGGCGGATCTGAAAACCGGCCGCTTGCGCGTGCTGGTGGCTACCGATGTGGCGGCTCGCGGCATCGACATCGCCCGGCTGCCGCTGGTGGTGAACTACGATCTGCCGCGCTCTCCGGCGGATTACACTCACCGCATCGGCCGCACCGGCCGCGCCGGCGCCAGCGGCGAGGCCATCAGCTTTGTCAGCGCCGATTGCGCCGCCCATTTCAAACTGATCGAAAAACGCCAGCAGCTGCGCGCGCCGCGCGAGCGCATCGCCGGTTTCGAACCGCTGGAAACCGCCGCTCCCGCCGTTTCGCTGGCCGACCCGGACGGCAACGGCGGCATCAAGGGCAAACGCAAGAGCAAGAAAGACAAGCTGCGCGAAGCCGCCGCCCTGCAACAACAGGCAGGCTAGGCCAAACCGCCGCGCAGGCCCAGCGCCAGCATCAGCCACGCGCCATGGGGCAGCCATTGCTCGCTCCAGCGCCAGGATTGGCTGATGTCGGTCTGCTCCGGCCGCAAGAAGGCGATCCCCGCATCCTGCCCCGGCGCGGCCGTGACGCCGTTGCACACGCCGCCGTTGGCGTTGTAATAGCCGGGCTCGTATTGCGGGTTATTGCGGCCGCGGCCTTGCAGCATGCAGATGTCGAAAGGGTTGCGCCCCAATATCCAGTCCACCGCCGCCTGGGCGTAATCGCTCAAAATCTCCGCCTGCTGCGGCCATCTGGCCGCGCCGGCCCACGCCGCGGCGGCCAGGGAGCCCAGCCTGGCGTTTTCCCCTTGCCACCAATAGCCGCTGGCGTTGCGCTGCGCCATGAAGAAGCGCAATTGGGGCTCATCATCCGGCCGCGCCAGCCACTGCCTTGGATAGGCGAAGGGATTGCCCGGCTGCGCGGTGCGCCGCACTTCGCTCAACAAGCCGCGCAAGCAGGATTGGCCGGCCTGTTCGGCGTAAGGGCTGTTGCCGCGGACTTCCAGATAGCGGATCAGCGCGATGTAAGGCAGGCCGGCATCGGAGGCGTGGCAGAAGCTGTGCCGGCGCTCGGCGTCCAGCCAAAACCAGCCGTCTCTATGCTGCCGCTCCAGCACGCAGGCCGCCCTTTCATCGGCGGCGTCGGCATATTGGCGTTCGCCGCTGGCGGCATAGAGTTCGCAAGCGGCCAGCAAGGCGCAGTAATCGTCGATCAGATTTTCCTGCCCGTCGGGCAGGTAGTCCGCCCCGCGTTCCTGCAAATGGGCAAATCCGCGGCGGGCGCCGCTCAGATAGTCGGCGCGCGAAAACGCTCCGTCCCGCAGCAAGGACGAGGCGGCCGCCAACGCGGCGATGGCCATGCCGCCGCCTTGCCGCCAGCCGGCCTGATACTGTTCGGAACGGTGGCCTTGCTGGGTGGCATAGCTGCACAGGCTGCGGCGGTTCTCGTCCTTGCTCCAGCCGTCGAACAGCGTTTGGTAGAAGAAGCCGCTCTCATGCTGCATGCGCAGCAGAAAATCCGCGCCATGCAAGGCCTCGTCCTGCAGCCTTTCGTCGAACCATTTCGGCTGCCTGGGCAAGGCTTGACGGGTGCGCGCCAGATTCCACACCAAGAGCGGCGTCTGCTGCGGATTCAAGTGATTGGCGTAGCTGAGGTGGGTCAGATACTTGGAGCAGTCGCCGGAAGCGTCGAACCAGCCGCCATGGGCGTCGCGCCGCTCCTCGCCGCCCTCCACCGGCGCCCGCCGGTCCGCCTGATCGTAGACGCCAGTGCAACGCTGGGATTTGAAATAATTGAGCAGATCGGACAGCAGCGGCTCGGCGAACAACCGGTGGCCCACCTCGAAAGGCGCCGACACCAAGGGCGGCGCGGAGCCATCCAGCCACAGCTGATAATGGCCGGGGCGGCTAAGCGCGCTCAGGTCGATGCGCCAATAGGCGGCCTCGCCCCACTCCGGCACCGCGCCCAAGGCTTGAACAGGCAGTTTCAGCACAATGCTGCGGTCCGCATCCAATACCGAAACGCCGGCCGGATGCGCGCCGGCCTCGCCCTGCAGCAGCGCGATCTTGCGTCCCGCGCTGTCGAATCCCAGATGATTGAACAAGAATCGCCAAGCCATGCCGCCCCCTTATCCGTGTGGATTGAACCGCGAGCCCCAAACTTAAGCCCGCTTCAGCAACACCTCGTACTGCGGATTGAACTCATCGAAAATCGGCAACGCCGCCGCCCCCAAGGCCACCACATCGCGTCCCGCGCTGCCCAGCCGCAGCCGCGAGGCCTGGCTGCTGCGCGTGGAAGACGCCAGCGGGTGCAGGCTGTCGACCAGCGCCTGCTGCCAGGCCGGCGGCAGCAAACCGCCTATCACCACCGCCTCGATATCCAGCAGGCACTCCAGGATATTGATCGCCTGGCGCAGCCTGGGCGCCGCCTGCCGCAGCCATGCGTCCCCCGCCAGAGGCGGCTGCGCCAGCAAGGCGCGCAGCGCTTCGTTATCGTCAGGCAAACGCATGCATTCGCCCAAGGCCCGCAACGATACATAGCGCTCCAGGCAGCCCCGGTTGCCGCACTCGCAATGCAGGCCGTCCGGCTCCACTATCATGTGGCCGATTTCGCCGGCGTTATGCCGCCCGCCCGCATACAGGCTGCCATCCAGAAACAGCCCGGCGCCCAGACCGGTGCCGACAAACAAATAGACATAGTTCTGCAGCGTGCTGGCGCTGCCGTACAGCCGCTCGCCTATCGCCGCCGCGGTCGCGTCCTTTTCCAGGCGGACCGGCATCCCCAACGCTGCCGACAGCTGCGTCGCATCCATCGCCTCCCAGCCCGGCAAGGTAGTCGGTCCGACCGAAGTCATGCCCTGCACGCCGAACGGCCCCGGCATCACCAACCCCATGCCCAGCAAACGCTCCCAGGCCGAAGCGCTTTGCGCTTTCAGATCGGATAGCGCCTTTTTGATCACAGGCAATGCTTGTTTGGGCGATGGCCGGTCCACAGGCGTTTCCACGCGCGCGCGCAGCACGCCGGCCATATCCACCATCACCGCGATCAAATGGCGGTGATCCAGCTGCACGCCGATGGAGTAGGCTCCATCCGGATTCAGGCTCAAGGGGATGGCGGGCTGTCCGCGCGCGCCGTCGCGCACCGGCGCGCCTGCCAGCAAAATGCCGGCTTCCAATAATTCCGCCGTGATGTTGGACACGGTTTGCGGCGTCAGCGCCGTCAAGCGCGCCAACTCTGCGCGGGTCAGTCTTTGATTGCGGCGTATCGTTTCCAGCACGGCGCGGCGGTTGTGCGAGCGCGCGTGCTCCAGATTCGTCCCCGAAACGGTCAGCGCTTCAGGCTTGTCTGCATGCAGTTTCATGAGGTGGGAGTATCGCAAGGCCATTCATCGGCGGCAAGCCGTCGTCATGTCAAACTATTAAATAAATCAACTTGACGAAATAAATAGCCAGTGCTTTACTCGCAAAAATACAAATGTCATCATCAAGGCGGGCTCAGCCCGGATTGCCATGCAGAATCCGAAATACTTGATAGGCGTCGATGGCGGCGGCACCGGCACCCGCGTGATCGTTGCCGCGCCCGACCTTGCGCCGGTCGCCCATGCCGAAGGCCCCGGCTCGTCCCTGGCCATAGGCACAGAGCAGTCATGGCAGGTCATCCGCCAGGTGACGGCGGAGGCATTCCGGCAAGCGCGCATCCCCCGCCCCGAAGACGGCCAATGCGCGATCGGCCTGGGCCTGGCCGGCGTGCACAACAAAGTGTGGGCGCAGCAGTTTCTGAACGCCGCGCCCGCCTATGCCGCGGTCAAATTGGCCACCGACGGCTACACCACCCTGCTGGGCGCGCACGACGGCCAGCCTGGCGTCATCGTCGCATTGGGCACCGGCAGCATAGGCGAGGCGCTGTATCCGGACGGCAGCCACCGCGAGGTGGGCGGCTGGGGCTATCCCAGCGGCGATGAGGCCAGCGGCGCCTGGCTGGGCCAGCGCGCGGCGCAGCTGACGCAGATGGCCCTGGATGGCCGCCGCTCGCACAGCCCTTTGAGCCGCGCCGTGCTGCATGATGTCGGCGGCAGCTGGCAGGAAATGATGAACTGGCACAGCCAGGCCACGCCGGCCCGTTTCGCCCAACTGGCGCCCTTGGTGCTGGAGGCGGCGCGCAAGGACCCGGAAGCCGACGCCCTGCTGCGGCAGGCCGGCGAGGATGCCTGGGCCATCGCCCGCGCGCTGGATCCGGAGGAAACCCTGCCGGTCGCGCTGTGCGGTGGCCTGGGCAAGGCGCTGCAGGACTGGCTGCCGCCTGGTTTCCGCCGACGGCTGGTCACCCCGCTGGGCGATTCCACCCAGGGCGCCCTGCTGCTGTTGAAACGTTGAATCGATCATCACAATAACGAGGAGATTGACGATGAAACCGTACCGCTTAGCCTTGAATGGCATCGCGCTGTTGCTATGCGCCCTGTCGGCCTCCGCCCATGCCGACAAAGTCAGGCTGGAGTTCTGGACCGACTCGCTCAAGCCGCGTTTCGACGGCTACTTCGCCCAGGCCAAGAAAACCTACGAAGCCCAGCACCCGAACGTGGAAGTGGTATGGGTGGATGTTTTCAACGACAACTTCGAAACCAAGCTCAACGCCGCCATCGCCGCCGGCAAGCCGCCTGCGCTGGTGAACCACGATGTGCCGCGCCTGTTCAAATACGCCCAGAAAGGCACGCTGCTGCCGCTGGACGCCGTCCTGGGCGCGGACAAGGCCGCCTACCTGCCCAACACGCTGACCGACCTGAGCTTTGGCGGCAAGCTGTATGGCCTGCCCTGGTATAACAACGTCAATGTACTGGTCATCAATGGCGATCTGTTCAAAAAGGCCGGCCTGGACCCGAACAAGCCGATCAAGAGTCTGGATGAAGAGCTGCAGCTGGCCAAGGCCATCAAGGCCAAGACCGGCGTCGCCGGCCTGCTGCCGCAGTTGGGCCAGATCGACGGCATCATGCTGGGCCAGGGCCTGCCCCTGATCGAAAACGGCAAGGCGGTGTTCAACAGCCCCAAGCACGCGGCGCTGATCCGCAAATTCGCCGACGCCTACAAGGCCGGCGCGCTGGCCAAGGACAGCCTGTTCGCCGACGACAACTTCCAAGACAGCGTCAAGCTGTATAACAGCGGCCGGCTGGCGATGATGGAAACCGCGCCGACCGCAGCCCAGAAAACGCAAAGCGACGCCCGCGGCATCTACGCCGCCACCGTGGTGCAGCCCGCGCCGCTGGGACCGACCAAGATCGTCCAAGGCGGCTATCTGTTCAGTTGGGCCATCGCCAAGGGCTTGCCCGCCGCCACTCAGCAAGAGGCGGTGAAGTTCGCCAAATTCCTGACCAGCGACAGCCAGCAGCTGGCCTTCTCCAAAGTGACCGGCGCCACCTTCCCCTCCACCCGCCAGGCGCTGAATGACGGCTACTTCGTCAAAACCTCGGCCGGCGGCGGCGCCATCGAGCGCTCCCGCATCGAAGGCGCCAAGGTGGCCGTCAATATCCGCACTCTGGTGTTGACCGGCGTGCCCAATGTCGGCGATCTGAAAAAGAATCTGGTCGACAATGTGGAAGCCGCCATCACCGGCAAGAAAGATCCGCAGAAGGCTCTGGACGATGCCGCCGCCTTCTGGAACCGCCAGTTGAAGTAGCACGGGTAAGCCCTCCTCATCGCCCTCCCCGCAGCGCCGGGGGAGGGATTTTTTTCTGGCGCATCCGCATTGGCAGAATGTCATGACGCAATCTTCGGCCCGCAACGCTTGGTTATTCCTGTCGCCCGCGCTATTGCTGATGGGCGTGTTCACCTTCTGGCCGCTGCTGTTCGGCAGCTATGTCGCCTTCACCCGCTACGACCTGATCTCGCCGCCGCAATGGGCCGGACTGGACAACTTCCGCTATCTGCTGGACGACCCGGTGTTCTGGCAGGCCATGGCCAATTCGCTGCGCTACCTGTTGGTGGTGCCGCTGATCCAGCTGGCCGGCATCGCGCTGGCGGTGCTAGTCAACCAGGCCCTGCCCGGCATCAAGCTGTTCCGCGCCGCCTTCTATCTGCCGGTGATCACCACCGTATCCGTGGTAGGCATCATGTGGAACTGGATGTACGCCGACTACGGCGTGCTCAACAGCGCGCTGCACTGGCTGGGCTGGCTGGCTCCCGAGCGCGACATCGGTTTTCTCAGCGATGAGAATCTGGCGCTGTATTCGGTCATGTTCGTCACCTTCTGGCGCGGCATCGGCTACTACATGGTGCTGTATCTGGCCGGCCTGCAAGCCATCCCGGCCGAGATGCAGGAGGCGGCGCGGCTGGACGGCGCCAATAGCTGGCAGCGCTTCTGGAAAATCACCCTGCCCATGCTCAAGCCCACCATCTTGTTTTGCAGCCTGATCTCCACGCTGGACGCGCTCAAGGCGTTTGAGGAAGTGCTGGTGATGACGCGCGGCGCGCCGCTCAATTCCACCTTCACCGCCTTGTATTACGCCTTCCATCAAGGCTTCAATCAACTGGACTTCGGCCGCGGCAGCGCCGCTGGCCTGGTGCTGACCCTGGTTTGCCTGATGCTGGCCTGGCTCAACTTCAAATTGATCCGCGCCGACCACCGCTGAGAGACCACCATGACCGCCATCTCCCTGCCGCGCGCGCTCAATCATCGACGCCTGCTGCGCAAACTGCCGGATTATCTGATCCTGATCGCGCTCGCCGCCGCCTGTTGCTATCCCTTTTACTGGACATTGGAAATCGCCGTGGGCAATGGCGAACAGGTGTTCGATTTTCCGCCGCCGCTATGGCCCAGGGAGGCCGGCTGGCAGCACTTCATCGCTGTTTGGGACGCCATCCCCATGGGGCGTTTTTTCTGGAATTCCTTGTGGATCTCCGGCCTCACCACCTTGGGCACGCTGATCGTCTCCAGCCTGGCGGCCTTTCCGCTGGCCAAGCTGCGCTTCCGCGGCCGGCAACTGGTGTTCTACGCCATCCTGGCCACGCTGCTGCTGCCCAGCGAAATCAACTTCATCAGCAATTTCGTCACCATCACCCGGCTGGGGCTGGACGATACCCGCCTGGGCGTGGTGCTGCCCTCGCTGGCCGGCGCCTTCGGCATTTATCTGATGAAGCACGCGTTTGAGGAAATACCGGACGAGATCATCGATGCCGCGAGCATGGATGGCGCGAACGACTGGCAAGTGTTCAGCCGCATCTGTCTGCCGCTATCCCTGCCCTATCTCGCCACGCTGGGCATCTTTACCCTGGTGTGGTCGTGGAATGTTTATGTTTGGCCCAGCGTGGTGCTGAAAACGCCGGAGCTATATCCGCTGTCCGTCGGCGTTTTGTATCTGAAGGGCGCATTCGCCACTTCCACCCGCATGGTGGCGGCCGGCGCGGTGCTGGCCATCCTGCCGGTATTGGCGGTGTTTATCTTTTGCCAGCGCTATTTCATGCGAGGAATGGACGGAGCAGTAAAGTAAATGAAGCGCGGCGGGCATTTGTCCACGTCTATCCAGAGCGCGGCCAGCTGCGCGCTCAAAAACGCCACGAGGCAGGCTCGTGGCGTTCGTTTCCCCTCCCCGTCAGCAAGCCGCGGCATGTACGCGCATTGGCGTTTGCGCATCGAAAGCGCCCGCGGACTTGCCTGCCCGGAATAGGATTACCAGCCCAGTTTGCTTGCCAGGCGCCGCAGCAAGCCCGGCTGCAACTTGCTCTCGCACTCATTCGCGACAGCGTCCGCGTTTTCATGGCCAAGCTGGGCGGAACGCCGCAGCCATGCCACCGCAGGGCGATAGTGAGAGGGTTGATCGTATTTTTCAGCGATGAACCGGTAGTAATCGCCGACCTCGAAACAAGTATTGGCGTTTTGGCTGTCCTTGAGCGCATCAATATATTTCTTGGTAGCGCTCTTGTCGTCCAGCTCGTTCTCTACCAGCAATAAGGCGTGAATCGCAGCCTCCTCTCGCCATTCCGTGCTGTTGTCCTCTACGCATTGGTCGTACCAAGCCAGCGCGGCTTGGAAATTCTGGTCTACGTAGAGGCCTTCGGCATACATATTCCCCAGCCAAAACGCTGCATCATTTTCACCCTTGTTGACAGCCGCCCGCAGCCAGTGAAAGCCGTTTTCCAGATCTGTGGGCACATCCTGGCCAAACCTGCTGGCGCCGAAAGCCAGCGTGCGGCCCAGATGCAGCATGCTGTGGTTATCACCCATGGTATCCGCGCCCCAGAAATATAGATCGAGCGCGAATGCCGGATCGGCCGGCATGCCGCGCCTATCGCTGACAAAAAAGTATTGCGCCAGCGTATTCATCGGCGTCACCTCGCCTCGATGCGCCGCGGCCATGGCATAAGGCCAGGCGGCGGGGATATCCGCCTCGCGCCCAAACAGGCCCCAGCCCAAGACATGCCCCATGGTCCGATAACCCATTCCGTGATCCATGGCCACCAATTCCTCGATGATTTGCCAGCCATAAGGATCCTCGCGCAAAGGAGAATTGTCGTCGGTGAAGATCATAGGCAGGTATTCCAGGCAGCCTATATTGCCGATCTTGAGCGCGATCAGCGCGCTGTCCAGCGCGGCGGGATAATCATCCAACGTCCAATGCGTGCGGCCCAATAATTCAAACCAACCACCCACGCTGTTTGCCGCGCGTTGCTCAGGCGGCGCTTTTTGCAATAGCTTCAGCGCCTTTTGCGCGCCGCGGCTGTCCTCATCGTAAAGCCAGTTGCGCGCGTCCTCGTACAGCTCGTCCAGCCTGGCGTTTTCTTTCAATTTCGTCGCAAGCTCGGGAGCGATGCTTGCCAGATCGATGGCATCGGCCAGGCGGCGGAAATGCCGGCCTCGCCCCGCATCGCCTTGAAAGCAGGAGTGATAGTACGATAGGTTTTCGTACAGGCATTTGCGGAGCCAGGCGAAATCCACCGGGCTGAGGCGGCTTTCGCTTTCCGCCACCAGCGCTTCCATTTCTTGCTCGCTGCCGCCCCATTGCGGGGTCAGGTTATACAAGGCGGTGTTGTGAATCTCGAAACTGGCTGGCGCTTCCGCGAAGGCGCGCCGCAACCAGTAATCGTGCTCGAACTCTTCCTCATTTACGGGGAAGGTTTCAATGTGGATCTGGCTCCAATCCGCCTCGCTGAGTTGTGGAAGCTCGTCCGCATCAACGCCCTCGCCGCCACCCCATACCCGCATCAAATTAATCAGACACTCATAAGTTACGCTGGGGTCGCCGCCATGGTCGAGCGTCAAAGCCTGCTTGGCCGCCTTAAATGTTTTCCATCCCCATTCCTGCATTTTCAGCTGGCGAAATGGGGTCACCGTATTGCCGGTTGCGGTTCCTCGATACAAATACAGAATGGCGTAACAGTATTGGGCGTAAACGGCATGCGCGACATAACTCTGCGGCGAACCTTCCAGCCAGGCGCGCAATATGGGATCAAACCGGATATCGGCAATGGTCGCGCCTTTCATCCAGGCATGATAATCGGACTCGTCAAGCCGGCCAGCCAGCCTGTCTTCATGCCATTGCCGCAGCATGGCTTCCGCCTGTTGAAAGTTGCTATGCCATAAGAGCGAACGCGCAGTGTAGTCTGCACGATTATGAATGACGGAATCTTGTGATGTTTTGGCGGATAGCCAGAGGGGTGCGATATCGGACATATAATTTTATCTTCATGGCATTAAATGCCAAAAACAAAATGCCCAATGGTACTAAACAAGCAGATGCTTGTCCTTAAATACTATCCAGACGCTATCTCGACAGACCGTCAGACAAACATGGCGAGTTGGCTCACCTCCCATGCGGAACCATCGCTTGCAGAGGAATCAAACAACACAGAATGCCGCATGCCTTAGCTGCAGCCTTGATTGCCCATGCCAACGGGGGGGCTTAGAAAACCGCCGAACAGCTTGCTCATTGCGGGTTTGAAAGGCAAGAACACGGCTGCATCGCTTCTTTGCGGCTGAGCTGGGCAATTGAGAGAGCGGATCGCGGCGGCAATCGATAAACTGGCTTTCGGCGCGGCACGCGCTGCGGCGCCAAGGCCCCGCGCCGCCGGAATCATATCGTCAAAACCAAGGGGTGGCGTTGCGCGCCTTGACTACATGGCGCGCCAAGCGCTCACCGCCCCCGGTTAACGCCGATTAATGCCTCGCTTCGCGGACGGCGCCCACCACATCGAAATCGAACAGATGATTGGCGTCTTCTTCGTCGAATACATAATGCTGATTGCAGTAATCGCAGACGATTTCGACGCTGCCTTGCTCCAGAATCACTTCGCCGACTTCCTGGCCGCCCAGCATGGTCAACATATTGCCGACGCGCTCGCGGGAGCAGTTGCAATTGAAGCTGACCGTTTCCTGCTCAAACACGCGCACCTGCTCTTCGTGATACAGGCGATGCAGGATGTCTTCGGCGCCCAGCTCCAGCAGCTCTTCCGACTTCAGCGTGCGGCCCAGCATGCGCACCCGGTTCCAGCCCTCCGCCTCGCCATGGCCTTCCGGCAGGCGCTGCAACAACATGCCGGCCGCAGTCTGGCCATTGCTGGCCAAGCTCAGCGTAGTTTCCAGCTGCTCGGAGCGCAGCATGTAGTTTTCCAGCATTTCGCCGACGGATTGGCCTTCCAGCGCCACGATGCCCTGCCAAGTCTGATTCTTATCCAGGCGCGGCTCCAGCGTCAGGATAAACCTGCCGCCGGCGCCCAGTAGTTCGGCCAGCGGCTTGTCGTCCAGCTCGCCTTCCCATTTGGCGGTGGCGCGGACGGTGCGATCATTGTTGCACTCCACCACCGCCAGTTTAAGCGCGCCTGTGCCGTGGATTTGCAAGATCAGGGAACCGTCGAACTTCAGATTGGCGGCCATCAACACCGACGCGGCCATCATTTCGCCGAGGATGGCCTTCAGCGGCTCCGGATAAGCGCGACGGGAAAGCACTTGCTGCCAAGCGCCGTCCAGGCGCACCAGCGCGCCGCGCACCGGCGCGCCATCAAACAGAAAACGTTGCAAAGTATCGTGTTGGTTCATTCTTTTGCTTCCTTGGCCGCATGGGCGGCCAGCTCTACGGTATAGGTCGTCATCGGCAGCGAGGAGCTGACGTCGAATTCGCATCCGGCGCGCACGCCGATTTCGGCGATCTCGCGGGCGCTCAAGTTTTGCTCGTAAGCCGCGTACATCGCGCCCATCGCGAATTTTCGGCCCGAGCCTATCGCCCACAGCCGGGAAAATTCATATATTTCCCGCATCGGATAGACCCCGAAAATGCCGTGCCGGTTGGCGATCACCACCATCATCTGGCTGGATTCGTATGGGTCTTCCTCATCCTCTTCCGGCCTCAGGTAAAAAGCGTCCTTCAGCTTGGGATGCAGTTTGCGGAAGGTCTCGAAGATGGCCGCGCGGCTGCTTAGATCGGCTTTTTTCAAACTTTTGAGCGCGCTCTGCAATACCAGATCATGCGCGGCGCTGCCGGAAACCGCCAAATAGCTGTCGCCATGGCGGAAAATCTTGTTGTGGAAACAATCATACGGCGCCAGCAATTTCTGGTCGTCGCCGAAGGTCGTCTGGCTATCGGCCGCGATGGCGATCTCGCCGCCCTTGCGCACAGCCACAATGGTTGTCATCCCGCGTCACCTAGATGTTTCGGTTAGTCCCGCTCAAACTGGGGGCGAATCGCAAAATTTCAAATCCACAGCCAAGCCTTAAGGGGAACCCGATATTTTAACACATCAAGCGCAAACCCTCGCAATGCCCGCTACTGGGCATCGACAGGTTCCAAGCCCACCCTCTCCACCTTGAGCGGAGGCGAGGCCGACGGCAACCAGCGTTGATAAAGCTTGCGGTAGCTGCCGTCATGCTTGAGATCGCGCAAAACCCCTTCCCAAGCGGCAATCGTCGCGCGCGGCGTGCCCTTTGAAAAAGCCAGATACAAATCCACCTTCTCCAGAGGCGCCAGCAATTCGATCTCATTGCGATCCAAGCCCGCCTTATCCATCACGCTGGCCACCACGCTGTCGCCCTCCGACCACAGCGTCACGCGATCCGAATGCAGCAGCAAGGCTGATTGTTCCGGAGTTGCGCTCTCGACGATATTGCGAAAGCCATGCTTGCGGGCCACCGATAGGAAAATACTGCTGCGAAAGGCTGTCAGCGGCGCGTCCAGCATTTTCTCGCCCATCGCCTTCAGCCTGCTCGCCTCGCCGCGCCGGCAATACAAATTGATGTCAGCCCGCGCCACCGGCCCCACCATGGTCATCAGCGCCTCTCGCTCCGCCGAGCGCCCCAGCACAAACAGCATGACATTGGGCCGATTGAGGACATAACTGTAGGCCCTGGCCCAAGGCACCAGCTTCACCGGCGCGGAAACATGCAGGCGCGAACGGATCATGTCCACCAGTTCCACCGCCATGCCCTTGACTTCCGAGCCCTCGGCGTAACTCAAAGGCGGCCACTCGTCCGTATAGATGGCAAGCTCGCCATCGCCCCCTCTGGCCCAAGCGCTCGCCAACAGCGCGATGGCCAACACCCACCCTTTCCGCATACGCGACTCGCCGAGAAACCATCCTCCACTTATCATACTCAAGGCAGGCCAGGCCCGCCGCCAAGAAGGCGGGATGGAAAGGCGCCGACGCAAAGCCCCGGCCACACTCAAAAAAGCATGCAATTAGCTGTTTAAAAAGACAGTTTTCTCCATTTCTAGTTGTACCTACTTATAAACAAATCACCTCGTCGCTCGTATCATGAGATGGCAGTTGTCCACCTGTTCCCGCCACAAGCGGTCTACAGGCAACATATCCTCATGAGGTGAGCGTCATGCTTGACAGTAACTTCGACATGGATGTGCCGTTGGAGGCCATCCTGCAACGCCCTCTGACCTGCTTCGAAAAGCAACAGATTCAGGAGCAGTCGGCCAAGTCGGCAGAATCCTGCGCAATCTCAAGCGATGAGGATATGGTGCCTCCGCCATTGCGCCGCCGCCTGAAAGACATGGCCAAGCTGCAAGTCATCCGAATGGAGGCCATTCCCCACGGATGCCCGCAGCAAAGCCAGTCTCTTTTTGACGCGGAACTCGCCTGAGCCCCATGCCCAGGCCAGCCTCCGGCAAGAGAACGTAGCGGCCGCCTCTGGCAGCCGCTACGTTTTGCTCTTACGCGAGGCGCTTGAGGTCGCCGGCCCGCCGCTTTCGCTATCTGGCGCGGTGAGGAAACGCGGACCAGGCCCTTGCTTGCCGACAGCATCGCCCGGGTTATACAACTGGCAATGATGCAATGACAGGCAGCCGCAGCCAATGCACGAATCCAATTTGTCCCGCAATTGGGACAGCGCATCTATCCTGTTCTGCAACAAGCCCCGCCACGCCTGGGAAATAAGCGCCCAATCATCGGCGGAAGGCGTGCGCTGAAGAGGCAAACGAGAGAGCGCGTCTGCGATTTCTTGCAAGCTCATGCCCAAGGATTGGGCGATCCTGATGAATGACACCCGGCGAATCACGTCTCGATGGTAATGCCGGGTTTTGCCGGCCTCGCCCACGCTGCGAATCAAGCCTTTCGACTCATAAAAACGCAAGGCGCTGGCTGCCACGCCCGTTCGTTTGACCACTCGGCCTATGCTGATCCACCCCTCGCTCATGCCCGCCCTTGACTTGAAGTTAACTTTAACTTTGATACTAGCATTTCAATGACAAAAGCACATCGCGCCATGAACAATATTCTGATCATCTACTACTCCTCCGCCGGCAGCACGCATCAGCTAGCCGAAGCCATCGCAGAGGGCGCGGCGCAGCACGGCCAGCCCAGCCTGCTGCGCATCGAATCCAGGCAAATCATGGAAGGACGCTATTCCTTGCAGGCTTGCAAGCATGCGCTTGAGCAGGCCGACGCTATCATTTTCGGCAGCCCTACTTATATGGGCGGGCCGGCGGCGCAGTTCAAATCCTTTGCCGACGCCAGCAGCGAAGCCTGGTGCCGACAGGCCTTGGCCGGAAAAATCGCCGCCGGCTTCACTGTAGGCGGCAGCCCCAATGGCGATCAACAAGCCACCTTGGCGTATTTCGCCACCTTGGCGGCCCAACACGGCATGCTGTGGTGCGGACTGGATATCGCCAATGGACAACAGGCGCACAAACTAAACCGCCTGGGCTGCCAGCTCGGCGCCACCGCGCACTGCCCGGATGGCACGCCGCACCCTCTAGACCTCGCCACCGCCCGCCACCTTGGCGAACGTGTCGCGCGCATGGCAAGCCGCCTTGGCACGCGCTCGCCCGCGGAGGCCGCATGACGCCCGCTATCGCGCGAATTGACCACATTCACCTCTACGTGCGGGATAGACGCGCTGCGCAAAACTGGTATCGCCGAGTATTGGGACTGGAGGCCGTGCCATCGCTAGCCTTCTGGAACCAGGATGGAGGACCGTTAACGCTGACGGACCGCGATGACATTCTGCATCTCGCCCTATTCGAGCAGCCTGAGCCCATGCCAAGCCCAGTCATCGCGCTCGCGGCAAGCGCCGCCGACTTCTGGGAGTGGCGCAAGCACCTGGAAACGCAATTGGCCATGCCTTTGAAGGTAGTCGATCACCATATTTCATGGTCGATGTATTTTGCCGACCCCGATGGCAATCGTTTTGAAATCAGCAGCTATGACTATGTCGAAATAGCGGCGGCTATTCCCTCTCGCAGCTGAAGTGCAAACGGACCTCCCATAAGGAGCATTTTAGATTGATGCCGCCCCCGCATTTTACGGGTATCCGTTTTTCATGAGATCTCACCACACACTGGCATCTGGACCAGCCCCGGACAAGCCTCCCCAAACTAGTGTTGCCATCAATTTTCTAGCCCGCAGCTTTTCCTTGACACCCCTGCCAGGGAAGGTCTGAACAAGCTACTGCGCAAACAGAAATGCAACTTATCGCAGGCGCTTCGGCAGTAGACCAGTCGATTTCAGGCCGCCCGCCATCAGGATGACCGGGCCTCCCGGTCATCCATCCCTTTAGTTTCCCGCCAGCAAGGTCTTTCGCGCCAGCCAGATATTGACCAAGCCGAACAACGTCATCAGTTGCGAGTGTTTTTCTTTAAGCCGCGGTAGCGTGTTTTCAAGTAGCCAAACTGTTGCTTGACAACCCGGAAGGGATGCTCAAATTGGCCCGAATCTTGGTTTTACCGTTTCGACCAAGCGGACCTGCCGGTCATTTGCCGAATCCGTCAGCGCTTTGCGCTGGCCGGCCTCATGGCGATCCACCAGCGCGCCGCTCGCGATGGGTATTCGGCTCGCTGGTGCACGCCAGCAAAGCCGGCGTCGCCAAACATATCGATTTACTCGCCGGGCAGCAACTGATCGACCATCGTGACATCTGCCACATTGGCGGCGGTGCCGGCCACGCGATGCACCAGTCCAGCTTGGGCATCGACCCCGATATGGGCTTTCATACCGAAGTACCACTGTTTGCCCTTCTTCCGATGCATGTCCGGGCCGCGCTCGCCCTGGGCGTTCTTGGTGGAGCTGGGCGCGTGAATCAGGGTAGCATCGACGATGGCGCCTTGCTTCAACATCAGTCCCTTGTCGGGGAGATGCTGGCGGATGGCGGCAAACAGGGCATGGGTCAGTTGGTGCTTCTCCAGCAGACGGGGAAAGTTCAGCAGGGTGGTTTCGTCCGGGATGCGTTCAGGGAGAGGCCGGCGAACTGGCGCATGGAGGCGATCTCGTACAGGCGTTCCTCCAAGGAAGGATCTGACAGGCTGTACCACTGCTGAAGGCAGTAGACACGCGGCATGGCGGACAGCGGATAGGAGCGGCGACCATTGCCGGGCTTGGGGCAAACCGGAGCGATGGCGGCTTCCCGTTGCGGCCAAGGCATGACCTGATCCATCTCACCCAGAAAGATTTCGCGGCGAGTGCGATTCTTCTTGGCGGCAAGTTCGAGATCGGAGAAGGTCATCTGCTGCCGCATGGCGGCATCCTGGCTCAGGCTGAGGTGGAATCAGTTGACGGGAAGACCGGGGACTTGTTCAGGCCTTCCCTAGCTGCCAAAGGACGATGTGCGATACGATACGCCCTAATCCCTGAAGCTGACTTCCTGCTTCATCATGGCGGCCATGCCGGCCTTTTGGATATCTTCCGAGATCAGCATTGCCGCATTCCAGCCGGCGACGAATTGCAAACCATCGGCCACGCTGCGGTCGCGGCTGTAGTTCAGCACTTCCTTGCTGCCGCGCACCGCCAGCGGCGATTTGCCGGCGATCAAGCGGGCGCTCTGCATGGCTGCGGCCAGCACCGCCTCTGCATCGGCCAACACCTTGTTGACCAGGCCCACATCCAGCGCCTCTTGCGCCACCATGTCGCGGCCGGTCAAGGCCAGCTCGCGCGCCACGCCCTCGCCCACCACGCGCGGCAGGCGCTGCAGCGAACCGACATCGGCCACCATGCCGATATCCACCTCGCGCACGCCGAACACGGCGTCCTCGGCTGCGAAACGGAAGTCCGCCGCCAGCGCGATATCCAGGCCGCCGCCCAGGCAAGCGCCATGGATCGCGGCGATCACCGGCTTGCGGCAACGTTCCAGACTGGTGACGCAATCTTGCAGATCCAGGATCACCCGGCGCAGCTTGTCGCGCTTGCGGCCTTCGCACTCGTCCTGAATCAGCGACTGCAAGCTCATCAGCATGGACAGGTCGATGCCGGCGCAAAAATGCTTGCCGTGTCCGGCCAGCACCACCGCGCGCACGCCCGCCTCGCCGTCGGCCCAATCCAGCGCCTCGCGCAAGTCTTGCCACATCTGCTGGTTCAGCGAGTTGGCCTTGTCGCCGCGATTGAAGCGCAGCAAAGCCACCTTGTCGCTCAGCTCCACCGTCAGGGTTTGCAGGGTAATCATGCCGCTTTCGCCTCCGGACGCTTCTTGGGGATCCAGGCCCACAGCATTTCACAGATGATGGGCGGCTCGCCCGATTCGTCGGTGACCTCCACGCTGACCAGCACTTCGCCCTTCTCCTGCTCGTACATGGTCTGGATCTGCTGCGGGCTCAGCGTCGCCACGGCCTTCATATCGCCCTGCGAACGCTTGATGTAATTGACCTTCATCGACTTGAGCAGCATCAGCTTGTCGTCCGGCATATTCATGCCCACCACAAAGCCGGTGGAGGTTTCCGCCAGCAGCGCCATCGCCGCCGCATGCACGCCGCGGATGTGGTTCTGCACCTTCTTGCGGTTGCGGATGCTCACGGTCAGTTTATCGTGGCCCACCTCATCGAAACGCAGCCCGGCGGTGGACAGGAAAGGCACGATCTTGCCGAACATCATCGACAGCACCGGACGGCGCCAACCTAGCGGCAGACGGCCCACCTTGTCGGCGATCCGGCTCATGCTGTTCTTGCGGTACTCCATGGTTTACCCCTCTATCGTTCTCGTGTCGTTATTCTGGATTGGCTCCGCCAGCCCCAGCATGGTTCTGGCTTGCTCCTTCAGCATCGGCAGCGCGGCCTCGTCTATCCGCGCCAGTTGCAAACCGCCTTGCAGGGCGGAAAACAACAGCATGCCGACGGCCTCCGGCGCGCCGGAATAGGCCATCTGCCCCGCATCGCGCCCTTCCCGGACAATGGCTACCGCCCATTGCCGCATCTCGTCGATGAACGCCGCCGCCTCTTCCCGCATATCATCGGGCAGCGTCTGGAATTCGGTGCTGAAAATGCCGCTGGGGCAGATTTGCTTGTCCTGCCGGTAATACTGGTCCGACAGGCCGAAATAGCTTTCCAGCCGGCGCGCCGCGTCCCAGTCCGCCTGCTGCTCGATGAAGCGCTGAAAACGGCGGCGGTAACGCTGGATCAGCGCCACGCCCAAATCGTTTTTCTTGGGAAAATGGTAATGTATGGCCGCGTTGCGCACGCCCAGGGCCGAGCTGATGTGCTGATAGCTGAAGCCGTTGTAGCCGCGCGTCAGCAACAGCTCCTCGGCCAGATCGAGGATGCGCTTGCGGGTGTCGTTTTTGCTGTCGGAACCAATGCTCATCAAATCACTCTACTTACTGGTTAGTAAGGTGTCAATCGCCTGTCGCGCGGAACCACGCGACGGCGGCCATGCCCTAAAATGGGATGAACGCCTCCACTCTCCGCGCCCCGCGCGGACAACCTGGGTAAACATGACAGAACAACATCTCCCTGAATTGGAACTCTCCTTGCGGCAGCTATGCCGCGATCCAGGCCAAACCGACGCCCTCGCGGCGCTGGTGGCGGCCGTGCGCCCCAGCGACCGCCAGCCGCCGCAGCACGCCACCGTCAATCTGCAAGCGCTGTCCTTTCTGCTGGAACACCATCCGGACTACCGCCAGGCCTTGCGCCAGGCCTTGTGCACGCTGCTGGCCGAAACCCGGCAGATCCCGCTCTACACGGAGGCCGGCATCCTGGCCAACGACGGCTTCGGCACTACGCTGATCCGCCGCCTGGGCGAGCGCGCCTTGCCCATGCCCTACAATCCGGACTCGCTGCGCGATCGCTTCGGCCGCTTGTTCAACCACAAGCATGACTACATCTGGCTGGATTCGGTGCCGGACGCCACCTGGCACTCCTTGTGGAAAGCATTGGCCTGGAACGAAGCGCCCAATCACGACAGCGCCCGCAATACCCGGCTGCAACTATTGGAATCGGTGCAGGTGCTGGCCGCCCGCATCACCGCCATCGGCCTGGAGCCGGAATTGGTGCGCGTCTGCCCGGAGGTGGAGCGCTTCGCTTCGCCCTTCATGCATTTGAACGCCGAAGTGCAGCGCTACGTGGATGTCTGCCACCAGGCCCTGGTGGACGGCGCCGCGCCGGCGGAAGACGAAAAGCAGATTCTAGTCTTGCTGGAGCAATGCGAAGCCATTCTGGGCAAGGTGCGCAAGAACGCCGCCCGCTACGGCATTTCGGTCAGTCTGACCTATCACGGCCTGCGCCTGGGACAGAGCATAGCCCGCTTGCGCGCGCTGCTTGAATTGCTCTCGCCCGAGCATAATCCAGCGCAGCGTCCCGAATTGTTCAAGCTGATCGTGGACTTCGCCCAGGCCGAAAACCGCAAGTACAGCCTCCGCGACCTGTTCAAATCCAATACCGAGCTGCTGGCGCTGCAGGTCACCGAGCACGCCGGCCGCCACGGCGAGCATTACATCGCGGAAGACCGCCGCGACTGGGCCAAGATGGGCAAGGCCGCGATGGGCGCCGGCCTGATCGTCGGCTTCATGGCGCTGATCAAGCTGATGCTGGCGCGCGGCCACCTGCCCTTGCTGCTGGAAGGCATCGCCTTCGGCCTCAATTACGCCATCGGCTTCATCATCGTGCAGATTCTGCACTTCACCATCGCCACCAAGCAGCCGGCGATGACAGCCGCCCGCCTGGCGGCCGCGCTGCACGAAAAGAACGGCCGCAAAAAGCAGCTGGACGATCTGGCCGACTTGATCGTCAAAGTCGCGCGTACCCAGTTCATCGCCATCGTCGGCAATGTGCTGCTGGCCATCCCCACCGCCGCGCTGATCGCGCTGGGCTGGCATTATCTGTTCGGTGCGCCGGTGGTGGACGCCGCCAAGGCGCAGAAGCTGCTGCATGAGATCGACCCCATCCACAGTCTGGCGCTGCCGCATGCCGCCATCGCCGGCGTATTCCTGTTCCTGTCTGGCCTGATCGCCGGTTATTACGACAACAAGGCCATCTACCGCCGCATTCCGGAGCGGATCGCCAGCCATGCGCTGCTGCGCCGCGCCCTGGGCGAAAACCGCGCCTGGAAACTGGGGCACTATGTAGAGCACAATCTGGGCGCGCTGGCCGGCAATTTCTATTTCGGCATGTTCCTGGGCCTGACCGGCACCGTGGGCACCATGCTGGGCCTGCCGCTGGACATCCGCCACATTACCTTTTCCTCGGCCAACCTGGCGTTCGCCAGCGTGGCGCTGGACTTTCAGGCGCCCTTGTCCGCCGTGCTGCTGGGAACAGCCGGCGTGGCGTTGATAGGCTTGGTGAACCTCGGCGTCAGCTTCGCGCTGGCCTTATGGGTGGCCTTGCGCTCCCGCAAGCTGTCAGCCTCCATGCTGCTGCCGCTGCTGCCCATCCTGGCTCGACGCTTCCTGCGCCAGCCGCAATCCTTCTTTGTGCCGCCCCGCCCGGCTGCCGTAGAGGCCGGCGGCGCGCCGCTCCCAAGCCCGGGCGAACCTGCGCCGGAAGTAGCGAAGACCCCTGATTGATCCTATAAAAACTGTAGCAATCAAAACAAAAAGTTTGACCACCCTCGCCCCGCGCGGGGGTTTTGCAAGCAAGTATCGGCAGAGGTCGCTATGGATCTGGATCAGGCATTGCTCACGCATGCGGAGTGGAAGACGCGTTTTCGAGAGGCTGTCAATAAACAGGAAAGCATGGATGTAGAAACCATCTCGCGGGACAACTGCTGCGAACTGGGCAAATGGCTGCACGGCGACGGACGCAACCGCTACGGCAAGCTGAGCATCTTTCAAACTTGCGTCCACCGCCATGCGATTTTCCATCGAGAAGCCGGCAAGATCGCGCAAATGATCAATCTGCATCAATACCAGCAAGCGGAGCTGGCCATGCAAGAGGGCGATTACGCCGTCGCCTCCAGCGCCGTAAGCGTGGCCATCATGCAACTCCGGCAAGAGACGGCGGCCAACAGCCCCAAATAAAACGGGGGGAGGCCCCCCGTTTCTCGTTTCCGGCGATTACAGCTTGGCCTCCATCCCCAGGCGTATGGTGCGGCCCGGCATGGGCATGCTGATCACCGAGCCGGGATCGACCGCGTAGCGGTTGGTCAGATTGTCCACATTCAGGCTAAGGCTGACGCGCTTGTTCATCTTGTATTCGGCAAACAAGTCGAACAGTTTCTCGGACGGCAGCTCGATCACCGGGCTCGCCCCCGTGCCTTGCAGCCATTGCGCCGGATTGGTCTTGGCGGAATGGTAGCGCATCCGGCCGCCCAGCGTGGCCGAACCATCCAGCAGATATTTGCCCGCCGTCACTACGTAATTGTTCTTGGGCGGAATGCGGGTCGGGATCAGGCTCCACGCAAAACCGTTGGCGTTGCACTGCGCGGTGTCGCGGCGGCCCGCTTGCAGCGCGGAGCACACTTCCGGCTGCCGATACAGCGTGGCGGCCGCATCGACGAAGAAGGAGGCGCTCTTGTAGTTAAGGCCCAATTCATAGCCGCGCAGCCGCAGCTTGTCGTAATTGAGGAAGGTGAAATTGCCCCGCCACTCCGACATGCCAGGCGTGGAGTCCAGCCATGCGCCGGTAATGAAGTCATGGACGGTATTGTCGAAATAGCTGGCGCGCAGCTTGAGGCTGTCGCGGGCGGACAGCACATCGGCGAACTGCGCGCGCAAACCCAGCTCCCGGTTGACCGACTGCTCAGGCCGCAGCGGATTGTAGGAGTTGTAATTGAAAATTTCTGTCGACGTGGTGGACTCATACAAGCTGGGCATCCGGCTGCTGCGGCTGGTCTTGAGATAAGCATCCGCCCAATCGGCCAATTTGACATTCAGCTGGGCCAGCAAGTCGGCTCGCGGCGAAAAGCCCACCTCGCTGCCGGCGGCGTAATCGCGAGTATTGGCGTCATGCAGATTCGCGCCGAGCATCAATTGGGCGCGGCCCAAGTCCAGATTGGCATTCGCGAACAGGCTGCGCTCCTGGCGCAAGCCCCTGCGCGCGCTGCCGGCCCGGCTGGGGTCGCCGGAGAAGTTGTAAGTGGGCCGGATCTTCTCCTGCTGCACCGCCAGGCCATACTCCAGCATCAGGGGCAGGCTGGACAGCTCGGATCGATTGCTCAGATTCACGCCGTGGCGGTCATTCCGGTAGGCATGCAGATATTGGTCGCCATAGGACGATCCCGGCGGCCCCGACCACAGGCCGTTATGCTGGCGCATGTCCGCTTGCGTCGCCCATGCCGCCATCTGCAGGTCGATCAAGCGGTTGCCGCTGGGCGCATAGCTATAGCTGGCGCTGTAGGCATGCACATCCGCCGTGCCTAGCTCCCATTGCGGCATGGTTTCCACGCCCGGCGGCAGGTCATTGAAATCCCGATCATGGCTTCCCTTGTACCAATAGGCCGCCAACAACTCCCCTGCGCGCTGCTGATGGCGGCGGTAAATGAACTGCGCGCGCTGCCCATCCGCCACATTGAGGCCCAGCTTGGCCAGCAGCGAATTGCTGTCGTAACTGGTATTCACCACCTCCTGCCCCGGCGAGGTCACCGCCTCAGGATATAAATCCCGGCCGCGCTGGCCGGCGAAATAATTGCCGGTCCGGCGTTTGCTGAACGCGATCAGCGCATCGTAACCAGGCTGCTTGTACGCCAAGGCCAAGGTGGCGGAGCCATTATTGAAAACGCGCGGACCGATGCCGTTATTCAGCTGGTAATAGACTTGATCTCGCTCATTGGCCGGGACATCCGGCATCTTGTTGTTATTGTAAAGATTTCCCTTGACCAGCGCGCCGAAGGACTCGCCCGGCAACAATACATCCTCGACGCCCAGCGTCTTCATCTGCACCAAGCCGCCCACCGCGCCGCTGGAGAAGGCGCCGGTCGAGGCGCCCTCCTCTATGCTGACGCGGCTGATCAGATCGGTATCGATATAGGTTCGGTCGCTGGTGCCTTGATAGCCGCGATTGGTATGCGTCGATTGCAGGCTGCCGTCGATCACCACCGGCACCCGGCCCTCGCCTTGCAGGCCGCGGATGGCCAAGTCGATGGCGCCGGCTTCATTGCGGGCGTTGTTGACCGTTACGCTGGGCTGGCCGGAAAAGATGTCGGCATTGCCGGTTCCGCGCGCGCGGCGCAGATCATCGGCTTCCAGCACGGTTTTTTGTCGCTCAGGCGAGGTAGCGGTGACACGGACCGGCTCCATCATCTGTTCCTGAGGCGCGGCCCACAATGCTTGCGGGCACAACGCCGGCATAGCCAGCCAAGTGGCGAGAGTTTTCTTCTTCATTTGTTGCGCTTTTGTTAACGAAAGGTGCGAAAGCGCAAATACTAATGAAAACCACTCATATTTTCAATGATAATGATTCTTATTTATATTTCACATTGAACGATTCCACGCAAGAATCACCACCATTCACAGCCTGATCAGCAACAATTCAGCCTAGACCAGCAACCGGCAAGGGGGAGGCGATGAGGACAAGCGCTCCGGGCGCCGCGCATGAAACACGCAGAGGCAGATCGACCCAAGCCAGAGCCAAACTTGACCCGGCCGCCCCGCTGTCCTCAGCCGCGGCTGCAGCGCCACGCCAAACAGCGCGGGGGCTCAGTCATGCAATCGGCAATTGCACAATTCGAACTCATGGCCGCCGGGCGTAGACAATACGATGGAGTTCATTTGAGGATTATCCAGTCCATCCAGCACCACCAAGGCGCCGGCCGACTGGGCTCTGGCGATGGCCGACGGCAAGTCGCCCGCCTCGAACTCGAACACCGGCACGGCGCCGCTGCCGGCAATCTTCTCGCCGAAATCATTGAGCAACAAGCCCAGCCTCGCGCCATCCAGCGCGAACTCGCTCCAATGGCTGCCGCTCTTGCTTGGCTCGCTAAGCAGAAAGGCTTGCCAGAATGCCCGCTCGGCTTCCATATCCAGCACTTTCAGATACACGCTGCGGATGCGCATCGAAATCCCCTTGTTGGCTTTCAGTGTCCGGCCTGCCGCTGCGGGCAAGCATGCCGCACAAATATAGTATTGGCATAATATAAAATACAGCGCTCTTACGGCAGCAACACGCCTTCCGGCTTAGCCCAAAAAGCCGCGTCCAAGAGATAATCCGCCGTTTCCTGCCGCTGGCCCGGATTGGCCAACACCAAATGCAGCTTGGGCGGCTGATTCTTAGGCAAAGCCATCTGCCAAGCAGCCAGCGTGTATTCTTTGCCGTTGCGCCACAGGCTATTGTCCGCGCCATCATGCCTATCCTGACTCAGCGCCTCGAACTCCCGCAGCGTATGCGTCTGATTTTGCGCGAGCAGGCTTTGAATGCGCCCTAAACGCACCCGGCTGCTTTCCCCTGTCTGTTGCGCGATGTCCAACAGGCTGGCGTCAAAGTAATGATTGGTATGCGCCAGCGTGCCATTGCTTTGCCGCGTCAGCCGATAGCGGCCATGCTGGCCCACCTCAACCTGCATCAAGCCTGTGGCATCGGCCATCAGCAGAAACATCGGCCGGGATTGGGAGAACACCTTGCCCGCCCCCGCCTCCACCTGATCCAAGGAGGCAAACTCCCTCAGCAGTTGCGCCAGCACGGCATGCTTGCTGCTGTCGGCCAACCTCAGGTCCCGCGGCAAGCTGCTGGCCGATGCGCCGACCAAGGCCAGACCCCGCTCATTGACGCCGGCCTTGAGGCCCGGCGCGCTGCCATTGTCGGCATACAGCCCCAAGTAGGCAAAACCGTGGCCAGGATGGCGCAAACGCAGAGACTGGACATGATCCGGCCGCCAATCGCGATTCTTGGCCAGCAAGGTGCCGTCCTCCGACGCGTCGCCGCTTGCGCCCCACAAGGTGCAGGCTTGCGGCGCGCCTGACAACACAATCGCCACGCCTGCAGCCAACACGAGCTTTACTATTCGCATCCCTCGCCTCCCATTATCCCAACTCGCCCTTGGCAAGCGGCTCGCTTCCAGTAATGGACCGCATAGGCTCAGCCATATTCCGCCAACGACGCCAGGCGGATGTCCGCATCCCGCAGCCGCATCTCCGGCTTCAGATTGGCTTGAACCTCAATGGCTTGCCCGATGCGCTCCAGGCCACCCATTCGACCAACCGCGCCCTGCATATCAGACACCCGCAGGCCCGCTCCAACGCAAACGTTAAACCTGTTCCGTGACAAATTCGCCCGTCAGACACAGATATTCGTCATTCGCGCTGATATTCGGAAAACCAGCTTTGCCGGATGCAAACCACAGCCCTGTCGCCTCATCTCCTTGGCCTGCCGCTCATGCGCCCAGCGCTGCCCCATGCCGCCGCATCCAGTCGGCCAGGCTTTGCAAGGGGGCGCCCAGCGTCGCGCCCAAGGGGGTGATCTGATACTCCACCCGCGGCGGCATTTCCGGATACACCTCGCGGCTCAGCAAGCCGCGTCGTTCCAGCAAGCGCAGCTGCTTGGTCAGTTCTTTTTGCGTGATGCTGCCTATCGCCCTCTGCAACTCGTTAAAGCGGATCGGACCGCCCTGCATGATCAGCCTATACAGCACCGGCACCGCCCATTTCCCGGATATCAAGCCGACGAACTGCAGCATGGGGCAATCCGAAATTGCATTCGTCGGCGGTATTGGATGGCTATCTTCTCTCATCGTGTTTTTCCAACAGTATGCAAATGGTACCTACTACCTTAAAAATACTGAATGTCATACATTGCATTTCCTCATTACACACACGGAAAGTCAATATGAATAGGCTGCAAGGAAAGCATACCCTCATCACCGGCGGAACCAGCGGCATTGGCCTGGCCACCGCACGCGCCTTCCTGGCCGAAGGCGCTCATGTCGCCATCACCGGCCGCAGCCAGGAATCGTTGGAAGCCGCGAAAGAAGCGCTGGGCCCCAGGCTGCTGATCGTTCAAAGCGATGCAGGAAAAGTTAAGGATCAAGTCAAGTTACCGGCCCAGTTGCGCGATGCGGGCTGGGATCGGCTGGATGCGGTTTACATCAATGCGGGGGATGTCACTCACCAGCCGGTAGAACGCTGGCGCGAGGCGGATTTCGACCGGGTGATGTCGACCAATCTCAAAGGACCGTTTTTCTTGCTGCAAGCCTTGCTGCCCATGCTGGCCAAGCCCAGTTCGGTGATCCTGTGCGGCTCGACCGGCGTGAATATAGGCTTGCCGGACAGCAGCGTGTACGTCGCCAGCAAAGCAGGCTTGATGTCCTTGGCGCGTTCGCTGTCCGGCGAATGGCTGACGCGCGGCATCCGCGTCAACTGCCTGACGCCGGGACCGACGGAGACGCCCGCCTTCGGCAAAACCGGGCTAAACGGTGAACAAGAGGCGCGCTTGAAAGACGCGGTCCGCAGCCTGGTGCCGCTTGGCAGACTGGGTCGGCCGGAAGAACTGGCGCAAGCCGCTGTTTTCCTGGCTTCGGATGAGTCCCAATTCATGCTTGGCAGCGGCATGCTGATGGATGGCGGCACCGGCACGCTGTAAGCGCCGGCACTCCGCGCCAGGCTAACAGTCTGCTGGACATAGGCTGTTCTTGAATGGGCGGGCAAGCTCTGCTGCCGCCCGCCTTATCGACTACCCCTGCTTAATTCAGGAAATGATATTCCAGCACCTCGTCGCCGAAACCATCCGTTTCTCCGGTGGCGGTCCAGCCAAGGTGGCGATAAAAACCATGCGAGCGCACGGCGGGGTCGCTATTGCAGCCCAGGAACAAACGGCTATGGCCCTGCTGGCGCAATACCGCCATGACTTGCCCCAGCAGCGTCTTGCCGACGCCCAAACCCTCAGCTTGCGGCAGCAAGGCCAGCACGACTATTTCGCCGCTTGCGATCTCGCCAAAGCAATAGCCGACAATCTCGCCGGCCGACTCGGCCACCACCCCGGGCAACGCTCCCGAGCGCACGCTTTGCGCCCAGCTTTCCCGCGTGATGCCCACTTCATTCAAGCGGGCTTCTGAAACGGCGTTTTCACGGGTCTGGCCCCGGATAACAATGCAGGCGGCGATATCTTCCGGACTCGCGGTTCGATAGCTCACAGCAGTCATGACTTCTCCCAAAGAACAATTTAAAGAACAATAAAAAATCGACTTAAGGTCGATTTAAATAAGAATATATCACAACAGCGCCTACAACGACGTCATCCATGGCTAGCCATCAGCCTTCCAGGCCCGTTCCTTGATGGAACACCACCCGCCACACGCCATCGGTCTCTCGCCGCCAGAAATTGCGCTCCCATTCCATGAACTGTCGTTTCCATTGCGCTATCTCCACACCCACACCCCCGATATGCCGACAAAAGCAAACCCCGCGCATCCGTCGCCGGATTTCGCGGGGGTGGATGAATATACGACATTCATTCAATGCCATTCTGGCCGCAAACCTATCGATTATCAGCCTGCTATTTTTCCCGCAACTCGTAAGCTCGGTCCATCAGCGCCTTGCGCCATTCGCTCATCGCGATTTCCACCAAGTCCGGCTGACCGGCAAAGCCAAACTCGATATGCATCTGGGGAATGGCGTCATTGCCGAAACTGGGCAGGCTGGACAACTTGAGCGAGGGATAGCGATGAGTGAAGTCCTGCATCAGGCCGATCAAGTCGCCCTCCCTGGCATTTATCGCAATGCAGGCTTTCTCGATGTCCGGCTGATCATTGAACAACTGGCGGTAACGCGTATCCAGCGCCCACTCGATCATCGGCCAGGCCATGCTGGGAAAACCGGGCACAAAGTGAACATGGCCATGCGAGAAGCCTGGCACCTGATTGACCGGATTGGGAATGATGGCCGAACCTTGCGGAAAATGGCCCATCTGGATGCGGTGCGGGTAAGCCTCGTCGCCGAAGCGGCTCTCCAGCAACACCTTGGCTTCCGGATGCAACTCCAAGGACAGCCCCAGCGCCCGCGCCGCGCAGGCGCGGGTGTGGTCGTCAGGCGTGGCGCCGATGCCGCCGAAGCTGAACACCAGGTCGCCGCTGGCGAAAGCCCGGCGCAAGGCGGCTTCGATGCGGCCGGGATCATCTCCCAAATACTCCGCCCAGGCCAACTTCATGCCGCGCGCGGCCAGGATGCGGATCAAGGCCTGCATATGTTTGTCCTGGCGTTTGCCGGACAGCAGCTCGTCGCCGATGATCAATGCGCCCGTTTGCATACCCTCTCCCCTGAATCCATCGCGAAGCGCGCAAATTCGAACTTGCCCACACTCCGCCCTCAGTTTTCGCCGCCCCGCTCCAGCATGCGCCGGCAGACGGCGTAGCAATCATCGATATGGCTGTTGCCGACATAGCGCATGGCGGCGAAGCCGATGGCGGCATTGGCGGCCCAGCCCAGCACCGGCACCAGCTTCAGCGCCTGCTTGCCGGCCCAGCGCCCCGCGGCGCGCTTGAC
The DNA here is from genome assembly GCF_024207115.1 of Chromobacterium sp. IIBBL 290-4. Taxonomy (NCBI): domain Bacteria; kingdom Pseudomonadati; phylum Pseudomonadota; class Betaproteobacteria; order Neisseriales; family Chromobacteriaceae; genus Chromobacterium; species Chromobacterium sp. IIBBL 290-4. The sequence goes on from NZ_CP100128.1 coordinate 4,137,278, forward strand.
CAAAGCCGCAAGCAAGCTGCGCGTCACCTCCATGCCCAGCAAGGCGCTGCCGGCGCGGCGAATCAGTTGATACAGCAGTTGCTTGCGCGCCGCGTCGTAAGCGGCGATCTGTTCCGGCGCCACGCCGAAGCGCTGATTGATGGCGGGGATCAACTGCAGCAGGATGGCCACGTCGGCAGCCACGTCCACGCCAGGCGCAGGCAAGGCCGAGGCTCCGGCCGACAGCGCCGCGCGGCCGTTCACCATGGCGCGGCATTGCTCGCGGATGGCGTCCAGCTCGGCCAGGCTGGCGGGCAGCATCAATGCGCCTCGCCCACCTGCGGACCGGTCAGCGCATCCTTGGGCATGGCCAACTGTTTGACCACAGCCTGCGCGGCGGCGAAATCCGGCGTGGCGATCTGTTGCTGCCAATCCTCGGCGCGGCTTTTGCCCGCCATCCGCTCCAGCCGCTCCGCCAGTTTGGGCTGCAGCGGCGGCACCAGGCCGGCCAGCATGATGTCCGCCTCTTCCGGCTGATTGCAGACCAGCACCATGTCGCAGCCGGCCGCCAGCGCCGCGTCGGCGCGCTGCACATAGGTGCCCGCGCCCGCCGCGCCCGCCATGTCCAAAGCATCGGAGAAAATCACGCCGTCAAAACCCAGCTGGCCGCGCAGAATATCGGTCAACCACACCTTGGAGAAACCCGCCGGCTGGCTGTCCACCGCCGGATACAGCACATGGGCCGGCATCACCGCGCCCATGCCAGCCTCGGCCAGGCGCGCGAACGGCACCAGATCGTCGCGCTCGATATCGGCCAGCGCTCTGTCGTCTTGCGGCATCAGGTGGTGGCTGTCGCCTTCCACGTAGCCATGGCCGGGATAGTGCTTGCCGCAGCTCATCATGCCGCCGCGGCCCAGGCCTTGCTGCAAAGCTTCGGCCAGCTCCGCCACCGCTTCCGGATCGCGGTGGAAGGAACGGTTGCCGATCACGGCGCAGCGCTCCCAGTCCAGATCCAGCACCGGGGTGAAGGACAGATCGATGCCGCAGGCCGACAACTCGGCTGCCAGCACATAGCCCACCGTTTCGGCCAGCTTGCGCGCTTCGTCCTGATTCTGGTCCCACAGCTCGCCCAGCACATTCATCGGCGGCAGGCGGGTGAAGCCGTCGAGGAAGCGCTGCACCCGTCCGCCCTCATGATCGACGGCGATCAATAGATGCGGGCTGCGCAAGGCTCGGATTTCCGCAGTCAGCGCGCGCAGTTGTTCTACATTCTGGAAATTGCGGCGGAACAGGATGATGCCGCCCACCAGCGGGTGCGACAGCCGCGCGCGCTCCTGCTCGGTCAGCGCGAAGCCGGCTATGTCCACCATTACCGGGCCGCGGGGAAGATTCAAAGTATTGTGGGCCATGGGTTTATCCTCGACCATTGAGACGGACGGTCTGCCGAACAGACAGACCATATAACAACGAATTGGCGATGCGTCTTAGCGCCAATGGCTGACACTGCGAGCGCCCCATGCGAACGCCTGGCATGGCGGAACACGCTGATGTCGGCGCCAGACACGGCGGAACGCCCGCGTAGCGGGCTTCCGCCCTACGATGCGGATTCCAATACGACAAAGGCCAGCGCGTGGCCACGCTCGTCGCTGATCGTCACATGCATGCGGCTCACGCCGCGCGCGGCGACAAAATCGGCCAGCGCTTCGGACAAGACCAGCAAAGGCTTGCCAAGTTCATCGTGAGCCACGCCAATAGCGGTCAGCAAGGCGGGTTCGACCACGCCGGTTCCCAGCGCCTTGGCGAAAGCCTCTTTGACTGCGAAGCGCTTGGCCAGGAAACGCGTGGGGTCGGCATGATTTTCAAACTCGGCCTGCTCGGCCACGGTCAGAATCCGCCGCCCGGCCTTGACGCCCCAGCGCTGGTGCAGCGCGGCCATGCGTTCGATTTCGACCAGATCGCTGCCTATGCCGTAAATCATTACAGCCCCTGGCGGCCTTCTATCATCAGCGCCTTCATTTCGCGCACCGCCTGCGGGAAGCCGACAAACAGCGCGTGGGCGACGATGGCGTGGCCGATGTTCAGCTCGGCGATCTGCGGAATGGCGGCGATGGGCTTGACGTTGTGATAGTTCAAACCGTGGCCGGCGTTGACCACCATGCCCAGGCTGGCGCCGAACTCAGCCGCCTCGCGGATGCGGGTCAGCTCAGCCTCGCGCTCCTGGGCATGCGGCGCGTCGGCGTAAGCGCCGGTATGCAGCTCGATCACGCGCGCGCCGGCCTGGTAGGCTTTCTGGATTTGCTCGCGGTCCGGATCGATGAAGATGGACACGCGAATGCCGGCCTCGGTCAGCTTGGCGGTATAGTGGCTGACATCCGCGTAATGGCCGCGCACGTCCAGACCACCTTCGGTGGTCACTTCCTCGCGCTTTTCCGGCACCAGGCAGACGTCTTCCGGCGCCACTTCCAGCGCGTGAGCCAGCATTTCCGGCGTCATCGCCATTTCCAGATTCATGCGGGTTTTCAGCACCGGACGCATGGCCTTCACATCGGCGTCCTGGATGTGGCGGCGGTCTTCGCGCAGATGCAGCGTGATCAGGTCGGCGCCGCTGGATTCGGCCACCAGGGCGGCTTCCACCGGGCTGGGGTAACGGGTGCCGCGCGCCTGGCGCAGGGTGGCGACGTGATCGATGTTTACGCCCAATAAAATCATTTTCATCCCCTTTTGTTCTCGCCTTCAGTCCGACAAGGACTGGATGGCCTGCAATAATTGGCGCGAAGCCAAAGGCTCGTCGCCCAATAGCGCGGACAACCAAACCCGGCTCAGCTGCCGCGCCTGCCCGCGCGTGGCCGGCAGGCTGAAATCATCTTCATGGATGGCCAGCAGCGCCTCGCCGGACATGCGGGTCGCCCGGCCATTCAGCATCTGGTCCGGATAGTCGTCCGGCTCCGGCTGCGCCGCGTCTCTGCACAGATAATGCCGCTGCGGGTCGATGGCGTCGCCCTGCCCGTCCCGGTTCAGCGCCGGCGCATAGCCCAGCACCTGCGACAGCTTCAATTCATAGCGGCGCAAGGCGGCGGACAAAGGCACGCCGCGCGACAGGTCGCGCACCGCCCGGTCATAAACGGAAAAAGCCCGCGGTTCGGGATCGTCCCGCGCCGTGAGCTTCATCATCAATTCATTCAAATAAAAGCCGCAAACCAGCGGCAAGCCGGACAAGGCCCGCACCCCGCCGTCCCAATCGGCCGCATGCAGCGTGCGCAGCTCGCTTTTGCCGAACCAGGACAGTGTCAGCGGCTGAAACGGCAGCAACACGCCGCGCAAATCGGAGCGCGGCCGGCGCGCGCTGCGCGCCACCAGGCTGAAACGGCCATGATCACGCGTCAACACTTCCAGCAGCAGGCTGGTCTCGCGATGCGGCTGGGTATGCAGAATATAACCCGGCTGCTTGTCCACCCGGCCCGGCTGGCTCATGCGCAAGCGCCCTCGGGCAGGCGGTGGCTGACGGTGAACTCGAACTCGCCGGCCCCGCGCCCCAGGCGCTGGCGCACCAGCTGCTCCACCCGGTCGCGCCAGGCGGCGATGGCGTCCACGCTGTCCCAGAAGCTGAGCTGCTCGACAGCGTCGCCTCCCAGGCAACCGGGTTGGGCCGACGCCAGGCGCAAAGCGCACACCGACAAGGCGGCCAGCGCCGGAGTGGGCGCCTCCAGCTTCACGGCCCAGCAAGGCTGGGCCAAACCTGAGTCCAGCGGTTTCATCAGTCCAGGCCGAACTCGCGCAGGAAGCGGACGTCATCGGCCCAGCCGGACTTCACCTTCACCCAGACTTGCAGGAATACTTTGCCGTCGAACAGCTTTTCCATGTCCAGGCGCGCCTCGGTGGAGATCTTTTTCAGCTTCTCGCCGGCGCGGCCGATCACGATGGGCTTCTGATGCTCCTTGTCCACCAGCACCGCGATATGGATGCGGCGCAGCGCGCCGTCCATCTCGAACATTTCCACTTCCACGTTCATTTCGTACGGCAGCTCTTCGCCCAGGTAGCGGAACAGCTTTTCGCGGACGATTTCAGCGGCCAGGAAGCGTTCGTTCTTGTCGGTGATCATGTCCTCAGGGTAGAGCGGCATCGATTCCGGCAGATGCGGGCGCACCTGATCCAGCAGCTCGGCCAGCCGCTGGCCATGCTTGGCGCTGACCACTTCGACGCCGGCGAATTCGAATTCGGCGGTCACTTCGTCGATGAAGGCCTGCAGCGTCAGCTTGTCCTTGGCCTTGTCCAGCTTGTTCACCACCAGGATGACCGGGGTCTTCTTGGGCAGTAGCGCCATCACTTCCTTGTCGGCGGCGGTGAAACGCATCGCTTCCAGCAGGAACAGCACGCAGTCCACGCTGCCGAGCGAATCTTTCACGCTCTTGTTCAGCGCCTCGTTGAGCGCGCCTTTGTGATAGGTCTGGAAACCAGGCGTATCGACGAAGACAAACTGCGCCGCGTCTTCGGTATGGATGCCAGTGACGCGGTGGCGCGTGGTTTGCGATTTCTTGGAGGTGATGCTGATCTTCTGGCCGATCAGGTGGTTCATCAGCGTGGATTTGCCCACATTGGGGCGGCCGACGATGGCGACGAAGCCGCAGTGGAATGGTGTATCGGTCATGATCTTTTCTTGCTTGCTGCGAGTTTCTGTTCCAGCAGGACCAACGCCGCTTCGGCTGCCTGCTGCTCGGCGGCGCGGCGGCTGCCGCCGTCGCCTGTGGAAATCAGGGCCAGTTCGCCCAGATCGCATTCCACCTTGAACGATTGTTCGTGCGCTTCGCCGCTTTGCGACAAAATGCGGTATTTCGGCAAGGCCAGCTTGCGCGCTTGCAGCGCTTCCTGCAAGCGGGTTTTCGCGTCCTTGGCCTGGCGCGTGGTGTCGATGGTGGCCACTCGCTGATTATACAAGCGGCGCACCACTTGCTCGGCGGCGGCGAAGTCGGAATCGAAGCTGACCGCGGCGAAGGTCGCCTCCACCGCGTCGGCCAGGATGGACGGCCGATTGAAGCCGCCGCTCTTGAGCTCGCCCTCGCCCAGGTAGAGATAGTCGCCCAGTTTCAGCTCATGGGCGATTTCCGCCAGCGTGTTCTGATTGACCAGATTGGCGCGCAGCCGCGACAGCTCGCCCTCGGTCAGCTGCGGAAACTGATCGAACAGCATGCGGGCCACGGTGTAATTGAGGATGCTGTCGCCGACGAACTCGAAACGCTCGTTGTTGGTGCTGCTATAGCTGCGATGGGTCAAGGCCTGCCGCAGCAGTTCCGGCTTTTGAAATGCATAGTCCAGCGCCTGGGACAGGCGCCGGAATCGGTTGTCGATTTGGGTCACGATAAGGTTACTGGGCAGACGGCTGGCCTGCCTCGGTGTCGAAATTGAATAGCAGACTGACGTTGCCGAACAAGGGCACTTCGCGCTTGTACTGAGCGCGCAGGTAATTGCTGCCGTTGCCGGCGATCACCGTCAGGTTCTCGCCCTTGATGGAAATGATGCCCGCCACGCTGGCGCGCTGATCGAACTCTTGCCGCAAGGTGTGCTCGCCGACATTGGTTTCAATCGCCAAGCCTTTGAGCGTGTTGCGCACATCCCCGAATTCGGAATAGACCGGCGCGATCTTGAAGATCGCCAGGACGGCGAAACCGACCAGAACCAGAAACATCAGAACCGCCGCCAGGGACATGCCTTGTTGTCGTTTCATTCATCGCTCCCGCTCAGGCCGGTTGCCGGCCAAGTTTTGCTTATTGGACTTTGCTGCCGATGCGCGACAAGTCGCTGAAGTTCATCCAGATCATGAAGGCTTTGCCCACCATCAGCTTGTCGTCGACAAAGCCCCAGTAGCGGCCGTCGGAGCTGTTGTCGCGGTTGTCGCCCATCATGAAGTAATGGCCCTGCGGCACTTTGCAAGTGAAGCCATCGTCATCATAACGGCAATTGTCGCGATAGGCGAAATCCTGCACCTGGCTCAAGGCCACCACCGGCGTGCCGGGGTTGTTCAGCACATGGTAGTTCTTGCCGCTCTGGCTTTCCTTGTAGCGATTGGCCGTGATCTGCATCAGGCCCTGCTCCAGGTAATCGTAAGTGCCGTCCTGGACATCGGTCAGCGGCTTGCCGTTCACCGTCAGGCGCTTGTTGCGATACTCCACGGTGTCGCCCGGCAGGCCGATCACGCGCTTGATGTAATTGACCTTGGGATTGGGCGGATAGTTGAACACCACCACATCGCCATGCTGCACCTGGTTCACCGGCACCAGCACATTGTTCAGCACCGGCACGCGGATGCCATAGGTGAACTTGTTGACCAGGATGAAATCGCCGACCACCAGGCCCGGCCGCATCGAGCTGGACGGGATCTGGAACGGCTCCACCAGGAAGGAGCGCAGCACGAAGACGACGAAAATCACCGGGAAGAAGCCGCGGGAATAATCGACGAAGTGGCCTGCCTGGGCGCCCGTGGCGGCGCGCTTCCTGGCCAGCAGCCATTTATCCAGCGCCCACACTGCGCCGGTGATCAGCACGAAGACCAGCATCACGGCGGTAAAGCTCATGAAGTCGGACAACAGGCCGAAGCCGCCGATCACCAGGGCCAGATAGCCCCATTGCACCGACTGCGGCCAGTCTTTGTCGCCCGGCTGTTTCTTGCCGCCCACCAGCACCAGCACCGCGCCGATCACGGCGGCGGCCACGAATACCCAGAACAGGTTGGAACCCACTTATTTGTCCCCTACTTGAAGAATGGCGAGGAAGGCTTCCTGCGGAATTTCCACATTGCCCACCTGTTTCATGCGCTTCTTGCCGGCTTTTTGCTTTTCCAGCAGCTTTTTCTTACGGGTGATGTCGCCGCCGTAGCACTTGGCCAGCACGTTCTTGCGCAGCGCCTTCACCGTTTCGCGGGCGATGATGTGGCCGCCGATGGCCGCCTGCACCGCGATGTCGAACATTTGGCGCGGGATCAGCTCGCGCATCTTGGACACCAGTTCGCGTCCGCGATAGATGCTGGAGGCGCGGTGCACGATCAGGCTCAAGGCGTCGACCTTTTCGCCGTTGACCAGCACATCCAGCTTGACCAGGTCGGCGCTCTGGAACTCCTTGAATTCGTAGTCCAGCGAGGCATAGCCGCGGCTAGTGGACTTGAGCTTGTCGAAGAAGTCCATCACCACTTCGTTCATCGGCAGATCGTAGGTCAGCATCACTTGGCGGCCCATGTACTGCATATTGCGCTGCACGCCGCGCTTCTGGTTGCACAGGGTCATCACCGAGCCGACATAGTCCTGCGGCACCAGGATGGTGGAGGTGATGATGGGTTCGCGCAGCTCGTCGTACTTGCCGGCTTCCGGCATCCGCGACGGGTTGGACACCACTTCCACCGTGCCGTCCTTCATCACCACTTCGTAGTTCACCGTCGGCGCGGTGGTGATCAGGTCCATGTCGAATTCGCGCTCCAGGCGCTCCTGCACGATTTCCAGGTGCAAGAGGCCGAGGAAGCCGCAGCGGAAGCCGAAGCCCAAGGCCTGCGACACTTCCGGTTCGAACTTCAGCGAGGCGTCGTTCAGCTGCAGTTTTTCCAGCGCGTCGCGCAGCGCTTCGTAATCGTGGCTTTCCACCGGGTACAGGCCGGCGAACACCTGAGACTGCACGTCCTTGAAGCCCGGCAGCGCATCGACGGCCGGGTTGCTCATCAGCGTGATGGTGTCGCCCACTTTGGCGGACTTCAGTTCCTTGATGCCGGCGATGACAAAGCCCACTTCGCCCGCATTCAGGCTCGGCTTCTGCACCGACTTGGGCGTGAACACGCCCACCTGTTCGCACAGGTGCTCGGCGCCGGTGGCCATGAATTTGATCTTGTCCTTGGGCTTCAAGGAGCCGTCGATCACGCGCACCAGCATCACCACGCCGACATAGTTGTCGAACCAGGAGTCGACGATCAGCGCCTTCAGCGGGCCGTCCGGATTGCCTTGCGGCGGGGGGATCTTGTTGACCACCTCTTCCAGGATGTCTTCGATGCCGATGCCGGCCTTGGCGGACGCGCGCACCGCTTCAACGGCCTCGATGCCGATGATGTCTTCGATCTCTTGCGAGATGCGTTCCGGATCGGCGGCCGGCAGGTCGATCTTGTTCAGCACCGGCACCACTTCCACGCCCAGCTCGATGGCGGTGTAGCAGTTGGCGACTGTTTGCGCTTCCACGCCTTGCGAGGCGTCCACCACCAGCAGCGCGCCTTCGCAGGCGGACAGCGAGCGCGACACTTCATAGCTGAAGTCCACGTGTCCCGGGGTGTCGATCAGGTTCAGGTTGTACACCTGGCCGTCGCGGGCCTTGTATTGCAGCGCGGCGGTTTGCGCCTTGATGGTGATGCCGCGCTCTTTTTCGATGTCCATCGAGTCGAGCACCTGGGCGCTCATCTCGCGCAGTTCCAAGCCGCCGCAAAACTGAATGAAGCGGTCGGCCAAAGTCGATTTGCCGTGGTCGATATGGGCAATGATCGAGAAATTTCGAATGTTTTTCATCGGTATCCAGCAAAAGATAAGGGCACGCACGCGTGCCCGAGGCTGCTGAAGCGGGCGGCCGGCGCCGATCAGCAAGCGGGGGCACGCTAGCCGTGCCCCCGGTTCTACTCACACTGGCGCGGATTTTAGCCGATTTCGCCCAAGTGTGCAGCCAACTTCGACGCATCCAGGCGCCAATGGCAGATTTCGGTTTCGCCATCCATCAATACCGGCACCAGCTCGTTGAAGCGAGCCTCCAGCGCCGGATCGGCGTCCACGTCCACCACTTGCAGCTCGAAGCCATGACGTTCGCGCCACGGCGCGAGTTCGGCCAGCATCTGATGGCACAGGCTGCAATACTCGCGGAAATACAAAGTCAGTTTCACTTGCCGTCGTCCGGGTTCAAAGGCAGGAACTGTACCACGCCCTGGCGCATCACCTGCAAGGCCACCGAGTCGCCCTTCTTGGCTTTTTCCAGCGCGGCCTTCAGCTGGGCGAAGCTCTTCAGCGGATCGCTGCCGACCCCGACGATGATGTCCCCCGGCTGGATGCCGGCGCGCAGGGCCACGCCATTGGCGGCGCGCACCAGCAGGCCGTAGTCGATGCCGGCGCGCTTGAGCTGGGCGGGATTCAGCTCCTGCAAACGCAGGCCGATCTGCGCCAGGCTTTGCTCGCCGCCCTCGCCCGGCTTGCGGTATTCGCGCTGCGCGATGCGCGGATCTTCTTCCTTCAACTCCTCCGGCACCACATTGACGCGCACCTGGGCGCGGGCGCGCCAGACATCCAGCGCCAAAGCCTTGCCCGGCGGCATGTCGCCGATCAGACGCTGCAAATCGCCGCCATTCTCAACCGGCTGGCCATCCACATTCAGGATGATGTCGCCCGCCTTCAGACCTGCCTTCTGCGCCGGGCCCTTGGGATCCAGCGCATTGATCAGCGCGCCATTGGGCTTGGACAGGCCGAAAGAGGACGCCAACTCCTTGCTCAACTCCTGCACCACCACGCCGATGCGGCTGCGCGTCACCTTGCCATTCGCCTTCAGCTGATCCGCCACATTCATGGCGGTATCGATGGGAATGGCGAAGGAGATGCCCATGAAGCCGCCGGAGCGGCTGTAAATCTGCGAGTTGATGCCGACGACTTCGCCGCTCAGGTTGAACAGCGGGCCGCCGGAGTTGCCCGGATTCACCGCCGCGTCAGTCTGAATGAACTGCACCGAGCCTTCGTCAGGCAGGCGGCGATTCTTGCCGGACACGATGCCGGAGGTGGCCGTGCTTTCGAAGCCGAACGGCGAGCCTATCGCCAACACCCACTGGCCGACTTTCAGCTTTTTCGGATCGCCCAAGCGCACCACCGGCAGGCTCTTGGCCTCTATCTTCAGCAGCGCCACATCGGAACGGGCGTCCGAGCCTATCACCTTGGCTTTGAACTCGCGCTTGTCGTTCAGTTTGACGGTGATCGTATCGGCGCGCGCCACCACGTGCGCGTTGGTCAGCACATAGCCGTCGGCGGAAATGATGAAACCCGAGCCCAGCGAGCTTTCCTGATGCTCGCGCTGCTGCGGCGGCGCGAAACGGCGGAAGAACTCAAAGAAAGGATCGCCCTGCATGCCGTCCGGCACATCGGCCGTGTCTTCCTTGACCGTGGACGTGGTGCTGATATTGACCACCGCCTTACCTTCGGCATCGACGATCTGGGCGAAATCCGGCAAATCCGCCGCCATGGCGGCTGGAAGCTGAGCAGAGAGTACAAATGCTGACAGCATTGCGGAAACGAGCAGTTTTTTCACCGACATGTGCGCTCCATCTATTCAGATATGTTTGGACTTATGCGCCGGCGGACGCCGACGGCTGAAACAGACCTTGGAAACCTCTGCAGGCTCCTTGGCAACTCCTTTGCGGCGCAGACCGCCACCCAGACCAAGCCGGCGGCGACCAGGCGCCGCCCTCTTGGGCTGAACGCTCCCGGCGGCCGCGCATGGAAACCGAAGCCGCCGGGAATCGGACAAGCTTAATCACCCTTGATGTGCATGCCCTTAAGCAAGGCGATCAAGGCCGTCGGGGGCAGATCGCCCACCGCCGTCAAGCGCACATCGTTTTGATAACTGGTCGCCATATTGATGGCGCCATGCAGATTGCCCGCGCGTTCCAGCTTGGCATTGTCGGACGGCGCCGGCTCTGCGAAGACGGACAGCATCACCAGGCCATCGGACAGCACCATGTTCCGAACTTGCTTGTTGCCGGCGCCGGGCAGGACGCGCTGCGCCGAACGCAATAGACGGAAGCCTTGCGGCAAACCGGTCACATCGCTTTGCGCCGCTTCGTCCGCGCCCGCGCCCATCATGCGGCCCTGGCCTATCGGCATCTTCTGAGCCAGCCGCGGCTTGTACGCTTTCTTGTCCTTGGCCCCGACCAGCTCCACATTGGTGAAGGTGAACTGCTCCACCGCATCGCCGCGCGGCGTAAGGGTGATGGCCTTCAAGGGCAGATAGCTGGTGGGCTCGATGCACAGCCGCAGCGTGTAGCGCTGCTGATCGCGCGGCTGCAGATCCAGCCACTGGCAATCGCGCTGCGCCACGCGGTCATGACCGGTGCGCTTGAGGACATAGGAGCGGGAGATGTCCTCCACGTCGTCCGGCAGCATCGCCGGGAACAAGCGCATGGCACTGATCCGGCAAGCCATCAGCGCGCGCTTGTCTGACGCGTAACAGGTCAACTCATTGCCCTGCCGCACCACTTCGCGCGAAGGGCCGTCCAGCGAGGTGCGCTTCTCGCGCACATTGTCGCCCTGCCCTTGCCGAACGATGCGGAAAGTCTCCAGCATGCCGTTCATCTGGTGCAGATAGGTGCCGTCCAACTGCTGCTGCAGGCCGGCATTGCCGACATTGCGCAGCAGCTGGACATCATCTTCCGCATGAGCCGCCGCGCCGGCCCCCAACATCATGACGCCAATCAGAGGAACTACACGCATCAGTGGCGAGCTCCGTTTCCATAAGACACACGCATCACGCTTTGATCGGCGGTCACTTCCTGATGCGCCAGCACGTAAGGATCGTCTTGATCCGCCATCGCCGGCTGAGCGGCCAACTGCACCGGCACGCCGCGATCGGCTATCGGCGACATCGCCGCGTTGCGATGGCTCAGTTGCTGCCAACCCACCACGGCGGCGAAGCTGACGCTGGCGGCCAAAGCCACAGCGCTGGCGGCGCGCACCTTGCGCGGACGCACCCAGCGGCGCGGCGCGAGCACGGTCGGTTCCGCAGCCAGACGCTCTGCCACGCGGGCGCGCACATCGATGGAGGCCAGTCGATTGGCGCGCATGGCGTCGCCGATCAGATGATAGCTTCCCCAGGCCTCGTCCAGACCTTCGTCCTCGGCGATGGCTTTGATGGCCTTGTCCGCTTCCGGGCCTTCCAGTTCGCCGTCTATCAGCGCGGAAATTGTTTCTTTCATACTTACCACCTTCTGTTTTTGGCCGTGTCCAGCAAAGGCCGCAGCTCAGCAGCAATCGCCTCGCGCGCCCGGAAAATCCGCGAACGCACGGTGCCTATCGGACAATCCATCACCGCGGCAATTTCATCGTAGGACAGCCCCTCCATCTCCCGCAGGGAAATGGCGGTGCGCAGCTCCTCCGGCAAAGCTTCCACGGCGGCATTGACCGTCGCCAGAATTTCCTTGTTCATCAGCTCGGTTTCGGGCGTGTTCAGGTCGGGAATTTGCGACGCCATGTCGAAACTCTCGCCATCCTCGTCCTCGATCTCGCTGTTCACCACCGGACGACGTCCGGAGGAGCTGAGGAAATTCTTGGCGGTATTGATGCCTATCCTGTACAGCCACGTGTAAAACGCGCTTTCTCCGCGGAACGACGGCAAGGCGCGATACGCTTTGATAAACGCTTCTTGCGTCACATCCTCGATGTCCGAGCCATCGCGGATGAACCGCGACAGCAGCCTGGCGAGACGTCGCTGATACTTGGCAACAAGCAGATCGAAAGCTCTTTTTTCACCTCGCTGGGCACGTTCCACCAACTGTTGATCGATATCCCGATCACTCATGTCGCTGTTATGCTCCCTGGTTTGCCCACTGTTGTATGTGGTCGTTACGTGGACTGTGATCTAGACCACAGCTTTTGCCTTGAGTTCCCATCTGGCGAGGACGATGCGAAACATATCATTGTCTGAGCCAAACTTGAACATCCATCCGTCAACTATTGCCAGCCTTTTCTAGAGCCTTTACACTCCAACCAAGCACTTGCTTGAATGACAAGCACATCCCAATTCCCGTCAGGAGCACCCGATGAGCACCGCAGGCCACCGTTTCCGCCAGGCTGTCGTCAATGAAAAACCCCTTCAGGTCGTCGGCGCGATCAATGCCTACGCCGCCAAGCTGGCCGAGCACGCCGGCTTCAAGGCGCTCTATCTGTCTGGCGGCGGCGTGGCCGCCTCTTCCTGCGGCATCCCGGACCTGGGCATCACCACGCTGGAAGACGTATTGATAGACGCGCGCCGCATCACCGATGTGACCGATCTGCCGCTCCTGGTGGACATCGATACCGGCTGGGGCGGCGCTTTCAACATCGCCCGCGCGGTGCGCAGCCTGGAAAAAGCCGGCGTCGCCGCCGTGCATATCGAAGATCAAGTCCAGCAAAAACGCTGCGGCCATCGCCCCAACAAGGCCATCGTATCCCAAGAGGAAATGGTCGATCGCATCAAGGCCGCCGTCGACGCCCGCCGCGACGCCAGCTTCGTCATCATGGCGCGCACCGACGCGCTGGCGGTAGAAGGACTGGATGCCGCCCTCGAACGCGCGGCCGCTTGCGTAGAGGCGGGCGCGGACATGATCTTCCCCGAGGCGATGACCGACTTATCCATGTACCGGCGCTTCGCTGAAGCGGCCAAGGTTCCCGTGCTGGCCAATATCACAGAGTTCGGCGACACCCCGCTGTACAGCGCCGAACAACTGGGCGCCAACGGCGTCAACCTGGTGCTGTATCCGCTGTCCGCCTTCCGCGCCATGAGCAAGGCCGCGCTGGACGTGTACGGCGCGATCCGCCGCGACGGCAGCCAGCAAGCCGTGGTGGACAAGATGCAGACCCGAGCCGAATTGTACGAACACCTGGGCTATCACGCATTCGAACAAAAACTGGATGCGCTATTCGCCGCCGGCAAACAATAAAAAACGCGCCAAGCGGCAGTCAAGTCTTACACAAGGAGAAGTGGCATGACTGAAGTGGTACTCACCGGCAAACCCAAGAAATCCGTTGCCCTGTCCGGCGTCGCCGCCGGCAACACCGCGCTGTGCACTGTAGGCCGCAGCGGCAACGACTTGCACTACCGCGGCTACGACATTCTGGACTTGGCCGACAAGGCCGAATTCGAAGAGGTGGCCTATTTGCTGGTGCACGGCAAGCTGCCGAATCAGGCGGAACTGTCCGGTTACAAGAAAAAGCTGAAATCGCTGCGCGGCTTGCCGGCATCGGTCAAGGCCGTGCTGGAAGCGCTGCCGGCCAGCGCCCACCCGATGGACGTGATGCGCAGCGGCGCCTCCGCCCTGGGCTGCGCCTTGCCGGAAAAAAACGACCACAATCTGGCCGGCGCGCGCGACATCGCCGACCGCCTGATGGCCTCCTTCGGCTCCATCCTGCTCTACTGGTACCACTACAGCCATAACGGCAAGCGCATCGATGTCGAAACCGACGACGACAGCATAGGCGGCCACTTCCTGCACCTGCTGCACGGCGCCAAGCCGCCGGCCGAATGGGTGCGCGCGATGCACACTTCGCTGAACCTGTACGCCGAGCACGAGTTCAACGCCTCCACCTTCGCCGCCCGCGTCATCGCCGGCACCGGCTCCGACATGCACAGCGCCATCACCGGCGCCATCGGCGCGCTGCGCGGCCCCAAGCACGGCGGCGCCAACGAGGTGGCCTTCGAGATCCAGCAACGCTACGAAACGCCGGACGAAGCCGAAGCCGATATCCGCGCCCGCGTGGAGCGCAAGGAAGTGGTGATCGGCTTCGGCCACCCGGTCTACACGATTTCAGACCCGCGCAACAAAGTGATCAAAGAAGTGGCGCGCGAGCTGTCCAGGCTGAACCATGACATGAAAATGTTCGACATCGCCGAACGTCTGGAATCGGTGATGTGGGACGTCAAAAAGATGTTCCCCAATCTCGATTGGTTCTCCGCCGTCAGCTACAACGCCATGGGCGTGCCCACCGCCATGTTCACGCCGCTGTTCGTCATCTCGCGCACCAGCGGCTGGAGCGCCCACGTGATCGAGCAACGCCAGGACGGCAAGATCATCCGCCCCTCGGCCAACTACACCGGCCCGGAAGACCAGGCCTACATCCCGCTGGAAAAACGCTGAACCTAGCAGCAAACGGCGCGGCTCACGGCCGCGCCGGCAACACCGGAGCAGTAAATGAAGCAAACCTTGTATTGGCAGCGCCTGGACTGCCCGGGGCTGGAGCAAGTGGAGCTTGAAACCGGCGCGGACCTGGCCCTGTCGGCCAGCGGCAGCCTGTTGCACACGGACAGCGGCGCCAGCCTGCGCTACCGCATGCAACTGGACCATCATGGCCGGCTCAGCCACGCCCACATCGACCTGTCCGCCCCGGAAGCCAAGCAATTGACGCTGCAACACACCGAAAGCGGCCGCTGGCTGATCAACGGCATGGCTCAACCCGCCTGGGACGCCTGCCAGGAACTGGACTTGCAAGCCTGCGGCCTGACCAACGCCTTTCCCATCCGCCGGCTGAAGCTGGGCGTGGGCGACAGCGTGGAGCTGGCGATGCTGTTCGTGCGCCTGCCCACGCTGACACCCACCGTCTGCCCGCAACGCTATACGCGGCTGCCGGACCAGAACGGCCTGCGCCGCTACCATTACGCCTCGCCCGGCTTCGCAGCCGACATCCTGGTGGACGAGCAAGGCTTCACCATTCATTACAGCGATTTCCTGCAACGGCTGCCCAGCGGCGGCCATGCCGCCAGCTGAGGCTGGCCGAGAGATGCCCATGAACCGCCAATACCGCACCGCCCTGCCCGGCACCGGGCTAGACTATTTCGACGCCCGCGCAGCCGTGGAGGCCATCCAGCCCGGCGCCTGGGACAAGCTGCCCTACACCGGCCGCATCCACGCCGAAAACCTGGTCCGCCGCTGCGAGCAGGCCGCCCTGACCGAATGCCTGGAGCAGATCGTCCACCGCAAGCGCGAGCGCGACTTCCCCTGGTTCCCGGCGCGGGTGGTCTGCCACGACATTCTGGGCCAGACCGCGCTGGTGGACCTGGCCGGCCTGCGCGACGCCATCGCCGACCAGGGAGGCGACCCGGCCCAGGTCAATCCGGTGGTGCCGGTGCAACTGATCGTCGACCACTCGCTGGCGGTGGAGTGCGGCGGTTTCGACCCGCAGGCTTTCGAGAAGAACCGCGCCATCGAAGACCGCCGCAACGAAGACCGCTTCCACTTCATCGACTGGACCAAGTCCGCCTTCGACAATGTGGACGTGATCCCGGCCGGCAACGGCATCATGCACCAGATCAACCTGGAGAAAATGTCGCCAGTGATCCACAACGATAAGGGCGTGGCCTACCCCGACACCTGCGTCGGCACCGACAGCCACACGCCGCACGTGGACGCGCTGGGCGTGATCGCCGTCGGCGTCGGCGGCCTGGAGGCGGAAAACGTGATGCTGGGCCGCGCCTCGTGGATGCGGCTGCCGGACATCGTCGGCGTGGAGCTCTCCGGCAAGCCGGCCGCCGGCATCACCGCCACCGACGTGGTGCTGGCGCTGACCGAATTCCTGCGCCAGCAAAAAGTCGTCGGCGCTTATCTGGAATTCTACGGCGCAGGCGCGGCGGCGCTGACGCTGGGCGACCGCGCCACCATCTCCAATATGGCGCCGGAGTACGGCGCCACCGCCGCGCTGTTCTTCATCGACCAACAGACCATCGACTACCTGAAGCTGACCGGCCGCAGCGACGAGCAGGTCAAACTGGTGGAGACCTACGCCAAGACCGCCGGCCTGTGGGCGGACAGCTTGCAAACCGCCGAATACGAGCGCGTGCTGCAGTTCGATCTGTCCAGCGTCGTCCGCAATCTGGCCGGCCCGTCCAACCCGCACAAGCGGCTGCCGGTGTCGGCCTTGGCCGAACGCGGCATCGCGGCCAACCTGGCCCAGGCGCGCGAGCAAGAGGCGCAAGGCCTGCTGCCGGACGGCGCGGTGATCATCGCCGCCATCACCAGTTGCACCAACACCAGCAACCCGCGCAATGTGATCGCCGCCGGCCTGTTGGCGCGCAACGCCAACCGGCTGGGCCTGGTGCGCAAGCCGTGGGTGAAATCCTCGCTGGCGCCGGGTTCGAAGGCGGTTGAGCTGTATCTGAAGCAAGCCGGCCTGCTGTCCGAGCTGGAACAGCTGGGCTTCGGCCTCGTCGCCTTCGCCTGCACCACTTGCAACGGCATGTCCGGCGCGCTGGACCCGAAGATCCAGCAGGAAATCATAGACCGCGACCTGTACGCGACGGCGGTGCTGTCCGGCAACCGCAATTTCGACGGCCGCATCCACCCCTACGCCAAGCAAGCCTTCCTCGCTTCGCCGCCGCTGGTGATCGCCTACGCCATCGCCGGCACCATGCGCTTCGACATCGAAAAAGACGTGCTGGCAGTGGTGGACGGCAAGGAAATCCGCCTGCAGGACATCTGGCCGGACGACGCGGAAATCGACGCGGTGCTGAAGCAATCGGTGAAACCGGAGCAGTTCCGCCAGGTTTACGAGCCTATGTTCGCCATCCACCGCGACAGCGCCGCCAAGGCCAGCCCGCTGTACGCCTGGCGGCCGCAGAGCACCTATATCCGCCGCCCGCCGTACTGGGAAGGTGCCCTGGCCGGCGAACGCACGCTCAAGGGCATGCGCCCGCTGGCGCTGCTGCCGGACAACATCACCACCGACCACCTGTCGCCATCCAACGCCATACTGGCTAGCTCCGCCGCCGGCGAATACCTGGCCAAGATGGGCCTGCCGGAGGAGGACTTCAACTCCTACGCCACCCACCGCGGCGACCACCTGACCGCGCAGCGCGCCACCTTCGCCAACCCGCAACTGGTGAACGAGATGGCCGTGGTGGACGGCGAGGTGAAGAAGGGCTCGCTGGCGCGAGTGGAGCCTGAAGGCAAGCTGATGCGAATGTGGGAAGCCATCGAAACCTATATGGGCCGCAAGCAGCCGCTGATCATCGTCGCCGGCGCCGACTACGGCCAGGGCAGCTCGCGCGACTGGGCGGCCAAGGGCGTGCGCCTGGCCGGCGTGGAGGCCATCGTCGCCGAAGGTTTCGAGCGCATCCACCGCACCAATTTGATCGGCATGGGCGTGCTGCCGCTGGAATTCAAGCCCAGCGTCAACCGCAAGACTTTGCAGCTGGATGGCACCGAGACCTACGACGTGATCGGCCAACGCCAGCCTCGCGCCGACCTGACCCTGGTGATCCATCGCCGCAACGGCGAGACAGTGCAGGTGCCGGTGACCTGTAGGCTGGATACCGCGGAAGAGGTGTCGATCTACGAGGCCGGCGGCGTGCTGCAGCGCTTCGCGCAGGACTTCTTGGAGGGGGTGAAAGGCTGACCCCCTCTCCCCCTGCCCCTCTCCCGCAAGGGGCGAGGGGTGACTCTTCGGCTACGTTTTAATGCTGGCTTGGCGGCTACATCGCCGCCAATCTTACCGATGGAATGCTTGGCTGCTTGACTGGCTTGACTGGCTTGACTGGCTTGACTGGCTTGACTGGCTTGACTGGCTTGACTGGCTTGACTGGCTTGACTGGCTTGACTGGCTTGACTGGCTTGACTGGCTTGACTGGCTTGACTGGCTTGACTGGCTTGACTGGCTTGACTGGCTTGACTGGCAAATAGCTTAACGCGCTTAAGAACAGGCTCAAGCGCAACTCCTGCTTGATTGCTGACAATATTGGCGGACGTGGCATATCACCGCCGCGGCAAACCATGACATCAGCAACGCGATAGCCCCTCTCCCCTTGCGGGAGAGGGGTTGGGGAGAGGGGGATGCGCCAGCAGGACTTCGCCAAAGTGAAGCGCGGCGCGAAAATTGAGCGCCTTTTTGCGCGATAAATTGGTTTCATCTATTTTGCAGCATCTGCAACAGAATTGCATTTCAAGGGGCCTCGCGGCCCCTTCGTTGTCTCTTACGGCTCTTCACCAGTTACGGATGATCAGCTCGCCCTTCCTCTCCTTACTGCGGCCGCCTCCTCCTACGCTGTAGTTGATGTCCACTCTTTCAATCGTCAGTCCATCAAACGCCTGGCGCATTTCCGGGATGTCATTGACCGAAATGATCATGTGCCCCCGCATGCCCCGGGCGTGTCCGAATTTTTGTGTAAACGGGGTTTGGGTTACGCCTGTGGAATGCGTTCCTCGAACTGAATGGTAAAGCGAGTCAGCGCTGCCTTCCAATCCCGAATCGGCATGGTCCACTTCTGACTGATGTTCCTTAGCGCCAGATAGAACAGTTTCAGCAATGCCTCATCACTCGGGAACGAGCCCCGATTCTTGGTCAGCTTTCGCAGACTCATATTCACCGACTCGATGGCATTAGTGGTGTAGATCACTTTCCTGATCTCCGGCGGGTAGTCGAAGAATGGCGTCAACCGAGCCCAGTTGCGCCGCCAGAACTGACCAATTGGCAAATACTCGTCATCCCACTTGGCCTCAAACTCACCTAGCCGCTGCTCAGCTTCGTCGAGGGTGGCCGATTGGTAGATTCGCTTCAGGTCGGCGGCTACTTCAGCACGCCGCTTCCACGACACGTAGTTCAGGCTGTGTCGCACCATGTGCACGATGCACAACTGCACCGCTGCTTTCGGGAAGACCGCCTCGATCGCTTCCGGGAAACCCTTCAGACCATCGACGCAGGCGATAAAGATGTCCTGTACGCCCCGGTTACGCAGCTCGGTCACGACCTGAAGCCAAAACTTGGCTCCTTCCGTCTGAGCCAGCCACATCCCCAGAACCTCCTTCTCTCCAGCCAGGGTAATACCGATGGCGAGATAGACGGCTTTCACACGTACAGCTCCCTCACGTACTTTCACGTGGATGCAGTCGAGGTAGATGATCGGATAGAGCGAGTCCAGGGGGCGAGCCTGCCACGCCTTGACCTCTTCTGTGACGGAATCGGTGATGGAGGAGATCAGGCTGGGCGAGACCTCGGTGCCGTACATCTCTTCCAGATGGGCCTGGATTTCCCGAACAGTCATACCACGGGCGTAAAGCGAGATGACTTTGTCGTCGAAGCCGGTCCAGCGGGTCTGGTGCTTGGGAATGAGTTGCGGCTCGAAGGTACCCTGGCGGTCTCGTGGCACTTCGATAGGCAATTCGCCGAACTCGCCCTTGAGGGTCTTGCGGCTCTTGCCGTTCCGGGTGTTGCCGGCTGGATTGAGCACCGGCTCGTGTTTGCTATGGCCGAGGTGTGCGGCCATCTCAGCATCCAGTGCTTTCTCGACCAGCAGCTTGGTCAGTTGCTTGAGTAGGCCGTTCTCACCGATGAGGTCTTCGGGCTTCTGATAGTCGGCCAGCAAGCTGTCCAGTAGTGTGTCAGGTACGTCGTGTTTCTTTGAGCTCATTGTGTCTCCAGACTAGGTGGCAGTTTCCTGCCAAATGTCCGTTTACACAAAATTCAGTACACGCCCGCATTGCCCCCATTAGCCTTGGCGCTAGGTCTTCACAAATCCGCCGCAGGCCATCAACTTATCGAAAGACCGCTTTGGCCGGCAACCTGCCGGAGTCCTCTCCCGGTCGGCTGCAGGTCGGCCGAAGCGATCAATCAATCACTGCTATCGATTAGGAACTGACGCTTTACCCCCCATTGAAATCTCCACGTCATGATGGATTGGACTCTCAAGTCAGCCGTTACTCAATACTGAGGTCGAGCTAGCGACAAGGGAGACCGACTCCAAGTCACGATCCATGCGGCGCACAGATGAAACACAACTCAAGCGGCTGCTAAGGGACAAGTTGATCCAGTGCGTATTCACCAACACCTCTGTTGAGTTCGTTAACGCGGGCATCTGGGCAGGCAAAAAGAGTCATGTATCAGAAAAGCTATCCACCGGACAGAAAATTGCCTTGGAGTTCATGTGGATTGTGCGGCAAGCAGAATACGAGATCGAACGAGGCCTGTTGGAAATGACAAGCACGCAGGCCGCCAAGTCGCGAGCAAAAGCCAATCGCGTAATCTTGATCGACGGCATCTTCAGTACGCTTTCCGATCGCAAGATCATTGGCGAGGCCTTGAATGGCTTGCGTGATCTAGGCGGAAACTTCCAGATCCTCGG
This sequence comes from Chromobacterium sp. IIBBL 290-4, assembly GCF_024207115.1. Taxonomy (NCBI): domain Bacteria; kingdom Pseudomonadati; phylum Pseudomonadota; class Betaproteobacteria; order Neisseriales; family Chromobacteriaceae; genus Chromobacterium; species Chromobacterium sp. IIBBL 290-4. Next base: position 4,158,098 of record NZ_CP100128.1, read on the forward strand.
CTTCCTGCACTCGCCCACCTGGACTAACGATTACACAGTTTTCCCGGTCTATCACGTGGGTAAGAAACTGACGAACAACGCGGGAGATGGGTTAGTGTCTTTCATGGAGCATGGCCGTGAGTCAGACACAGTCGGATTCTTTTCCTCGATCACACAGTCTTTGAAAATCGAGGCTGGATCAGCGGTATGAGCTTGGGCACACTCTTGTCGGATGAGGCTACAGCCGTTCTTGCGCAACTGCGAAAGATGGCAGGCGCGAGCGGGAAGCTGCGAACCTCATCGTGCATGCCAAAGCTGGCCGGCGCGCTGGGGCTTTCTCGCCTTGTGGTTGATGAGGCAATCAGAGACCTCTATCGCTCAGGGCTGCTCCAGTACCAGGCAGACCGCCGTGAACTCCCGGTCTCAGGCTACCTCACCGTCATGCTGGATTCGGTGACTACTGATCCGCAAGAAGCAGCATGGAGACAAGCGCTTGCCGGAGCCGGGTTGTGTGAAGAGGTTGCGGAGGAGCTGTCTGGCCTGTCCTCTTCCCTCGGCGGTATGACTCCAGAGGACCTAGCCGCTTTGGCTCGCGTTCTACGGCGACTCAGTGAAGCCGACCCTGCCAGCTTCGATGACGCCGGATTTAACGTCAGTGCCCGCCATCTGCTGGGGAGTTCGAAGGTCCTATCGATGATGACCGGTCGTATGATGGATGCGCTAGGACTACCATTACGTCTGCAAAACTCATCTCCCCGATATGTCATTTGCGCTGGGCCGCCTGATCCAGTTGCCACACTCCTGATTGAAAACCCAAGAGCGTTTGAAAATGCCGTGTGTAGTGGGTTGTCAGAGGAGGTTGCACTAATTTGCACGTATGGTTTTGGCTTAAGTTACCTTGGACAGGAGCGCTTACACACTACTGGCACGTCCGTGAACGATCAGCCGATCATGATCGTTCGCGGAGGATCTCCTCCGCAGCTCAAGGATTTGCTCCGAGCCAACCAAGTCTTTTTTTGGGGTGACCTCGATCTGGCTGCAATCAACATCTATCGGGCTCTCAAGCGGGCTGTGCCGCAGCTACAGATGAGCCGGATTTATGAGGCGATGCTGCCTTTGCTTGCTAGTTCAGATCACTCCCACCCTTATGCGGAGATGTTCGACAAGAGTGGCCAAGTAAAGAGTACGGTGATCAATACTCCCGGCCCCCACGATCTGGACTCGGGATGCTTATTCCTTTGGCACACATGTCAGACTAGAGCAGTCGATCAAGAGGCTGTATCCAATTTGACAATTCGATTGCTTGGATCCTTTCCCCTTACGATGAGCGAGTCGTTCCGAGTTCATAGAGGCTTTGTTGCATAAATAGGCTTCGGCATGCAAAGCCCCTTTCCCCGGACGGATTTATGGCATGCGCACCGTCATCGGCGTCCCGAGCCGCGTGAAGCGGTTCAAGATCGCCGCTCGCACTTGGAGCTCTGCGACTTGACGGTCGAAGTCCCTTGCCATTACCCGCTCGCCCAGCAGCTTGAAACAGCGCATCTTGGTTTCCACCAGGCTGCGGCGATGGTAACCGCTCCATTTCCTCCAGATCGCTCGACCCAGGAGCCGGGTAGCACGCAGTATCTCGTTTCGGACATGGGCGCCCAACCGATTTTCCTTCCACGGCTTGGCATTCTTTCGGGTAGGAATCACCGCCTCGGCTTTTCGCTTGGCAATCGCTTCATGGCAGCCTTTGGTGTCGTAGGCACCATCGCCACTTACTGCAGCAATCCTTTCCCCCGCGGAAATCTGGTCCAGCAACTCCGGCAACATTGGCGCATCGCCCACCGCGTTGTCGGTCACTTCAATCGCCCGGATTTCCAGCGTCTGCGCATCAATGCCCAAATGCACCTTGCGCCACTGACGGCGGTACTCCGCGCCGTGTTTCTTCGTTTTCCATTCGCCTTCACCCAGCATCTTGATGCCGGTGCTGTCGATCAACAGGTGCAGCCCGGTCGTGGTTGGACGGCAAGGAATGGCCACCTGCAAATGCTTTTGCCGCCGGCACACGGTGCTGTAGTCCGGCGTCAGCCAGTCCAGCCCCGCCAGTTTGAGCAGGCTTTGCACCATACCCACGGCCTGTCGGAGCGCAAGATTGAACAGGCATTTGATCGTCAGGCAGAACTGAATGGCGGCATCGCTGAAAGTCGGTGTCCGTCCACGTTTGCCGACTGCAGAGCCATGCCAGCGCATGTCACGGTCCAACCAGATCATCAGCGACCCACGCGCCTTGAGCGCAGCATTGTAGGTCTTCCAGTTGGTGGTCTTGTACTTGGGCGGGGCGGGCTTGCTCATGCCGTCATTCTACCCCGCCTGCTGGGAGGGTGATTTGTGCAACAAAGCCCATTCAAGATGCTCTTGATGACTTCGCCATTTTCACTCAGCACGGTAGGTTAGGCTGAGCTTGAGAAGCCCAACGTTTACCGCGAAGTTTTGGAATCCGCTTCGCGGATGATATTTGACATGCCGGTTCCGCCCGGCGAACGGGCAAGGGGATTGCGCGGCCAATCCCCTTGCAACCCCAGGCCGCCCCTACAGCGCTGCGAAACCCCGTCTTTCAAACCAGCCTCGGGGAGCTGCCGGAACTAGCGGCGCGCTACCGTCGCGCCGCGTCGAACAGCCGGCAGCTTAAAACCCCGAGTCTGGTTCGAAAGCCGGCTCCGCTAGCGGTTAGCCCGCGCCCGTAAGTCGTGGCTTTTTTGCGTCCATAGGTTTCCTGTCGTGCCGCTATCTCGGCACGTCCAAAGCTTATGGCCGGGTAGCGTGCAGCCATACAATACCCCGGCAACGGGGGAAATCTGCGGGCCGTCTAGCGGCGGTGTTGAAGTACCCGGCCGCCCCTCTCAACAGGGGGCGCTTTAGACAAAACCGCTAGGAGTCCATGACTATGGATGCTCGTCTTGTGTTTGTCGTCTCTGTCTCCCCTCCCCTAATTCTTGATTCGAGCCCTTGGTCGCCGGCCTTGTTGCGCCTGCGCGCCGCGTATCGGCTTGCGTTTTGGGCAACGCAGTTTGCGAGTTCACTTGGGGAGGCTCGGCCATGAATGCGGCTATCGATCAGCAGGTGAATGCGCCGCTGCGGCTGGATTTCGCCAAGGGTTTGGCCATGCGGGTGGTGCGGCGGCCGGAGGGGTTTTGGCTGGTGGCTGCGGAGGTGGCCGCGTCCATGAAACTGGAGGTGAAGGACTTGCTGAAGGCCTTGGGCGAGCCGCTGGGGAGGCCCTTGCCGCTGGCGGATGAGGCGGAGCCGGTGTTGTGCTTGTCCGAAGGCGAGCTGGACGAGGTGTTTCGCCGCATCAAGAAACCTGGCGCGCGGCGACTGCGGCGCTGGTGGCTGGAAGAAACCCGCCCGGCCTTGCTGCGTGAGGCCGGCGCAGCCAATACGGCGGAAACCCTGCACCTGGCGCTGGCTCTCGCTGCGGAGGCGGCGCAGCAGGTCAGCCGCGCGGTGATGGAGGCGGTGCTGCGCGAGCCTGGCACTTGGCAGCATTCGCGCTGGGTGCTGGCGCTGGACTATGCGCCCAATAACAAGCAGCGCTGGCCGCACGGCAGGCTGATCGGCCTAAACAGCAGCGTCTCCACGCTAAGCGGCATGGCGGAGTTGATCGCCCCGCCCGGCAAAATGCCGGCCACCAGCGCGGAGCTGCTCAAGCTGGCCACCGCCTGCCAGCAGCGTTTGGCGGAGAGGATAGACAAGTTCGCCAATTAAGCGTGCATCGCAATGAAAAACACCGCTTCAGCGTTGCGAAGCGGTGTCTTCGTTTCTTCTTTCATACTTCATGCTTGAGTTCAAGGTGATGACAACAACCCCTGGTGTTTTAGAGGAAATCCTGTTTCTTCCTCAGGGTATTCACCTGAATATGCGGCCAGCGCGTTACCTGGCCGTTTGAACCAAACATGAACTCAAAGAACAGCACCTGTTCATATTGAAGCTGCAAGACTTCGCAGCCATCGCTGTCTATCACGGTCTGTATCCATAAGTTCAGACTCATTTCCGTCACATTGGCAAAGGTGCTCACAAACGGGGTGTTCAAGATCCCGCCTTGCGGCCCGCCATTGTGCTTGCTGCTGAGCTGGATCAGCGTATGTTTTTTGATGCGCTGATCTTTGATCGCATCACGCAAGCGCAAGTCAGGACGAACGGAATACGGGTAGTTGGGGTGCGCCACAATCCGCTGGAAATAGGTCAGATTGCTGTCGGGCTGGGTTGTCGGCAAGGACTTGTCAAAGGCCCAGGCGGGGCGGGCTCGTCCAGATTGAGCGGCGCGGCCGGCGAACCATCCCCTACCGATAGCAATGCGGCTGCGCCCATGCTGGGGGAGATGGCGAGCGGAGACCCTGCCAGGGGCACGGGGTTGGCTGCCACGGAAGCAGGCACGATATTATCGTCTTGCGGCGACGGCGTGCTTGGCCATGAGTTGGTAAAAGGCTGCGTCCAGCAATCGGTGCCTGTCGGATATGCCGGTTTGCCCGGGATGTCGGCCTGGAATCCGCCGGTAATCATGATCGCGCTGCCATGCGGTATCGTCCCGCTGCGCGCGATGGAATAAGGCGGCACATAATTTGGCCCATTGGCGCCGGCGCCAATGGCAATGCCGGGGAAGCCGTTATCTGAGATGACCGACTCTTCCGTGGCCGCATGGTTGTACATCGGGTTCATCCATAGATACATCCCATCTTCTTCATGGATGCCCTCGCCATCGCTGACGCGCTGTATGCTTTGGTTGTATTTCACCGCGCCGGCAAACTGTTCGTTTGTGCCGCCGCGGTTCCGCACGCCCCCATCCACCAGGGAGAACGTGAGTTCCTCGGTATAGTTTTCGCAAAGAAAATGGAAGATGCCGAAAATCGTTTCCGAGTTGGTCCCCGGCGATGGCATACAGGTGGTATGCAGGCCCCAGCCCACATCTTTTTTGTCAGGGTTGTAATTCACCCAGGTGCCTTCCAGCTGCTTCAGCACGCCATAGTCGGCCGGCTGCTCCAATACGGCGTCCGAATATTCCGGATACGGGGGGGTGGGGGTTTGTACGATCTTGTTTTCAGGCATGGCAACCTCGCGCAATGATGGGTTAAGGCAGAGAGTGACGCGGCGAAAAAGCGATAAAACAAGAACAAGCGGCCTCAGCCTGAGGCAAGCGGGTTGACTTTCCCTGCGCCGACTACATGATGGCGATGGTCCGGCATCCCGCTATTTCAGCGCTTCTGGCCGCCTTAACTCAGTCTTCGGGGCAGATGAATGGGTATTCGGTATTGTCAATCAACGGCTTGATGCCAAAGAAATCATTCAAGACCGATTCCGCGGTGCAATAAGCGCCCTCCACCCAGGCTTGATCATTGGAATAGGCTTCGCCGACGATAAAAATATCGGCATCGGTGTTATCCAATAGCTGCGAAGGCTTGCGGATTTTTCTTTGCACATCACCGATATCGTAGTGCGGCGCCCATTCGTGGTAGCCGGCATTGAATGGCGGCAGCGACCAATCCATATACGCAGACTCCAGCGGCTCCGGCACATAGCTTTCATCGGCGCCCGGGCCAAAATGAAGCCGGGCCAGCATCTTCCGCAACATTTTCACCATGCGCGGCGGCACGGCGCGGGGGCCGTTGAGAGGCTGCACATCGCTGCTGATCGGCTGCAGGCGCTGACGATTCGGTCCTAATTCCAGCTCGCGCCAGAATTCGGTATTGTCTTCGTCATCGTAGCTGGCCAGGATGCCGTAAACCGGCTTGCTGTGGGTTTGAGTGGCGTTGTTGCCAAAGTAAACCACCATTCGTATTGGTGAATTGCTTACGCTAGGGCCTATCGTGTCGTTGCGCGTAACTTCGGCCAATGTTTTTGCCTGTGGAATATCAAGAGCTTGCTCGCTAAGCGCTTCAATAGCGGAAATCATCTGCGCTGCTGATGTGTATGGCGTATAAGCCAGCTGGCTCATCGCGTTCAGTGTGCGGTCTGAAAAGCCTTTTTGGCGTAAAACATCAATATCTGTGGGCGTTATCGTATAGCCGGTAATCTGCGCGGGGTAATTGGGCGGGTTTTCATAATCGGCCGACCACCAGGGGTGCTCAAAGAACATCCCCACTTTATACGAGGGCTGCATGATCGTCGATTCAAGATATAACTGCACACGCTCATGATTCAATACGTCGACTTCGCCATGCTGCGGCTGATGAAAACGGGTGGCTTGAGCCACTTTCTCAATTGCCGCGCGCGGCATGGCTAGCCACGCCGCATCGGCCGTGCCGCTATGATCCGCAATATTGGGATGTTTGCGGCTGGCGGCCGTAAAGTGCGCTTTGCCGTCTTTCCATAAAATGGAGTGGAGCCGCTGATTTGGCTTATAGCAAAACTCGATATTCTTCTGGTGGCAGAGCTTGATAATTTCATCAAACAGGTAGTTGAACATTCCAGAAAAACCAATCGAGAGCGTTCTGTACTGGCTGCCTGGCGTGAATTCATTGTTGATATTGAACGAAACACCCGCGTTTGTATTGATCACATTCGAGCTATAGCCATTGCCATCCGCCGCATACTCATAGCCTTCTTGTCCCAGTTGATCATAAAGCAGGTTCCAGTAACCGATATCGCAGAGATGATCGCCCTGCTGGAAGACGCTGGATTGGGGCAGCTGGGCAGTTATTTTCCCATGCTTGTAGAAGTGGCACCAATCTCGCCGGGTGAAATCCCCCCACGGCTTGGTGGTCGCCAGATTTTGCACGGTGGTAAAGCCTTGGTCTGGAGACATGGTGGCGCCGTAATTGTCTACGGCATAGGGGGCGGGGTTCTTGGAGCTGATATCGTTTAAATAGAAGTTTTGAGAACGCAAGTAGAACAGCTGATTTTCAGTGACATTGAAAGGCACCGAGTATTTGTCGAGGCCAAGCAGCTCTATGGTTTTGGTGACTAATCTATGACCCGGCGCAAGTCCATTGTCAGGGTTGGGAAATTGCGCGCTTGGCTGTTGATTCCAGTGGGAGTAGCGCATGCCTCCCAGCTCAACATAAGATTGGGTTTTGTCATTCTGGTAGTGCCATGTGCAAATCCTGGCCCCTGGCGCGCGTGAGCCGGGGTGATATTCATTGAAGTCATACTGTCCCCAATCGTATAACTCCAGAATGTCCTCGCTCTTGAGTTGCCGTCCTCCGGCATGAGGGTCTTCGCATTCGCCATTCAGCATGCGCCAAGCGGTATACAAGCCTGCTGCGCCCGCGCCAAAAATAGCATAAGTCTTTTGTGTCACGCCAAGTCTCCTGTGAGCTTTGCTGCATCAATCAAAAGCATGCTAATCAGCCCCCTATCTTCAACAAGGACCGTACTCAATTCCGCAATAATTAATAACGCCTGACAAAATCACTCATAACAATGCGCTCGAAATGATGCTTTACGCATTTCTCTCCCCTCCTTTAGAACAGGTTTGCCAACTCGACGGCTCGTGCCATGCCGCAGCAAAGTGCCCGGCGACAAAGGCAGAGCTGGCTAAATTGCTAAAAAACAACATTAAGAGATATGTAAATTCCATATTGAATATATGGAGTTCAACGCCTATAGCTCGTCAGAAATGTTTGTTTCTGGGAATGTAAACAACGTCGAGTGAAGGGGTGGCATGCGAGCGCGCGCGGCCATCTAACGCTTTTGCCGCTGGGATGCTGAAGATGGCTGTCAGCAGATGGGGCTCCGCTCAACCGGGCCAAACCCCTCTCTGCGTCTCGTCCAGCATGGACGCTGAAGGCAGGAATGCGGCAAAGGCATTCCGGATCTGCCTGTAACAGCCAGGGCGCGGTGCTAACGGGCGAGGACTGGATAGCCGGCCCTGTCAGTTATGTCAGCGAGGTTGTTTGCCGACGCGCTTAGAATAATTGTCCTGAGCACGTCTTCAACGCGGCTGGCGTTGATTCGGCTCTTACCCGCTTGCCGTTCATTGCCAAAGGATAAGCAACATGACGAACCTGCCCTATGGAATCAATGCCTGGCTGTTCCTGAACGAAGATGAACCTACGAATACCAACTACAACAGCCCTAGCAGCTGTTTTCAATCGCTCATCCAATACCGGACATATAACAGCGTCAACTTCCTCGGCCTTGCCTTCTTTGAAATCGCCCCGGTCGCATCGAGCGCGGCAGCCGAATACACCATCAAAATTGGCGATGCCCCCCACCCCGGCGGGCTGAGCAATCAGGATTATCTGAATTACATTCTCCGCGATGCGCGCCGGGTCAACCCCAACATCAAGTTCCTGGCCACCATGCAGTATTCGGGAGAGAGTACTTTGGCCGGCATCTTTTCCGGAGCGGGAAGCCCGGAGGCCCAGGCCGCTGCCTTTGCCAACAACTTGCTTGTCTACCTCAAAAACAGCGGCATGAACGGCTTGGATGTGGACTGGGAGGGCGATGTCTCCACGCTCATGACGCAGCAGCAGTTCAAGATTCTTTTTTCGACTATCAGACAAGTCTTCGATCAGCAGCCGGTCAAATTCTGGCTATCATTCACGCCGGCATCCCCCACCGAGTCCATCGACTACGACACGGTCAACAGCGCCTTCGATTTCATCTCGCCGCAACTTTATGACGGCGTGCCGTTGTCGGCCTATCCTGAGTCTGGCATCAATCCCGCCAAGATCGGCTACGGCGCCCAGTTTGAGCCGGACAACAGCAAGCCGAACACCAGCGCGCAACAGGTTTGGCAGGCGGTTGAGCGTGGCTTTAAATATCAATCGAAAACATATGGCTATCAGGATATTTTTGTCTGGCGGCTCAATTCAGGCAATTTCCAATTCGAGCAGGCGCAGTTCATGATCCTTTCCCAGCTGGCGTACCCGCCCGCTGGCAATAGCTTTGACGACGCCGCGATTATCGGCGCGGCGGGCCAGCCCACGATCACCCAGATGACCATACGCTCAGGCGATGTGCTCAATGCCATCCAGGCTGATAGCACCGGCACGGGGAAGTACAATGCCGGGACTAACGGCAAGGTGTTCATGTTGCCGCAGCACGGCGGAGACAGCGGAGGCAGCCACACCATTGAGATACCGCTCGATAATCCGATTGTGTCCATCACGGGCTATACGGGGGTGTGGTACGGTTGGCAGTGCGTTTTGCAACTGACCTTGACCGCCCAGGATGGCAGCACATACGGTCCATACGGCAGCATGAACGGATCGACCTCGCGCACGCCCTTCGCGCAAAATGCGCCAAGCGGGCAAAGCGTGGTTGCGTTCAGGGGGAGCACGGTGACGGTTCCCTTGGCGGACGGTAGCCAAACAGCAATCATTGCGAACTTGAGCGCAATATTTGGCTAAGCGGCTGCTCCATGCAGCCCAAGCCCTCCGCGCGCGGTATGGCATGCCAGGAGATGTGTGGCCCGCCTCGCGACATGCCGCAAAATTCACGACGGGGTGGCGGGCAAGCCGGCAAACAAGGTTGACCGCGTTCAGCTTCATCAAGCCAAGCGGTTGCCGGTCATGGCCGAAAGCTTGAAAAAACGCCCCGGCTAGCTCCGGGGCGTTTTCACACAGACCAGTTTATTCAATCAACCGCCAGGCTGAGACAGGCGCGCCGCCAGATCCGAACGGCTCATTTCCGGGTAAAACTTCTGCAGCAGCCTATCCAGCTCCGCCTCAAACAGCTGCCATTGCGAGGCTTCGGCCAGTTCGGCGTCGTCCTGCGCGGCGCGTATCATGCCCGCGGCCACGGTGCCGTTGCTCAAACGGTCGATCACGATCAGGCTGCCGCTGCCGCGGCAATCGCGATAAGCATCGAATACCGCCTGGCTATTGAGCGATATCCGGCACAGGCCGATTTCGTTCAAGGCCAGCGCATCAGCCGGGCTATCTTGCAAATTATTGACATCGGTGCGGTGCAGGACGGATTCAATGCGGCCGGTCACGTATTTGCCTGCCAATTTGAAGCCGTATTCCTTGCCTGGGCGCAGCGGCGTTTCGCCCATGGCCACCAGATGCGCGTCGAAGCTGCGCGACACATGCGGCCTGGCCTCTTCGGCGCGCACCAGCATGTCGCCGCGCGAGATATCGATCTCCTCCTCCAGCGTCAGCGTCACGGCCTGCCCGGCGGAGGCGCGCGGCAGATTGCCCTCGTAGGTGACAATCTCTTTGACCCGGCTCTGCTTGCCGGATGGCAGGGCCACCACTAGGTCGCCGGGATGCACGGCGCCGCTGGCGATGGTGCCGCAAAAGCCGCGGAAGTCCAGATTGGGGCGATTCACGTATTGCACCGGCAGGCGGAACGCCTCCAGGCCGGCATCATGGCTGATCTGGATGTTTTCCAGCAAATGCATCAGCGTGGCGCCCTGATACCACGGCGCGGCCTCGGTGCGGCTGACCACATTGTCGCCGCGCAGCGCCGAGATCGGCACGAAGTGGATGTCGGGAATGTCCAGATGCTCGGCGAAGGTCAGGTATTCGTCGCGGATGCGGTTGAATACGTCTTCGCTGTAATCCACCAAGTCCATCTTGTTGACCGCCACGATGATATGGCGAATGCCGAGCAAGCTGACGATATAGCTGTGGCGGCGAGTCTGCGTCTGCACGCCGCGGCGCGCGTCTATCAAGATGATGGCCAGATTGCTGGTGGAAGCGCCGGTGGCCATATTGCGGGTGTACTGCTCATGGCCCGGGCAATCGGCGATGATGAACTTGCGCTTGTCGGTGCTGAAGTAGCGGTAGGCCACATCAATGGTGATGCCCTGCTCCCGCTCCGCCTGCAGGCCGTCCACCAGCAGCGCCAGGTCGATTTCCTGATCGGTGGTGTTGTACTTCTTGGAGTCGCGTTCTATCGCCGCCAGCTGGTCTTCAAAGATCAGCTTGGAGTCATGCAGCAAACGGCCGATCAGGGTGGACTTGCCGTCGTCCACGCTGCCACAGGTGATGAAGCGCAGCATGTCTTTGTTTTCGTGCTGCTTCAGGTACTCCAGGATATCCCCGGAAATCAGTTCGGATTGGTGAGACATCAGAAATACCCTTCCATTTTCTTCTTTTCCATCGAGCCGGCGCTGTCATGGTCGATCAGGCGGCCCTGCCGCTCCGAGGTCTTGGTCAGCAGCATTTCCTGTATCACTTCCGGCAGGGAGGCCGCGTCCGATTCCACTGCGCCAGTCAGCGGATAACAGCCCAGCGTGCGGAAGCGCACCTTGCGGGTTTCGATCCGCGCTTTCTCTTCCGGCGTCAGGTATTGCAGGATGCGCTCGTCGTCTATCATGATCAGCATGCCGTCGCGCTCCACCACCGGACGCTCGGCGGCAAAGTACAGCGGCACGATTTCGATGTTTTCCAGGTAGATGTATTGCCAGATGTCCAGCTCGGTCCAGTTGGACAGCGGAAACACCCGGATGCTCTCGCCCTTGTCTATTTTGCCGTTGTAGACGTTCCACAATTCAGGACGTTGATTCTTCGGGTCCCAGCGGTGGTTTTTGTCGCGGAAGGAGTAGACGCGCTCTTTGGCGCGGCTCTTTTCCTCGTCGCGGCGCGCGCCGCCGAAGGCCGCGTCGAACTTGTACTTGTTCAGCGCCTGCTTCAAGCCCTCGGTCTTCATCACGTCGGTATGCTTGGCGCTGCCGGCGGTGAAGGGATTGATGCCGGCGTCGACGCCGTCTTGATTGACATGGACGATCAGGTCCCAGCCGTTTTCCTTGGCCTGCTTGTTTCGCAGCTCGATCATGTCGCGGAACTTCCAGGTGGTGTCCACGTGCATCAGCGGAAACGGCGGCTTGCCCGGATAGAAAGCCTTCTTGGCGAGATGCAGCATCACCGCCGAATCCTTGCCGATGGAGTACAGCATCACCGGGTTCTCGAATTCCGCCGCCACCTCGCGGATGATGTGGATGGACTCCGCCTCGAGTTGTTGCAGGTGGGTCAGCCTTGCTTGATCGATTTCCATGCTTGCAGCCTGTTCTATGGTTGCAGCCAATCTACCGGGTTGTTCCAAGTCGTTCAAAATCGATTGGATATATCCATATAAACTTAGCAAATCTTAAAAAATGAAAAGGAAGAATAAAGAAATTGTCCGTGCGCGCGCCCGCGGCCGCCGGTAATATCAGGGCAATAAAGCGCTAAAGTTAACGGTGCAGCAACCGATAAGCTTCAGGAGAAGCTGCGCGTTGTTGGCAGCGCAGATAAAAACATCCTGTCCGTGATGACAGCTAGGCCGCCCTAGCCACCCTATTCGCAATACTCCGACGCCCGGCAGAGCGGCGGAAAAAATGGGAGAGGACGTCATGTCATCCGCATCCATCAGCGCGAGCGCAGGCCCGCTGGACGTGCAATCCATCGTCAGCCAACTGGTTCAGGCGGATTCGCAGCCGCTCAATCAGAGCAAGCAGAGACAATCCAATTACCAATCGGAAATCAGCACGCTGGGCCAGGTGAGCTCTGCCCTGTCCGGCTTGCAGACTGCCGCGTCCACGCTGTCTTCCGGCACGTTCTTGCAGCAGTTCAGCGCCACCTCCTCTGACAGCACCGTCGCCGCCGTCACCACTACCTCCGGCGGCACAGCTGGCACCTATGTGCTGAATGTGACTCAAATGGCGCAAGCGCGCCAATTAGTGTTCGATAATGACTCAAGCGGCAAGCCCATCACCGATGAAAACGCCACGCTTAGCGGCGCGCCTTCGTCGTTGACCTTTAATGTCGGCGGCACCAACAGCACCGTGCAACTAGGCAGCAACGGCAGCCCCATCACGCTATCCTCCATTGCCAGCAGCATCAACGGCGCCGGCATCGGGGTTTCCGCCTCCATTGTTCAGTACCAGGGCAACTACTCCTTGGTGTTGAACTCGACCCAGGCAGGCTCCAGCAATGCCTTTTCCATTACTGCGGGCGGAACCGATAGCGGGAAAACTTCTGGAAATACCCTTGCGGGATTGCAGCAAAGCGCCACCGCGGTCTCGGAGTCTACCGCTGCTGCCGATGCGTTGATGACAGTTAACGGGGTCAATGTCTCGTCCAGCAGCAATACGGTGACCAATGTGGTGAACGGGGCGAGCATCAATCTTGAAAAGATGGGCCAGACCACCATCAATATGAGTCAAAATAGCTCGGGCATCGCCCAAACGCTGCAAAGTTTCATCAGCTCATACAATCAGGTTGTCACTACCGTTAATTCAGCCACAACCAGTTCGACTACCGTTGGCAGCACGCCGCAGAATACGGACATCAGCAGCGACCTGACTGGTTTGCAGCAGCAACTGGCGGGTTTGCTCGGCACGCCGATTCCGGGGGCCGATCCTTCAACCTCCTACGCCTACCTGGCGCAAGTCGGCATTACCCAAGGCACGGATGGCACGCTCTCGCTGAATCAAACAGCCTTCAATGCCGCGCTGGCTGCCAATCCGTCCGCTGTCAGCAATTTGTTCGGCAATAGCCAGAACACCGGAATCGGCAACGTATTCAACAACACTATCAATAGCTTGCTGGGGCCATCGGGCATGATTACCATCGATCAGAACAATTTGAACACGCAAGTCAACACGGAAACGCAACTGCAACAACAACTGCAAAACCAGCTTACCAACGAGCAATCCAGCCTGTTGACCGAGTACTCCAACCTGAACGCCGAGCTCGCGCAGATGCAGCAAGCCTCCAGCAGCATGGCCAACTTGATCACCGGCTAAGGCCCAAGGCCGACAAGGCCGACAAGGCCGATGATGACGACAGCCTCCCCAGCGGAGGCTGTTTTCATTTAGGGTCTGGCCAATGGAACCCTGGCCGCGCACAATCGTCAGAATCGATATGTCTGCCATTGTCTCTCTTTCCCGCCGCCGCTTATTGCAAGCTTGCGCCATCGGCGCCGGCGCCGCCCTTTTGCCTGGATGTCGCTCCATGACTGATCACACCGCTTCGCTCAATCACCGTCCACCTCGATTGTATTTCACCGCCTGCTCAGGCATTGTGCCGGCCAGACAAAGTCAAGCCGCCTTGCCGCGATTGCGGCAGGCGGGTTTTCAGCTGGAAAACACCGTAGCATTGGAACGCTCTTTTCAGCGCTTCGCAGGCAGCGACGAGCAAAGGCTGTCAGACCTCAGTCGCCTGATCGACATGCCCGCGCTGCCGGATATCATCCTGGCAGCGCGCGGCGGTTACGGCGCGGCAAGGTTGCTGCCGCTGGTGGATTGGCCTTCTCTCGCGTCCAGACTGAAAGAATCGCGCGCCGTTCTGATGGGATATAGCGATTTCACGGCCATCCAGTTGGCCCTGCTGGCCAAGGGCGGGGCGGGCAGCTTCTGCGGGCCCATGCTGGGCGATTTCGGCGCGCAACACCCCAGCGCTTTCGCCATCGACGAGTGCATCGCCACGCTTGGCTCTCCAGGCCGCAGCTATGCCATCGCGGCCCCTCAGGCCCAAGCCGGCAGCGGCGAAGGCTTGTTTTGGGGCGGCAATCTCAGCGTATTGGCCAGTCTGGTTGGCACGCCTTATTTTCCGGATATCCAAGGCGGACTGCTGTTCCTGGAGGATGTCGGCGAGCAGCCGTACAGATTGGAAAGAATGCTGCAACAACTGAGCCTGGCGGGCGTGCTGCGCAAACAGCAAGCTATTTTCCTGGGCGATTTCGGCATGCACAGGCTGGTGGATGCCTATGACCCTGGCTACGACCTGAATGCGGTCATAAAAGAGCTGCGCCATATCAGCGGCGTTCCCGTCTACACGGACCTGCCCTTCGGCCATATCGCCGACAAAACCACCCTGCCCTTGGGCTTTCGCGCCCGCTATCAGGCAGATGCGGATGGCTTGTCGCTGTCTTTTGACGCGCACCCTTATGTCGATCTCACATCCATCGATGCGAATGCTTTGAAGTCCAATTCAATGCAGTCGGCTTGACCATGACAATCAAATGATGCAATTTGCCAGCTCGGCTTAGTTGAAAGCCTTGCCGCAAATGGAGAAATCATGACTGTGATGAATACGACGCTGGCTGCCTTGATCGCGGCCGGCATTGCCCTGCCTGCCTGGGCGGCGGACAACGGCTACCAAACGCCGCCCGCCGAACTGGCCGCCATCGTGGACGCGCCTCGCATGCCCAGCGTCAAACTGAACCATGCCCGCGACGCCATGTTGCTGATCCAGCGGCCCGGTTTGCCGGGCATCGCCGAAGTAGCGCAGCCGGAACTGAAGCTTGCCGGCCTGCGCATCAATCCGCGCATGCGCGCGGCCAGCCGTTTCAGCTTCGGCGCCGGGCTCTCCTTGCTGGACATCGCCAGCGGCAAGACCCGCGCGGTCAGCGGCCTGCCTGCCCATCCGCGCGTCGCCGACACGCTGTGGTCGAACGACGGCAAAACATTGGCCTTCAGCCTGTGGGGCGACAAGGGTGTGGAGCTGTGGCTGCTGGATGTGGCCAGCGCCAAGGCGCGCCGCTTGGGCGACTTTCATCTGAACGCCATCGTCAGCGGCGGTTTCGACTGGGTGGGCAATCAGCTTCTCGTCAGCCTGGTGCCAGCCAAGCAAGGCCCCGCGCCGGAAAAACCGGGCACGCCGGCCGGCCCCAATATCTTGCAAAGCGCCGGCGGCAAGGTTTCGCAAACCCGTACCTATCCCGACCTGCTGAAGACTCCTTACGACTCCGACATGCTGGATTATCAGCTCAGCGCTCAGCTGGCCTTGGCGGACAAGAACGGCAAGCTCCAGGCGATAGGCAAGCCCGGCCGCTATCTATCCGCCCAGGCGTCGCCCAGCGGGCAATACTTGCTCGCCACCACGCTGCTGCGACCCTATTCCACTCTGGTGCCTATCGACCGCTTCCCCAATCGCACAGAGGTGCTGGATCTGCAAGGCCGCAGCGTGCATGTGGTCGCACAGCGCCCGCTGCTGGAAAGGATGCCGTCTGGCAATGACGCGGTCCCGACCGGCCCGCGCGAAGTGAGCTGGCGCGCCGATGCGCCCGCCACCTTGTTCTGGGCGGAAGCGCAAGACGGCGGCGATCCTTCGGTCAATGCCGCCGTGCGCGATGCCTTGTTCCTGCAAGCCTCGCCGTTCAAGCAGCCGCCGCACAAGCTGCAAGAGCTGGCCAGCCGCTTCGCAGATATCCAATGGGGGCGCGGCGACTTGGCATTGGTCAGCGAATTCTGGTGGAAGACGCGCGATCTGAAAGTCTGGCGCGCGCGGCCGGATGAAAGAGGCAAGCCCGCCGAGCTGCTGAACAGCCGCAAGTCGGAAGACCGCTACGCCGACCCAGGCTCGCCGGCCATGGTGTTCAATCATGATGGCCAGCGGCTGCTGCAAATCGGCGCCGACGGGGACAGCCTCTATCTGCTGGGCGACGGCGCCAGTCCGGAAGGCGACCGGCCTTTCATCGACCAGCTAAGCCTGTCGACCAAGCAGAGCAAGCGGCTGTGGCGTTCGCAAGCGCCTTGGTATGAATCGCCCATCGCCGTGCTGGGCGATGGCAAGCGCGCCTTGCTGGCGCGAGAGCAAAAAGAAACACCGCAGAATCTGTATCTGAAAGACTTGAGCCAGACGGACGGCTTCCGCCAGCTGACCTTCTTCCCGCATCCGCTGCCGCAGTTCAAGGGCGTGCAGAAGCAGCAACTGCGCTACAAGCGCGCCGATGGCGTGGATCTGACCGCCACGCTGTATCTGCCGCCAGGCTATGACGCCAAGCGCGACGGACCGCTGCCTATGCTGATGTGGGCCTATCCCACCGAGTTCAAGAGCGCGGAAGCGGCCAGCCAGGTCACTGACTCGCCATACCGCTTCAACTCCATCAGCTACTGGGGGCCGGAACCGTTCCTGGCGCGCGGCTTTGCCGTATTGGACGACCCGACCATGCCGATTGTGGGCGAAGGCAGCAAGGAGCCGAACGACAGCTATCTGCCGCAGTTGAAGATGAGCGCCCAGGCGGCGGTGGATGAGGTTGTCAGATTGGGCGTGGCGGACAGGGATCGCATCGCGGTCGGCGGCTATTCTTACGGCTCCTTCATGACGGCGAACCTGTTGGCGCATACCCGGCTGTTCCGCGCCGGCATCGCCCGCTCCGGCGCGTTCAACCGCACGCTGACGCCGTTCGGCTTCCAGTCGGAAGAGCGCAATTTCTGGGAGGCCAAGGACGTGTATCAGACCATGTCGCCGTTCAACTACGCCGAGCAGATCAAGGACGCGCTGCTGCTGATCCACGGCGAGGCGGACAATAATCCCGGCACCTTCCCCATCCAAAGCGAGCGGATGTTCCAGGCGCTGCAAGGCTTGGGCGCCACGGCGCGGCTGGTGACGCTGCCGGCGGAGAGCCATGGCTATCGAGCGCGCGAGTCTATCCTGCACATGCTGTGGGAAGAAGACCGCTGGCTGGATCAATACGTGAAGCAGGCGAAACCTCGCGAGCAAGCTCCGGCAAAGTAAGCCCCTCCAATACTTTCCGGGATGTGGATCAGCATCAAGCCCAGAGTTTGCTTCACTACCTGAGCTGGGTTTGATGCTGATGCCCGGGCCCGCGATCGCATTGACAATCGTACGCGCTCAATTAAAAATGACAATTGCATTAAATGAGTTGTTTGTTGCCAAAATATATTATTGGAGAGAATGTTGAATCAGAACTACACCGTAAATTCCGGCATGATTGAAATGAGTTTTGCTCAATGCGAAGACGTCGCCGCCGCCGGCGCTCAATGCCTGCCGCCTGACGAAATGACCATCGGGGACTATATCGAAATCGCGCTCACCGGGCGTGCCCATAGAATCTGCAGTCATTGACGAGGCGTAGCCTAGGCAAAAAAACGGCCCTCTTTGCGAGGGCCGTTTTTGCTTATCCGTACTGCCGAGCGAAGTCTTGCATGAAGTTGACCAGGGATTTGACGCCCTCTATCGGCATCGCGTTATAGATGGACGCGCGCATGCCGCCCACCACGCGGTGGCCTTTCAGTTGCGCCAATCCGTTCTTGCGCGCCTCCAGCAAGAAAATCTCGTCCAACGCCTCGTCTTTCAAGCGGAACACCACATTCATCTTGGAGCGGTAAGGCCGCTCGATGTGGCTGGAATAGAAGCCTTCGCTGCTGTCTATCATGTGGTACAGCAGGCCCGCTTTTTCCTCGTTGCGGGTGGCGATGCCCTTGACGCCGCCTTGTTCCTTCAGCCACTTGAACACCAGGCCGGCGATATAAATCGGGTAAGTGCCCGGCGTGTTGTACATGGAATCGGCGTCGGCATGGACCTGATAGTTCATCATGGTGGGAATGTCGGCGCGCGCCTTGCCCAGCAGGTCTTCGCGGATGATCAGCACGGTCAGGCCGGAGGGGCCGATATTCTTTTGCGCGCCGGCATAGATCATGCCGAAGCGGCTGATGTCCACTTCGCGCGACAGGAAGTCCGACGACATGTCGCAAACCAGCGGCACGCCATCCAGCGTGGACGGCACATCCGGGAATTGCAGGCCGCCTATGGTCTCATTCGAGGTGTAGTGCAGATAGGCGGCTTTCGGGTCGCGCTGCCAGCCGGATTCTTCCGGGATGTAGGCGAAATTGCGGTCTTCGCTGCTGGCCGCCACGTTGACCTTGGCGTAGCGCTTGGCTTCCTTGATCGCCAGTTTGGACCAATGGCCGGTGTTGACGATGTCTATGCTGTCGCGGTCGCCCAGGAGATTGAGCGGCGCCATGGCGAACTGCAGCGAGGCGCCGCCTTGCAGGAACATCACCTTGTAGCCGGCCGGGATGTGCATCAGCTCGCGCAGATCATGCTCGGCTTCATGGATGATCTGCATGAACTCCTTGCCGCGATGGCTCATCTCCATCACGCTCATGCCGGAGCCGTGCCAGTCCAGCAGCTCGCTCTGCGCCTCGGCCAGCACTTGATGCGGCAATACGGCGGGACCCGCGGAGAAGTTGTACACCTTGGCCATGGTTTGTCCTCTTGTCTTGTCCGTTTGTTGTTAAATGGCGGCCTGGTCGGCCATTGGCAATAGGCAGATCATAAAAAAACCGGCGTTCCTTTATAGGATACGCCGGTTTGCGTCTTTGAAGGCATGCCGCCGCTCAGTTGGAGAGCAGAAAGTGCGCGCGCGCCACTGCTACCGGTTTGGCGCGGTCCTCCTGCCAGGCTTCGATCAGCACATGCGCCACGCGCTTGCCCTGCTTGGTGATCTCGCAGCGGGCGAACAGCGTTTGCGGACGGCCCGGGCGCAGATAGTCCAGCGAGAAATCGACAATCTTGGGGGCTTCCAGCGATTCGCGATTCCACATCAGATGTATCATCGCCGCGCTTTCCATGAAGCCGCCTATCAGGCCGCCGTGCAGGGCCGGCAAGGAGGTATTGCCGACATTGCGCGCCAGAAAAGGCAGTTCAAAGCGCAGCTCGCCCTGCTCGTCCTCGTTCAGGATGGTGCCCATCAGCTTGACATAGGGCAGCGCGTCGACGATTTCGCCAAAAGCCTTGCGATCGCGCAGTTCGGCGAAGCGTTGCATGAATTCGCTCATTGCGCGCCCTCCGGCAGCATCGGCGTCCGGCTGGATTCACGCATGAAGGTGGCGACGCCGTGCGCGATGGGATCGGCCGGGTCGTCGTGATAGCACACCGCGCGGGTGAAGGCGATCTGGCTGGCCAGGCGGTAGCACTCCGCCCGGCAATGAATCGCCTTGCCCGGCGTGGCCGACTTCAGGTAGTCGATACGCAAATCCAGCGTGGCGATGGTTTCGATTTCCGACAGATGCGCGGTGACTGCGATGGCGCTGCAGGTATCCACCAGCGAGGTGATCACCCCGCCGTGCAAGATGCCGGTAGCCGGATTGCCGACCAGGTCTTCACGCCATTGCAGCTTCAGCGTGGGCTTGCGGCCGTCCGTTCCGACGTACTCGAAACCCAGCGTGGCGCAGTGCGGAAAGGAGACGAAGAGCTGGCTCATCGCCTCCAGCACCCGGGGATTGGCGGGCGTCGGAATCATCAGGCTTCGCCCTGCTCCGCGGAACCGGCCGCTTCGCCGCCTTCCGCCTCGGCTTCCGCGCATTCGGCTTCGGACTCGGCCACGATTTCCAGACCGATCAGCTTCTCGCCCTCGTCCAGATTGATCAGGCGCACGCCCTGGGCCGAACGGCCGGTTTCGCGCACTTCCGCCACCTTGGTGCGGATCAGCACGCCGCCGGTGGTGATCAGCATGATGTCGTCGGTCTCTTCCACCAGGCTGGCCGCCACCAGCTTGAAGCCGGTCTTGTCGGTCAGATCCATGGCGATCACGCCCTGGGTGCCGCGGCTGGTCAGGCGGAAGTCGCTGACGCGGGTGCGCTTGCCGTAGCCGCCGTCACTGGCGGTCAGCACCATTTGCTCGGCGGAGTTGGTGACCAGCAGCGAGATCAGCTTCTGGCCTTCGCCCAGCTTCATGCCGCGCACGCCGCGCGAGGTGCGGCCCATCGGGCGCACTTGGCTTTCGCTGAAGCGCACCGACTTGCCGGCGTCGGAGAACAGCATCACCTGGTCGCCTTCGATGGACTGCGCGTCTTCGATCAGCTCGCCTTCGATGATGGTTTCGTCTTCGGACACGGCTTCATCTTCGTCATCGCCCTGGCCCGCCACGCTCTTGCCGCAGGTCAGCGCCACTCCGACCAGGTAATTGCCTTCGTCCAGATTGATGGCGATGATGCCGGCCGCGCGGGGCTTGGAGAAGGCGCGCAGCGGGGTTTTCTTCACCGTGCCGTCGGCCGTGGCCATGAACACGTATTGATCGTCGCGGAACTCGCTGATCGGCAGCAGCGCGTTGATCTTCTCGCCGTCTTCCAGCGGCAGCACATTGACCATGGGCTTGCCGCGGCTCTGGCGGCCGCCTTGCGGCAGATCGTACACCTTGCGCCAGTAGCAACGGCCGCGGCTGGAGAAGCACAGCACGTAGTCGTGTGTGTTGGCCACGAACAGCGTTTCGATGAAGTCGTCGTCCTTGGTCGCCGCCGCCTGCTTGCCGCGGCCGCCGCGGCGCTGGGCGCTGTAGTCGTCGATGGGCTGGGCCTTGATGTAGCCGCTGTGCGAAATCGTGACCACCATGTCCTGCGGGGTGATCAGGTCTTCGATATTGATGTCGCCGCCGTAGGGCTCGATTTCCGAGCGGCGCGCGTCGCCGAACTGCAGCTTGATGGCGTTCAGTTCGTCGGCGATGATCTGGCTGATGCGCTCCGGCTTGGCCAGGATGTCCAACAGGTCCAGGATCACGTCCATGATGTCGCGGTATTCGCCGACGATCTTGTCCTGCTCCAGGCCGGTCAGGCGTTGCAGACGCATGTCCAGAATGGCTTGCGCTTGCGTTTCCGACAGGTGGTAGCCGTCTTCCTTCAGGCCGAAGGACGGATCGATGTTTTCCGGACGCGCCATATCGCCTTCGACGCGGGACAGCATGTCTTCCACCAGGGACGAGCGCCAAGGGCGGGCCATCAAGGAAGCCTTGGCTTGCGGCGGCGCTTCAGAGGACTTGATCAGCGCGATGATCTCGTCCACATTGGACAGCGCCACGGCCAAGCCTTCCAGGATGTGGCCGCGTTCGCGCGCCTTCTTCAGTTCGAAAATGGTGCGACGGGTCACCACCTCGCGGCGGTGGCGCAGGAATTCCACCAGAATCTGCTTCAGATTCAGCAGGCGCGGCTGGCCATCGACCAGCGCCACCATATTCATGCCGAAGCTGTCTTGCAGCTGGGTCATCTTGAACAGGTGGTTGAGCACCACTTCCGGCACTTCGCCGCGCTTCAGCTCGATCACCACGCGCATGCCGGACTTGTCGGACTCGTCGCGCAGGTCGGAGATGCCCTCGATCTGCTTGTCGCGCACCAGTTCGCTGATGCGCTCCAGCAGGCGGGCCTTGTTCACCTGGTACGGAATCTCGTCGACGATGATCGCTTCGCGGTCGCCCTTGCCGATAGGTTCGACGTGGGTGCGCGCGCGCATGATCACGCGGCCGCGGCCGGTGCGATAGCCTTCCTTGACGCCGGCGGTGCCGTAGATGATGCCGGCGGTCGGGAAGTCCGGCGCAGGGATGATGTCGATCAATTCGTCGATGGTAATGTCGCTATTGGCCAGCAGGGCCAGACAGGCGTCCACCACCTCGTTCAGATTGTGCGGCGGAATATTGGTGGCCATGCCCACGGCGATGCCGGAGGAGCCGTTGACCAGTAGGTTCGGCACCTTGGCCGGCAGGATCAGCGGCTCGTGTTCGGAACCGTCGTAGTTCGGTCCGAAGTCCACCGTTTCTTTTTCGATGTCCGCCAGCAGCTCGTGCGCGATGCGCGCCATGCGGATTTCGGTGTAACGCATGGCGGCGGCGTTGTCGCCGTCCACCGAGCCGAAGTTGCCCTGGCCGTCCACCAGCGGGTAGCGCAAGGAGAAGTCCTGCGCCAGGCGCACGATGGTGTCGTACACGGCGGTGTCGCCGTGCGGGTGGTATTTACCGATTACGTCGCCAACGATACGGGCCGACTTCTTGTACGCGCGATTCCAGTCGTTGGAGAGCTCGTGCATGGCGTACAGCACCCGGCGGTGCACCGGCTTCAGGCCATCGCGCACGTCGGGCAGCGCGCGGCCCACGATCACGCTCATCGCGTAATCCAGGTAAGAGCGGCGCATTTCCTCTTCGAGGCTGATGGGAAGCGTTTCCTTGGCGAACTGGTTCTCGGTCATAAGTTTCTTGATTCGTAAGGATGATCAGACTGCCTGTCCGGCCGGCGCGCGGGGCGCATGCCAAAAACAGGCAGGCTTGCATGAAGACAATCCCGCCATTCTAGCACGAAACCCCTGTTCCATGCCTGCCCCCGACTGCCTGTCGAACAATCCGCGCCGCCGCGCTTCAAGCGCTTCGCCAGCCTGACGCCACGCGCCGCATCACAAGCCCACGCGCGCTTGGCCGGCGTGGGCGGCGATAGCCAACACCCGCGCTTCGCCTTCGCGGGACAGGCGCATGGCGCGGCTGGCCCTGGCCCGCATTTCTTGATCGTAGGCCGACAAGGCTTGCGTCAATCCGCTCTCGCCGCACGCGGCAGCCGTCAGCCGGCGGGCCAGGCTCGCCGCATCCTGCAGGGCCGTATTGGCGCCCAGGCCGCCAGCCGGACTCATGACATGCGCGGCATCGCCCAATAGCACCGCATGCGGCTCCGGCAGCGTCGGGACCTGCTCTGCGCAGCGAATGGCCGCCAGAGTGGCGCCGCTGGCTTGCTCAAGCATCCCGCACACCGCCGGATGCCAATGCCTGGTCATCGCGGCGGCTTGCGCCAGCGCAGTCTCGGCAGACAGGCGGTCCGATTGCGTGAACAAAGCCCAATACCAGTAGTCCTCGACCGCGCTGAGCGCCCTGTCCGGCGCATGGCGCCGAGCCGGCTCAGCCCGCGGATGAGCGAGCCGCATCGGATCGAGCACCATCATGAAGCCCTGATCAAAAATAACGCCGGGTCCTTGCAGCGCCGATATCAAGGGATCATGCAAGCCGTCCAATGGCGCGCGGCCATAGAGGCAAGCCGCGCCCGTCTTGGGCGGATCCGCCTCCGGCGCGAAAAAGCGCCGCACGGCGGAGAAAGCGCCGTCCGCGCCGACCAGCGCGTCGCAGACATAAGTCTCGTCATTGGAGAATTGGAGCCGCAAGCGGCTTCCCACGCGCTCCACGCGCTGAAACGCGCAATCGAAACGCACTTGATCCGCTATGCCGCCAAGCAAAATCTCGCGCAGGGTTTGCCGGTGGACGCGGCGATCGCCGTCCTCATCGCTTGTTTCGGCATGCGCGGGCCGCCAGCTCTCCGGCACGGCGCCTGGCCACGCGGACAAATCGGGCGAGAAAAAACGGCCCTCGCCGGCGCTTTGGGCGCAACGCTCCAGGAACAAACGATAGGCCTCAGGCGCCAGGCATTGCGCCAGCGCCGACCGGCCTGCCGTGTCGATGCGGATTCGATAGCCTTGCGGTCGGCTATCCAATGCGGCATCTCTCTCGAATACGCGGCAAGCTACGCCGGACCTGCTCAATGCCTGCGCCAAGGCCAGGCCGCCCAGGCCGGCCCCGACTATCGCCACGTTCAAAACTGCCTTGTTCATTTCATCCTCCCGAAATCATTGAGACGCCTCGGCCTCGTTCATGCATTTTGCATCCCAAGCTCCCATGCCTGATAATATGATTCGGAAAGAAAATAGTGAAAATCGGCCAATCCCATGACGAAAACCCCCGCTTTGCGCGTGCTGCGCGCCACTGACGAGGAAGGCAACCCGTTTCGCCTTGGCAGCCGCGAATACGATTGGCACAGCCATCCGCACGGACAGTTGTTTTGCGTCGAGAATGGTTTGGTGTATGTGCGCACCCCAGGTGGCCACTGGCTGCTGCCGCCCGGACGCGCGGGCTGGATACCGCCTGGCATGCCGCACCGGATAGAGATACGCGGCGCATTGCGGGGCTGGGTCGCAAAAGCGCCGCCGCAGGCCTGCGCATCCCTGCCCGTTGATCCCAGGGTCTTGGGCATTAGCGATTTGATGCGCGAGCTGATACGGCGGATATCCTCATGGCCTATGGATCACACCGCCAATCCCGCAGAGGAGCGCTTGCTTGCCGTGCTGCTGGATGAAATCCGGCTCGCGCCCGTCGAGCCCCTGCATCTCCCCTTGCCGCAGGACGCGCGCTTGAGCAAAGTGGCGAAACGCATCTTGGAGCATCCGGGCGAAAGCGTCGCCCTCGCTGGCTTGGCGGCCGAAGCGGGCCTGTCCGAACGCAATGCCAGACGCTTGTTTTTGGCCGAGACCGGGATGAAATTCATTCATTGGCGGCAGCAGGCCCGGCTATGCCACGCCATGGCCAGGCTGGCAGAGGGCGCCGCCGTGGCGGCGATTTCCGATGAGCTAGGCTACGCCTCGCCCAGCAATTTCATCGCGCTGTTCCGCCGCGCCTTCGGCGTCACGCCCGCTCGCTTCGCCGCGCAGGAGCGTCCAGCCGCCCAGCCGGAAGGGCAAGATTGAAATCAGCCAGCCTCGCGGCGCAGGATGTCCGCCAATTTCTCCGCCGCGCGCCAGGCAAAGGCGTAAATCGATAGTTGGGGATTGGCCCCGACGCTGGTCGGAAAAACCGAGCCGTCCAGCACCGTCAGATTGCGCCATTGCCAATGGCGGCCGTAGTCGTCCACCACGCCGCGCGTGGGATCGTCGCCCATCGCCATGCCGCCCATCACGTGGGCGCTCATCAGTTTGGCCATCAAGGGCTGCAGGGGCAGATCCGCAATCATCGCCTTTGCCTGTTTCCAGCTGGTTGCCGGCTCGGCCCGCTCATGCAAGGGCATGACCTGGCTGGCGCCGGCGGCGAACTGCATTTCCGCCATCACCATCCAGCTGCGGTATACACCATCCCATATGACGTCGCCCAGCGGATAATCCAGCACCGGGCCGCCATCGTCCCGCAGCTTGACTTCGCCGCCCTCGCTGTCCGGATGAAAGCCATCGCGCAGCAAGGCCAGCGTGGCGTGCAAATGGGGGAATTGCTGCAAGAGCTGCAGCTGTTCGCTGCCGAAGCCGGGAAAGGTGACGCTGGCGAGCAAGGGGTGGATGGGCGGCACTTCCAATTTGAAGCCCAGCGGCCCATCCAGCGACTGCGTGTGCATGAAATGGTCGGAATAGACGGTCTGCGGCGCGCCGTTATATGGCTCGATTTTTTCCGGCATGATGGCGGCGCTGAGCGCCACCGGGTGCAGAAATGTTCGCTTGCCGGTCAAGCCGGCCGGATCGAGCAGGCCGCTGCGCAGCATGAGGGCCGGCGAGCCGATGGCGCCTGCGGCCAGCACGATATGGCGGGCGCTGATGGTGAAGCGCCTGCCGTTGGCCCGCAAGCCATCCGCCTCCAGCAAGGCCCCGTGGGCCTTGACGATCCGCCCGGTCCCCTGATCCGCCTGCAGCCGCTCCAGCCGCGCTCGCGTCAGCAAGCGCGCGCCGCGCTTGAGCGCCTCGGGAATGCAAGTGACCAGCATGGATTGCTTGGCATTGGTGGGGCAGCCCATGCCGCAATAGCCCAGATTCCAACAGCCGCGCACATTGCGGCGTATCCGGGCGTGCCGATAGCCCAGCGCCTGGCAGCCGCGCTCCAGCACCAGGTTATTGCCATTGGGCGTGACATCCCAATCCATGATGCCCAGCCGCTGCTCGGCTTTTTCAAACCAAGGACGCATCGCCTCCCGCGACAGGCCCGTCAGTCCGTAACGCTCCTGCCACCAGCGCAGGGTGTCGGGCGGCGTGCGGAAACAGCTGGTCCAGTTGACTACGGTGCCGCCGCCCACGGCCTTGCCCTGCAAAATGGAGATGCCCTTATCCAGCGTCTGCCGCCCGGCGGACTCCTGGTACAGTTCGGGATAGGCCTTGTCCTCGCGCAGGCGGAAATCGCTGGAGGTGTAGAATCCGCCCTCCTCGATAATCAGCACGTCCAAGCCGGCAAGCGCCAGGCGCTCAGCCGCAATGCCGCCGCCCGCGCCGCTGCCGATGATCAATACGTCGGCCCGCCATTCCAGGTCCTGAACCTGCTTGGCGCCGTCAAACACTTTCCAGCCTTGCGCCAGCCCCGCGCGCAAGGGATCGGGTATTTTCTCATCGCTCACGGCAGCGCTCGCACTACATGTTGCGGCAGGCTGTAGCCCAGCCCCGCCCAGCTGTCGGGATTGCCATACCAGGCGGCGTTGATCAGCTGGTGCAAGCCTTGATAGACGCTGCGCTTGAGCTGGAAGCGGCTGGTGCGCCAGCGCTGCAGAAAGCGGGCTAAATACTCGGCCCTGGCCTTGCGCCAAGGCCGGCGCACTCCCGCCAGCCAACGGCGGGCCCAGCGATTTTCCAGCAAATCGAACAATTGCCTGATCTCCTTTCGGCTTGATTCCGGCAGGCTGCGAATCACTTTGTCCACGCCGGCCACCACGGTCGCCACCGGCAGGTTCGGCACGCCCAACATCACCGGGGCCAGTATGGCCACCAGCTGCGCGTCCGCCTGATTCAGCCAGCCTATGCCGGCTGGCAGCGATGGGTATGCGCCAGGCTCGGCCGCGGGCGTGGCCCAATAAGCGGCCACCGCCACGCCTCCCAGCGTGGCGAAGGTGAGAAATCGACGGCGGCTCAGCATGATCAGCGGCGCAGCATCAGCTTGAGCAAGCCTTCCACCAATGCGCCGTAGGGCGGCCGCGTCATCCAGCTGCCGGACAGGCGGCTCTGCCGGAAAACGGGTTTGAGCTTGGAGAAGGTCAAAAAACCCTCATAAGCATGGTAATGCCCCATGCCAGAGGGGCCGACGCCGCCAAACGGCAACCCGTCCTGAACCACATGCAGCAAGGTGTCGTTGACGCAAACGCCGCCGGAGACGGTTTCCTTCAGGACGCGTTCTATCCGCAAGTCGTCGTTGTCAAACAGATATAAAGCCAACGGTCTTGGCCGGGCATTGATATAGGCCAGAGCTTCGTCGAATTTGTCGTATGTCACTACCGGCAGGATGGGCCCGAAGATTTCCTCCCGCAGCAGCGCGGCGTCTTCCGGGCAGCGTTGCACGAGCGTCAGCGGCATTTTGCGGACGGCGGCCAGCTCCTCGCGCGCGGGGTTCACCTCCTCTATCCGGGCTCCCGCTTGCCGCGCGGCCTCCAGCCAGCCGCTTAGCCTTTGATAGTGCCTGTCATTGATGACGGCGCTGTAGTCCGGATTGTTGGCCAGGCTGGGATAGGCCCGCGCCGCGGCGGCGCGGATTTCATCCAGCAGCAAGCCGCAATCCTTGTCATTGACCAGAATATAGTCCGGCGCGACGCAGGTCTGCCCCGCATTGAGCATTTTGCCGGCGACGATGGCCTCGGCCGCGCGCCGCAAATCCGCGCCGCGCGTCACCAGCGCCGGCGATTTGCCGCCCAGCTCCAGCGTCACCGGCGTCAGATTGTCCGCCGCCGCGCGCATGACATGCCGGCCGACGTCCGTGGACCCGGTGAACAGCAAATGATCGAAGGGCAGCCGGGTGAAGGCTTGGGCCAGATCGGCCCCGCCATTGGTTACGACCAGCACTTCCGGCCCAAAATAACGTTCGGCCAGCGACGCCAGCAGCTCGCCGGTCGCCGGCGTGTATTCCGACATTTTCACCATCACCCGATTGCCGGCGGCCAGCGCGGCTACGATTGGGCCGAAGGACAGAAACAAGGGATAGTTCCATGGCACCACCACGCCCGCCACGCCCAAGGGCTGCGGCAGCACGCTGGCGCGGCCCGGCTGAAACCAGATCGACACGCCGCGGCGTTTAGGCTTCATCCAGCCTGCCAATTTGCGGCGCGCGTGGCGGATCGCCTCCAATGTGGGGAAAAGCTCCGCCAGCCGCGTTTCCACCGCGCTGCGATGGCCGAAGTCGCGGCTGACGGCGTCGATCAGGGCGTCTCGATTGTCTTGAATCAAGCGCTCCAGCGCATTCAGCCATTGCTTGCGGACATTCTGCGGCGGGTGGGCATTGGCAGCTGACGCCGCTTTGAGTCGGGAAAAGGCCTCCAGCAGATCGCTGTGATCCCGTACGGGCATTTTGATGGCGTCCATAGTATTATCCTTGTAATAGTAGCCAAACAAATGTTTAGAGCCTGGGCTCTAGCCTAGACTATCACCCCTCAACCTAGCTGTCATCTCGCCTTCCGCCATGCTGATCGACTTTTTCTACGCGCTGCGCCAAGCCGGACTGCCGGTTACTCTGAAAGAATTTCTCACCTTGCTGGAGGCGCTGCAACAAAATGTCGCGTTCGGCAATCTGGATGATTTCTACTACCTTTCGCGCGCCGCGCTGGTGAAGGATGAAAAGTACTTCGATCGCTTCGATCAGGTGTTTGGCCAGCGCTTCAAAGGACTGGAGTCGTCATTGGAGGACTTGCAGCGCGCCATTCCGGAAGAATGGCTGCGCAAGCAGGTCGAAAAATATCTGAGCGAGGAAGAAAAGCGCCAATTGCAAGGCATGGGCTGGGACAAGCTGATGGAAACCCTGCGCCAGCGCCTGGAAGAGCAGAAAGAACGCCACCAGGGCGGCAATAAATGGATAGGCACGGGCGGCACCAGCCCATTTGGCGCTTACGGCTACAATCCGGAAGGCATCCGCATCGGCCAGCATGAGTCTCGCCATCGCCGGGCGGTGAAAGTGTGGGATCAGCGCGAGTTCCGCAATTTCGACGACCAGGTCGAGTTAGGCACCCGCAATATCAAGGTGGCGCTGCGGCGCTTGCGCGAGTTCGCCCGCGACGGCGCCGAAGAAATTCTGGATCTGGACGCCACTATCGCCGCCACCGCGCGCAAGGCAGGCCTGCTGGACTTGAAAATGCAGCGCGAACTGCATAATAGCGTCAAGGTGTTAGTTCTATTCGACGTCGGCGGCTCGATGGATGACCACATCCGCTCCTGCGAAGAGCTGTTCTCCGCGGTGAAAGCGGAGTTCAAGCATCTGGAGTATTTCTACTTCCACAACTGCGTGTATGAATCAGTATGGAAAGACAACAACCGCCGCCACAGCCAGCGCTTCAACACCTGGGATCTGATTCATACTTTCGGCCGCGATTACAAGTTGATCTTTGTCGGCGACGCCAGCATGAGTCCTTATGAAATCACCTTCCCCGGCGGCAGCGTGGAGCATATGAATGAAGAATCCGGCGAAACCTGGCTCAAGCGCCTGCTGGAGCACTTCCGCCACGCGGTCTGGCTCAATCCGATGACGGAAGAACATTGGTCCTACACGCAATCGATAGGCATGATCCGGCAGTTGCTCGGCCAGCGCATGCATCCTTTAACCGTGGCGGGTTTGGATCAAGCGATGCGCGCCTTGAAGAAATCCGCGCCCATGGCTTGAAAATTTAACGCAAGCACACAAAATTCTCCTTGAGTCCAGGCCGGCTTGTAGCCCAGAATGGACTTAGAGGCCTACGTAATATTCCTAGTCGAGCCTCACATCAGTCACGGGGAGTCGCATATGCAAATCTTACTTTTCGCCGCGCTTGTCATCGCGGTCGTTGCCGTCGCCAAATTGCTGGCCACCCCGGATCAACCTCAGGGCAAGCTGGTGCCTATCCGCATCAGAACGGACGAAGCCAAGCGCCGCCGCTGACCTTCCCGCATCTTTGCCACGAAAAACGCGCCGATTGGCGCGTTTTTTTTGCATTCCTGCAGCCCCATTCCTGCGCATCGCATGCCGGCAAGCGCTCGCGCCACGCGATTTTTAAGCGCGCCAAGGGGCAAACAATCTTAACGCCAAGAGACTTTTAACAAAATATTAAACAAATACAAATAAAGACACGAATTTTAATGAAATGTAAACATAGTTTTGATGCGTTTTGACTAAAATGGCCCGCGCTTCAAACACACCATCAACAAAAGCAAAGGTCATGAAATAATGAAGAAACTCGCTTTGGCTGCTTGCCTGCTGAGCCTTTCCTGCGTCGCCCTGGCCGACGGCCAATCCGCCTGCCGCGCCGCCGCCGGCAGCTACCTGACAGGCACCGTGGTCAGCGGCCCCTCTTTCGCCAATGGCCAGCAATTGAACGGCGTAGAGTTGTCCCATACCCATGTGTCGCTGCGCGCCGATCAAGATGGCCGCACCTACGACGTGGCCATGGACAATGTGTATGCCTCTGGTTACGACACTGCCGGCGAAGACGTTCCCTACCCCCTCAACACCATTCAGCAAGGCGACCGCCTGGAGCTGTGCGGCCAGCTGTATAGCAGCGGCGTGGGCATCCACTGGGTGCACAACAACTGCGGCGTCAAGCCTAGCCGCCGCCAGCCGAATGGCTGGGTCAAAAAGATCAATGCGGATGGCTCCACCAGCAGCAACTACGAAGCCAGCACCGAATACTGCCAGCTCTGGCCGTAAGCCGGGCTTCAGCCAAGGTCTGTCATCGCAAGACGAACGATCTTGGCCGAATCAGGGCGGCCGTACCTTGCCGCCCCATAAAAAACCCGCCCTGAAAGGGCGGGTTTTGTCTGACGAATTCAGTAATCAGTCGCGGTTGCCAGCAAAGGCCAGCAGCAACTGCAGCAGGCTGGTAAACAGGTTGTAGATGCTGATGTAGATGGACAGCGCGGCGGAGATGTAGCTGTTTTCGCCGCCATCCACCACAACTTTGACCTGCCACAGAATCATCAGCGAGCTGAACAGCGCAAAGGCGGCGGACAGCATCAGCTGGAAGCCCGGCATTCTCAAGAACACATTGGCCACGACCGCGATCATCAGCACAACGGCGCCGACGGTCAGGAAGCTGCCCAGGCCAGACAAGTCGCGCTTGGTGGTGCTGGCGATGCCGGCCATGACGAAAAACACCGCCGAGGTGGCTGCGCCCGCAGTCATGATCAATTGGCCGCCATTGGAAAACTTCAATGCGAACTGCAGCAGCGGCCCGAGCAGCACGCCCATCAGGAAAGTGAAGCCCAGCATCAGGAATACGCCGACTGAGCTGTAGCGATTCTTCTCAATGGCGAACACCAGGCCGTAAAACACCGCCATCATCAACACGAAGCCCATGATGGGGCTGGCTTTCATGAAGCTGAAATTCATATTGGTGCCGACGATGGCGCCCATTACGGTGGGAATCATCGACAGGCCGAGCAAGCCATAAGTGTTGCGCAGAACCTTATGGCGCACGTCGGCCATAGAGGTCGATTGATAGGCCGATTCAAGGTTCGGGTGCATATTGTTTCTCTCCTTGGGAGGGTTCGTTTAGAACAATTATTGGGATTGTACGCATGAGAGCATGCCGAGGGAAATAAGTTCCATCGATAGAATTGTGCTTGTAATATTTAGCAGTCCATGGCACAATGCCCTTCTCTTGATTGAGTAGATGGGCGCACCGCCCACGCTTTTCAAGATGTTGCGAGAGTGGCGGAATTGGTAGACGCACTGGATTTAGGTTCCAGCGCCGCAAGGCGTGAGAGTTCGAGTCTCTCCTTTCGCACCATCCCTGGTTTTACCCCCTTCCCGTTATACCCCATAAATACCCTCCAAAGCCCGCAAATAAAGGCTTTCCCAAGAATCGCATCCTCGGCGCAACCCTGCGCAAACCGCCGTAATACGCTATAGTTTGGACCAAATCTGGACCAAATCTGGACCAAGGATTGGACCAAGAAATGGCCGTAATAGATCGCAGAGGCGACAAGTGGCGCGTCCGCGTCCGCAAAGGAAATACCAGCCGCTCAAAGACATTCATGCGCAAGGCCGATGCAATTGCATGGGCAACCCAAATGGAAGCCGATATTGATGCTGGCCGTATCGGTAGCATTCCGAATCGGTCATTTGGCGAGCTTTTGACGCGATACGCCAAGGAAGTCAGCGTCACAAAGAGGGGCGCGCGCTGGGAACAACTCCGCATCGATCTGTTTATCCGCGAGTACCCTGCCCTTTGCGAAACCCGCCTGCCGGACATCGGCCCCGAGACTTTCGCCGCCTGGCGCGATGAACGCTTGAAGTCGGTCAGCCAGCTAACCGTCCGCCGAGAGTGGGCCATCCTGATGCACGCCTGCAATATCGCCATCAAGGAATGGCGCTGGCTGACCACGAACCCGATCAGCACCGTGAAGAAACCTGACACGGTCAAGGCCCGGTCCCGGCGGCCTACGGAGAAAGAAACAGAAGCAATCCTGTTGGCCTGCGGCTACCGGAAGGATGATGCTCCGTTGACCCAAATGAGCCGCGCTGCCGCGGCGTGGCTATATGCCATTGAGACTGCTATGCGTGCGGGGGAGATTTGCCGGATCCGGCCAGATGAAGTTGACTTCGATAAGCGCCTGGTCCATATCCCCACCAGCAAGAACGGGCACTCCCGCGATGTACCGCAGTCGCGAGAGGCAATCCGATTGCTGAAGCAGGTTATGCAGGCCACAGAGGGGAAGGATACGGTTTTCGATCTGACAGCGGCAAACCTTGACGCGCTTTTCAGGCGCGCCAAGGACAAAGCGCTGATTGAGGACTTGCACTTCCACGACTCGCGCCGGGAGGCGCTGACCAGGATGGCAAGCAAGCTTGATGTGATGACGTTGGCCAAGGTGAGCGGCCACCGGGACTTGCGGATACTGCAAAACACATACTACGCGCCGAATATGGAAGGCGTGGCCAGCCTGCTGGACTAGGCGGCACGCCGGACCCGCTTCCGCTCCACCCAGGACATGATGTCCTTGGCCTTCCATCGCAGATCCATGCGCTTTTCGCCGGCCGCCACGTTGAAAGCCTCGGGAAAGCCTCGCTGAAGCGAAAGCCTTTCGCTGAAGTGCCGCTCGGACACACCGAGGTATTTGGCGCACATGGCTGGGGACCACAAGACCTTATCGACCGGGACTTGCGCCCCCATGCCATCCAGTTTTCTTGCCAACTCAGCCAGTACTTCAATCAGTTTCGCATCCATACTTCCTCCAAAAAATCTGGGCCGCCATATGGCAGCCCTGAAAACACGATTTACGGCGTAGCAACCGCCCCACTCCCTGCTCACATCCTTACCTGCCAAAACCATGGCACCTCAGCGCGGCTTCAATTCGCCGCCCCAGCCAAGCCACGCACGGAACCGCCTTGCTGTTGCCAATAGCCTTGTAGCGCGGGCCATCTGCCGCCGACTTGTCGCGAAAAGGGACGTCGGTATACCCATCAGGGAAACCCTGCAACCGCTCGCATTCCGTCGGCGTCAGCCGGCGAACCCGCATTTGGGCCAAGACATGCGGCTTATCGCCGCCTCCGGAGCTGGCGCGCAGGCAGCCGGCGACGTCATCGCCCAACTCGGCGGTAGCGCCACCATCGCGGCCTCGCAAGGCGACGGACAATACAGCGTTTTCCTGCCCCTGATTTCGGCCAAGCGTGTGGGCGAGGTTGATGCTTACATCCGGGTCTTGGGTGCCGTGGACTACGATAGGCGCATCGTCGCAACTGTAGCCGCCTCGCTTGCGAGCGCCGCCGGTAAGCGTGCCCGCCACTGCGACCGGGATTAGCAACCCACTTTCCGCGTCCTGCTGAGTTGCCGAACCAGCAGCTTTTCCGCCTGCCTGCAACGTGCCAGCTACCTGATGCACCACCATGGTTTCGGTTTCAAAATCGATCCGCCCCATTGCTCCAGCATTCAGGCAATGGCTGACAGGCCATGTACTTGTGCCAACTACCGGCTGCAAGAGTCCTGAGGTGCCTCCTCCGTCAGGCACCCCGCAACGTCGGCCAAGGCTCGATGTAAGAGCGCCGGCAACTTCTTCGCCCGCTTCACGGCTCGGCGCAGTATCCCGGCGCACGCCGTCGAACTCAAAAAGTACCGCTGCGGGATCGAACCCCTTTCTAGCGCTTGCGACAACGAACACACGGCGGCGGCGTTGGGCCACTCCGAAATATTGGGCATCAAGGATCCGCCATGCGACTGCTCTCGCGGGTCCAAACACACAACCAGCGTTCGTCCATTTCTTCCCTGATGGCTGCAGCTCGCAGCTTTCTCCGGCAAGCGCGCCCAGGAAGCAACCGAAAGCGTTGTCGCGCGACGAGAGTACGCCCGGTACGTTTTCCCAGACGATGACCGCCTCCGGCTCCCTGCGCCGACGTCGAATAAAGTCAATTGCATCAGCAAGCTCCACGTATTTGATTGTCAGCGCGCCGCGCTCATCCGCCAGCCCCTCCCGCAAGCCGGCCACGCTGAATGCCTGACATGGCGTACCTCCCACAAAAAGCTCCGGAGCCTCCACCTCGCCCACCAGCACGCGGCGGGCGATGGTTGTCATGTCGCCCAGGTTTGGCGTGTCAGAGTAGTGGTGCGCCAGCACGGCGGACGGGAACGGCTCAATCTCCGCCAGCCAGGCCGCGCGCCAGCCCAACGGATGCCACGCCACACTCGCGGCCTCGATGCCGCTGCAAACCGAACCGAACCGGATCATATTGCCTCCCGTCCAAAGCCCAGATATCCGCTAGTCACGCCACACCACTCGCCAGGTCGATGGCATAGTTGCGCAGATCCATCGGCAAGCGCATCAGGTTCAGCGCCTCGCGCAGCGCGTCGTTTTCCTTGTCCGTACTCTCCATTTGCGCCTCGGTTCGCTCCAGCGCATCCCGATAGGCCGCGGCCTCTTGCTGCAGCTGCGCCAATTGCTGCCGGAGCGCGCCCAGCTGGCTTGCTGCTTCATCTGGGCTCGGCATCTGGCCCTGATCGGCATCATCCAGCCCGGCCGCGCTTGGCGCTGGATCCACGCGCTGGCGTTCTGGCTTGCCGCCCTCGCCGCCTTGATTCGGCACGATGAATAGCATTGCGTAGATAGGGTTCATGTTTTCCTCGATGGGCGCGCCGGCGCCCGGTGATGATTGATTCAGGCTCCGGGCATTTCCACCAGTTCGGCGGCCGCAGCAGCAGTGAATGGCACGGTCTGGCTCTGTTCCAAACCACCTAACGCCGCCACCAGCGCATGGATCAGCTCGCCCAGTTCCTCGGTCATCAGCAGGAAGGTGGCTTCGAACAGGCTTTCACGGTCGTCTCCGGCCTGGCTGGCCTCGTCCTGAAGCACATCCAGGAACTGAATGCGCTTGAGCTGCAGTGTGTCCGTCAGCTGGAAACGGATCTTCTCGTTCCAGATCAGCCCCAGCTTGACCACCTGCTTGCCGGTGGCGATGTGCTGGCGGATCTCGTCGCTGGTCAGGTCGATCCGGCTCACGCGCACCACGGCGCCGTTTTCACTGCTGTCTTTCAGCAGCGCGTCCTCGTCCAGCTCGAAGCCACCCGGTGCCTCGCCGGCGGCCAGCCAATCCGTCATCGCGGCATGCGGCGCCATTCGGGTGCGCGGCAGCGTGGCGGGGAACGGCGGCAAGGCCTCGCGCAGCTTGGAAACCAGCCCTTCCGCCTTGCTGGAAGCACTGGCATCCACCACCAGCCAGCCGCCAGCGATAAAGGCTGGAATGCTGCTTTCCCTCATCAAGGCTTTGGGCAGCAGGTCATCCGTGACTTGCTCTTTCAAAGCCAGCCGCTCCTTGCGGCCAACCCTGCGCCCCTCCCTGGCCTCAATCTCCGCCACCTTCTCCGCCAGGGCCTTCTTGATCGCCGCCGGCGGCAGAATCTTGTCCTCACGCCGCAGCCGCACCAGCTGGCGCTCCCGCGCGCGGTACACCATGCCTTCCAAGTGCGCCGCCGCCGGCGCCCATCCCTCACTGAACCAGTCCAGCCCGCCGCAAGGCTGAAACGGCCGCTTGCCTAAGGCCTCCTCCAGCCGCACCGCATCCAGCGGTTCGCCCAACTTAAAGATCGCAGCATTACGAAACCACATTCGCGCTCTCCTTTACGAAATGAACCGAACGGATGCCCAGGCTCTTCAGCGTCAGCGGCATCTTCTCCTCCTTTGCCTTTGCCAGCTTCAAATCCAGCTCCAGCACCGACATGCTGCCGCCGCAGCTGCTGGCGATATGCCAGCGGTGGCGCAGCCCCAAGCTTTTCAGCAAAGCCGAGTACTCCCTGCGCGCGCCCAGCAGCGCGGCTGTGAACAGGTGGCCAGCCGACAGCGGATAACTGCCTGGCATCGCCTCCCACTCCACCAGCGCGCAGCCCATCGACAGGCTGTGCTCCGGGTCATACAAACGCAGATCCACCCGCTGGCTGAACTTCTCCAGCTTGATCCGCCCCTTCTTCTTTGCAGCGCTTTCCATGGACACCCTCCAAAACAAAAGGCCCGCATTTGCGGGCCACAATCATGGTGATGGGTACTGTCTACGCTTACGCTTACGCTTGCTCTCTCACTTCAATGGCCGTCCGCACCGGACCGCGCCGGCCCACCAGCAGCCAAGAACCCGCATGATTGGGCGCCAGGTTCAGCCCGCGCCGCGCAGCTAATTCGGCCAGCCGGGGCACCAGCTCCACATGCGGCTGCACTTTCAGATACGGCGTGGCCGGCGGCGAAAACATCGCCTCGCCGCTTAAGCCCACGTCCCTGGCCTCCTGCGCCAGCCCCTCCACCAAATCAAAGTCATCGCGCCGCAAATCCAGCTGATGCGTCGCATCAATCATTTGCTGGCTCGCATGCCGCAAAGCCGCCGCATAAAGAGACTTCCTGAACATTGTCGCTCTCCCATTGCCCAGCAGCCGCCAGGCAAACCAGAACCATGGAAAAAACGCGCCTCACAGCGCGCGCCTTGCGGTATGCACCGGCTGGCCATAGCGGCTGAAAAACTCAAAATGCAGCCGTTTGCCCTGCCGGCGGTACAAATCGGCCAGCTCCTCGCTGATCCAGCCGATGATGACTTCGGTGAAACGCATAGCACCTCCTGGCAATGAAAAAGCCCGGCGCGGGGCCGGGCGTGGGGAATGGCTGAGCACTTATTGCCGCTCAGACGTATCGGCGGTTTGGCCAGGCTTGCCGCGAGCCTGCTCTCAAAGCGACTATCCTGCGCATACCGCTTAACATCATTCCGGAGCGAAAACATGTCCGATATAGATGTCTTTCCATTGGCCGGTTGGGATCTTTACCAAGTGAAAGGCCAGCCTTACCTCCTCTTCCGCCCCTCGTTTATTGCCAACCCAATGCAGCCCTTAGATCAGCCCATTGCTGATCGGACATACGGCATGACGCCAGCGGTTGCACGGGAGCTTGGGGAGAAATTGCTGGCGCAAGCTCGTCTGATTGAATCCGTCGCCGAAACAGCAGACGGACATCCTCAGCACTGATTCTTACAGCATGGTTCGTTTCCACTTTTCGCCTCCTTATATCGGCCTGCGTGCTGGGTAGCGGCAAGAGGGTCTCCACCGCATCCAGCCTGCGGGCTTTCATGTCCCTTCTATCCTGCAAGGCACACGCCTTGCGCTATACGCGCCAGGTAAACAAAAAGCCCGGCGCGGGCCGGGCGTGGATGAGCTGAAGCATTGCGCAAGCCGCTGCAACGCAACGCCGTTCAATCAGAATGCCGAGTGCATTTTTCTGCTGTAAAATCTATCCGGCTCGCTGGCCGGCGCCTGGAGCCAAGACAACGTCAAAGCGAGCCGACCTTTGACCCTTCACCAGGGCATCCAACATTGCCCAACGAACAGCCAAGGAGGAAAAGCATGGACAGAGCAGAAGCACTACGCCTTGCCGCAACCCTTGAGGCCGGCCGGCTGGCTTCTATGGAAGGCGATGGCTACGTATCAGACAGCGAGGTAGTCACGGCCTTGTATGGCTTGGCGGATGCCATTCTTGCCGAGGACCAAGCTCGCATGACGGCGCGCAACAGAGCCGCTCTCACCAAAAAGCCTTCCGACAAGAGCCTTATCCGAGAGTGATTCATGATGAAATTCAAAACGGCCCTTGTCGTCGGCGGCACTGGAATGCTCGCAAAAGCGACGCTGTATCTGGCCGACCACGCCTCGCAGCTCATCTTGGTTTCTCGGGATAGTCACGCCACCGCAAAGAGACTAGGGCTTTCCGGCGCGAACGGCGTCTCCGCGGACTGGACCACCGCGCCGGCTTTCCTCGCTGCGACGAAGCCGGTAATCGATCGTTTCCCACCCGATCTGATCGTTCTTTGGATGCACCAATCCGGCCGAGACACGAGGCAAGGCTTGCTCGATATGGTGCGCAACTCTAACTGCCGCATTGTCGATATCCACGGCAGCGGCGGGGGCAACGTGCAGGACCGGGTCGCACAGCGCCGCCTTGAGGTTGTGCAAGCCGGCTGCCGCTACACCGCCGTCGTACTGGGGTCCGTTCCGGAGCATGACGGATCTTTACGCTGGCTGACGCACGATGAAATATCGCGCGGAGTCATTCAGGCAATCGAGACCCAAAACGACTGCGTGGTGGGCTCGATTTGAGGGCTGGCGCTGATTGACGCAGCGTTC
The DNA here is from genome assembly GCF_024207115.1 of Chromobacterium sp. IIBBL 290-4. Taxonomy (NCBI): domain Bacteria; kingdom Pseudomonadati; phylum Pseudomonadota; class Betaproteobacteria; order Neisseriales; family Chromobacteriaceae; genus Chromobacterium; species Chromobacterium sp. IIBBL 290-4. Next base: position 4,196,799 of record NZ_CP100128.1, read on the forward strand.
GTTCCCGTCTGCATTCCTCTGCTGTGGTCGTTCAAACTCGGTAGCATCCACATTGCGCACCAGTCTGCTGCAATACGGTTGGCTTGCCCTTCCGCCTGAAACGTCGGAGTTGGCACAACAGCTGGGTAGCGCTACGGAAATGGATGATCCGTTCGTTAGATTCAAGGGTTTGTCTGGAAAACTCAGGGCTGCTTCTTCGAACTGCTGCGGGGGCGTGTACTGAATTTTGTGTAAACGGACATTTGGCAGGAAACTGCCACCTAGTCTGGAGACACAATGAGCTCAAAGAAACACGACGTACCTGACACACTACTGGACAGCTTGCTGGCCGACTATCAGAAGCCCGAAGACCTCATCGGTGAGAACGGCCTACTCAAGCAACTGACCAAGCTGCTGGTCGAGAAAGCACTGGATGCTGAGATGGCCGCACACCTCGGCCATAGCAAACACGAGCCGGTGCTCAATCCAGCCGGCAACACCCGGAACGGCAAGAGCCGCAAGACCCTCAAGGGCGAGTTCGGCGAATTGCCTATCGAAGTGCCACGAGACCGCCAGGGTACCTTCGAGCCGCAACTCATTCCCAAGCACCAGACCCGCTGGACCGGCTTCGACGACAAAGTCATCTCGCTTTACGCCCGTGGTATGACTGTTCGGGAAATCCAGGCCCATCTGGAAGAGATGTACGGCACCGAGGTCTCGCCCAGCCTGATCTCCTCCATCACCGATTCCGTCACAGAAGAGGTCAAGGCGTGGCAGGCTCGCCCCCTGGACTCGCTCTATCCGATCATCTACCTCGACTGCATCCACGTGAAAGTACGTGAGGGAGCTGTACGTGTGAAAGCCGTCTATCTCGCCATCGGTATTACCCTGGCTGGAGAGAAGGAGGTTCTGGGGATGTGGCTGGCTCAGACGGAAGGAGCCAAGTTTTGGCTTCAGGTCGTGACCGAGCTGCGTAACCGGGGCGTACAGGACATCTTTATCGCCTGCGTCGATGGTCTGAAGGGTTTCCCGGAAGCGATCGAGGCGGTCTTCCCGAAAGCAGCGGTGCAGTTGTGCATCGTGCACATGGTGCGACACAGCCTGAACTACGTGTCGTGGAAGCGGCGTGCTGAAGTAGCCGCCGACCTGAAGCGAATCTACCAATCGGCCACCCTCGACGAAGCTGAGCAGCGGCTAGGTGAGTTTGAGGCCAAGTGGGATGACGAGTATTTGCCAATTGGTCAGTCCTGGCGGCGCAACTGGGCTCGGTTGACGCCATTCTTCGACTACCCGCCGGAGATCAGGAAAGTGATCTACACCACTAATGCCATCGAGTCGGTGAATATGAGTCTGCGAAAGCTGACCAAGAATCGGGGCTCGTTCCCGAGTGATGAGGCATTGCTGAAACTGTTCTATCTGGCGCTAAGGAACATCAGTCAGAAGTGGACCATGCCGATTCGGGATTGGAAGGCAGCGCTGACTCGCTTTACCATTCAGTTCGGCTTTGTTGCATAAATAGGCTTCGGCATGCAAAGCCCCTTTCCCCGGACGGATTTATGGCATGCGCACCGTCATCGGCGTCCCGAGCCGCGTGAAGCGGTTCAAGATCGCCGCTCGCACTTGGAGCTCTGCGACTTGACGGTCGAAGTCCCTTGCCATTACCCGCTCGCCCAGCAGCTTGAAACAGCGCATCTTGGTTTCCACCAGGCTGCGGCGATGGTAACCGCTCCATTTCCTCCAGATCGCTCGACCCAGGAGCCGGGTAGCACGCAGTATCTCGTTTCGGACATGGGCGCCCAACCGATTTTCCTTCCACGGCTTGGCATTCTTTCGGGTAGGAATCACCGCCTCGGCTTTTCGCTTGGCAATCGCTTCATGGCAGCCTTTGGTGTCGTAGGCACCATCGCCACTTACTGCAGCAATCCTTTCCCCCGCGGAAATCTGGTCCAGCAACTCCGGCAACATTGGCGCATCGCCCACCGCGTTGTCGGTCACTTCAATCGCCCGGATTTCCAGCGTCTGCGCATCAATGCCCAAATGCACCTTGCGCCACTGACGGCGGTACTCCGCGCCGTGTTTCTTCGTTTTCCATTCGCCTTCACCCAGCATCTTGATGCCGGTGCTGTCGATCAACAGGTGCAGCCCGGTCGTGGTTGGACGGCAAGGAATGGCCACCTGCAAATGCTTTTGCCGCCAGCACACGGTGCTGTAGTCCGGCGTCAGCCAGTCCAGCCCCGCCAGTTTGAGCAGGCTTTGCACCATACCCACGGCCTGTCGGAGCGCAAGATTGAACAGGCATTTGATCGTCAGGCAGAACTGAATGGCGGCATCGCTGAAAGTCGGTGTCCGTCCACGTTTGCCGACTGCAGAGCCATGCCAGCGCATGTCACGGTCCAACCAGATCATCAGCGACCCACGCGCCTTGAGCGCAGCATTGTAGGTCTTCCAGTTGGTGGTCTTGTACTTGGGCGGGGCGGGCTTGCTCATGCCGTCATTCTACCCCGCCTGCTGGGAGGGTGATTTGTGCAACAAAGCCCATCAAAAATATAAGCGTTATTGATAAAGTCTATCTTTTTTACTGCCAATAGAATGTTTGCGGATGACCTTTTAACAGATATAAAAATGTAAAACATCAAAAAGACCAATGCAATAGCCGCAACACCAATCGGAACGGGAGGGCTAATGAGTGAGGAAATTAGACCAATCCCTATGAAAAAAACCAAAAAAGGAAATAAAGCCAGGAAAAAACCAAATACATAACAAGGCAATGTGTCTGCAAAATTTGACTTGTAATAAGCCACAACCATTGCCACTGCAAAAATAGGGGTGATAAAAATGCTAGATACTAAAACAGTATAGACACTGGGAGCACTTTCATAAAATAAATTATAACTAGCGACTGCATTTAGTATCGACCCCAAAACACCTGAAGCAAAAGCAACCGGCATAGCTTCCTTGATAGGAAAGTCAACAGGTTTGGACATATACTCTCAATTAAATTTTCAATAGCAGGATGTAAATTATAATAACCACCACCTGGCCTTGCAGACAAGGGGTATTGATTTGGCAAGCAGGGCTGGCATCAGGGTGGTTTGCAGCCGATGGACCGTGCGGGAACGATCCTCGGCTCTTCCATTTGCGAATGGTGTCAATGGTGACGTTGTAGCGAGCGGCCAGCTTGGTCTGAGTGCCGGAGGTTTGCTGAATCTCTTTGCGAATGGCCGGCATGGTGCGTGCTTGCTTGTGCAATTTGACGATCATGCTGCCTGGGTCTTGAGCGTTTCCAGAATTTTACCCAAACCCTCGCAGCCAGGGAAGTTTTCAGAGACGTTTGCTCAGGTGAGCATCTGGGATACGACAACTACAAACGGCCAATTAATGGCTTTTTGTACTTTTTTTCCAAAGATCTAATAACAAAAAAATGAAAATAAGTACTGCAAGCCATCTTTCCCCATATATGAAGTGTCAAGCCAAAGCTCAATAAAGAAATAAGTAGAATAGTTATGTCAGTAGTGCCAATTTTATTTAGTATTTGAGAGATGGCGTATCCGGCTGACACTATGAATGATGCAATGGTCAATATTTTTCCATTTTTTTTCACAAGGAATTTTGATATTGCACTGTCAGTAGATATTACGGGCGGCTCAAAATCAACAGAGAATCCCCTTTTAAAGGAAATGTGGCTTTCACTTATTATCAAATTCTTCTCTATCAAGCTATCCTTCACAAACAATCTCTTGAATGCAGTAATTTTAATCAGCACCCATGCTGCTGCAGAAATCAAAATAAGACCAGTTGCAGATATTAAAAATACCCTATTGTGCTGAACAAAGATAAGATATCCAAAGCTCAAAAATCCAAATGGAATAATTGCGTATGGCCAGATAGCCAAGGCATTAATTATAGAACTGGAAAATATCCGGTCTGATGGCTTAATGAACAATCCGGCAATGCAATAAAGAATACCAATCAATATACTAAAGAAGACTGAGTACTTATAAATAAGCACCATTGGTTCTGAACTTGAAAACATCAACCACATAGGTAAAATCAAGAACAGAATAGTAAAAAATGGTATGGAAATAGATGCTAACTTCAGCTTATCTGCTGGATTGTCAATGTTATTCATGACTGATTATGCAATAACTGGTTCGTTGAGCCGACACAGCCATTACAGTCTTCTAGTTGATTTTTTTCAAACATGCCCTATGTTAAATTCGCGACCTATTAATTAAGAGGTATTGCCTCGGAATAATCATCACCATTATTCTTTGGATGACTCAACCATTTAACAACAATAGCGCCATTCTTTTCTTGAAATGCATTTTCAATTCTACCATCACCTTTGTCTTGCAAATACATATCGTATTGACAACTTTGCACTAATTCATTTTTCTTAACGGCAATGGAATCTTTATCTACCACAATTATCTTTAGCCACGCCTCAATTCCTGTCCCACATTGACCTTTAGTATCACCTGAGTTGGTTCTTAAAGTAAAAAGATATGGTATGGCATACCCACTCAATGTCTTAATTGGATGAGAAAAAATCGCTCTGTTATATGAGTCCATGCCAAGCCTTGCAGGGTCCCTCCCCTTGGGAATACGAAAAAACAGGCTCCCTACATTTCTACCATCTCTTGCCAGAAAAACATTCTCTCCTATATTATTTCTATACTCAAACGCAATGGAATAATTTTCATCCAACTTTACAACATTGGCACGCGCATTTTCAGAATGCGAATTTACTGAAGCCGTGACCAGGAAAACTGATATCAAAAAACCATTAAATTTATTGTGCATTCTTGATGTGTTCAGCATAGCATCGCCCTGTATAAATAGGTTTACTTTTTTTATTCTTTCTTAAATCATCAAGGGATTTGTCTTTATTTTCTTCTTTGGTTACATTCCACCCTTTATTAGATTCCTTTGGATCGCAAAGAATATTTTTGTTTACTACCCAAGCTTTAAGTTTTAAATCCCATTCATGATAATGATAGTTAGCACCATTATAGAAGGCCAAAGTCTCCAGATCCAATTGGTCTTGGCTATACAACCTACCATCTTGTGATAGATATTTTTTTGCACTTTTTCTTTTTGATTTTACAATGGAAAGAATATTATCCGCATGCTTTTTCCAGTTCCAAACTTGCTCATATGTGGGAACGGGAATAGTTGCTTGGCCCAATCCATAACCATTGTCAAAAGAAACCAATGGCATTTCATCAGTGTAGAAGTGCGTGAAATTAGTTTCTTGCTTGAATATTTTCTTCACAAGATCAGCTAGGTCTGCATCAGGAGCGCTATCTAGGTAGGTCGAAACCAACTCTTTCCCCGGCTCCGTCCCAAGAATAAAGACAGTTCTTCTGAATTTATCCTCGCCCGCCTTTATATTAACAGTTAATTCGCCACCAACAATCTGACCGTCAAGATTTACCGCCCACTTCTTGTCATTTAATTTTCCTCCACCTTGCAAGATATAAGTTTTACTATGCTTTGGTTTAAATCGTGGCTTGTTTTTTGCTTGCTTGCAAGACTGAACAATCCAACGAATACTCCACTCAAGATCATAAGGTGGAGATGCGCTAGTCTTAAATTCAAAACTAATTTCTGGCATTTTTGCATCTGCTGTAATATGAAATTTCTCGCAGCTGCTTGGTTTGATCCATTCTCCAGAATTGGCACTTACTTCACACCGCAATAACGAGCTTTCAATACCATCAGTTTTACCAGCCGACTTACTCTTTGCAATTGGCTTCTTCTGATCCATTTTAATTCCTAGCTAATATCTTTGCCGTGATCGAATATTTCCACATCGAAACTTTCATGCTTAGCACTTTGAAATCTTTCCGTAAGGCCGCTTTCATCAGTAACCCCTTCGTGAACCTTACCACTTGCAAAAGTAATCCGATAAGGTGTATGAGGCATCGGAATATCAGTGCCGTGATGAATAAGATGCAGCTGCTGATCGCTTATCCCGATTTTAGGAAGCGGTGGAAGCATAGCATCTAGACTAGCGGGTCCATTCAAATCATGACTGGCACCCTTGACGCTTACCTTGCCAGGTGCATGCACCTCGATATTGCCGCCAGCAATGCGGAAATAAGCGCCGCCAGCCGTCAGCAGAATTTCCTGCTTAGCGTTAACCACGATCCGCTCCTTGCAGGAGGTAATGGTTACATCCTTGTCGGCAGTGATCTCCATCGCATCGCTTTGCGCCTGGACTTGAACCTTGCCCTTGGCAGCGATCAGTTTTAGCGCCACTTTGTCTTGCACGCCCCCCACGAACAGGCTGATGTGCTTGCCGACGTTGTGCAGCCAGCGCCGGCCGGTGGTGTGGTTGGCATCGCGCTGGGCAACGAGGTTCAAGTTGGCCCCTGCCGCCAACGTTTGGCTTTGCTCGGTCAGGCTGGCGATGCCGGCCGGGCCGGACAGCACCAGTTGCGGCTGTTGGCCGGCTTGCTCTTTCGCCGTCTTGCCATCCTTGTCGGTATTGCTGCCGGCCTCCCAAGCCGTCAGCGCATCCAACTGGTGCTGGAGATGGCCCGCATCCTTCTTGCCGCTCTTGGCGTTGTCGTCGCCAATGCCGTCGGGTCCGGTCTCCATGGTGTCGGCCAGCTGCTCAGTGGCGGTTTCCGCCAAGGCCTGGCTCAGCGCGAGGGCTGATTGCAGCTGGCTTTGCGCATGCTCGCGCGCCAGCTGTTTGCCACCGGCGCCGTTCTGCGCCTCGGTGGACAGCAGCAGGCCGTGCGCGGCGCGGATGGCGCCGTGCTGGTCTGTCCGCAATTCGAAACCATCGCCGCGCGGCTGGGCTTTGCCGTTACTGCGCGGGTGGGTCAGGAAGCCCTGATTGAGCTGGGTCTTGCCGGATTCGCTCGACAGCTTGGCGCGCACTTCGCCGGGCGTATCGTCGAACAGCAGTTCGTTGTAGCTGCCGCCCTGGTGCTCTTTGGATTGGATACCGGACAGCGCCTTATTGGCCGGCAGGCTGCCGGTGCCGCTGAAGCCCGGTGTAGCATGGCTGCCGTTGTAGACCACGCCGCGCACTACCGGGCGGTCGATGTCGCCTTCGATGAAATCGACCAGCACTTCCTGGCCGATGCGCGGGATGAACTGGTGGCCGAAGCTGGCGCCGGCGGCCGGCATGGCCACCCGCACCCAACACGAGGACTTGTCGTCCAGGCCCGCACCGATGGTGGGATGCTCCTCCGGCCGTTGCCAGTGGAACTGCACCTTGATGCGGCCTTGCTCGTCGGTATGAATCTCCTCGCCGCCCGGGCCCACCACGGTGGCGGTCTGCATGCCCTGCGACTTCGGCTTGGCGTGCTCGGTGCCGGCAAAGGCCGGCGTCAGCGGAATGCCGCGGCGCTGGGTCTGGATGGCGGTGGTGAACGGCGCGGCGTCGGCTTGCGCGCCGACATGCTGCGCCAGGTCCTGCGGCAGGTTGTTGCGCGCCAGAAAGGTTTGCCCAGTGACCACGAATTCGCGGTTTTGCGGACTGTCGCTTTCATGCGCCGGATGATCATCCAGCTGAAACCACTCGCCCGGCTGCAGGCCGCGTACGCTGCCGCTACCGCTGAACTGCTTGGCCTGCAGGTCATTGGCTTGCTGGCGCAGCTCGGCGTAGCGGCCCAACTGCTCTTCGTCGCCGGCGTAATACAGGCCTGGCGCGTCGTATTGGGTCAGGCTGCTCTGCAGCGCTTGGCCGGTTTGGCCCTGCTCGATGTGGCTGCCATCCTGAATCTGCTGGGTGTAGACCGGCTTGTAGTCATAGCTGGCCAGCGCCACGCTGCTCGGCACGATCTGCCGCGTCGCCTGCCAGCCGGTGAGGCCATCTTCTTCTTCGGTGGCGTCGCTGCGGTGAAAGCGCACGCGCGCCAGCGAGGCGGCCGGCAGGCTGTGGGCGTCATCAAACACGGTCAGCTGCACTTGCGGGCCATCCTCGTCTTGATGCACGAAGCGCCAGGCATAGCCCTCTTCATGCAGCAGCCGGACGATGAAGTCGTAATCGCTCTCGCGGTATTGCAGGGTGTAGCTGCGCGGCTGGGCCGGCTGCACCTGGATGGCCAGCGTCTGCACGCGGGCAAAGGCCGGGTTGGCCTGCTGATGTTCGGTCAGGATCTGCTGGACGATGTCAGGCACCGTCAGGTCCTGGAACACCCGCGAAGTGCGGCGGTGGCGCAGCAGCGCGAACGGCGGCTCAATGGTCAGCTCATACCTGGCGAAGCCGCCATCGGCATCCGCCAGCCTGGCCTCGCTCACCACGCCGCAGCGGATGGATTCGCCGCCGGAGGCATCTTCAATGCCGATCCGCGCCGGCTGGCCAAGCAGCGACTTCAGTTCGATATGGGTGTCGGGGGAAAGGCAGGTCAGGGTATAGCGGTAAGGTTGGGAAATCCCCTCCTCCGCTTGCAAGCTCAGCGGCAACAATTGCTCAGCGGCGATCTGCCCGGTGCCCAGCTGCAGCGTCAACACCCGTCTATCTTGGCCAAAGGCAGAGGCGAAGCTGGCCAACAGTGCGTTCAGATCCATCGGAAATCCAAAAAAGAATACCCTCAAGCCGAGGGTATGTCATTGAACTAGTAGAAGATAAGGATTCTATGATTTTATGGAGCTTTCAACAAGTCTTGTCTGACAATAGCATTGACTGGCCTGCACAAAAGAACAGGTACGGCAGGACAAGCGCTTATCCCAAGCATGGCAACGATAGAACCGCGCGGCGACAAATGGCGAGTCAAGGTGCGCAGCGGCTGCACTTTCAGATACGGCGTGGCCGGGGGTGAAGACATCGTCTCACTGCTCAAGCCCGCGTCCCTGGCCTCCAGCCCCAGCTCTTCCACCACATCAAAATCATCGCGCCGCAGATCCAGCTGATGCGTCGCATCGATCATCTGCTGGCCGGCATGCCGCAAAGCCGCCGCGTAAAGAGATTTCCTGAACATTGTCGTCCTCCCACTGCCTAGCCGCCGCCAGCAAGGCGCCTACCGCCAGGCAAACCAACGCCATGAAAAACACACGCCCCTCAGCGTGCGCCTTGCGGTGTGCGCCGGCTGGCCATGGCGGCTGAAAAACTCAAAAGACAACCGTTTGCCCTGCCGGCAGTACAAATCGGCCAGCTCTTCGCCGATCCAGCCAATGATGACTTTGCCGGCATGGAACTTACACCTGAGCAATTCTCCCGCATCGAACATTGCCTGCCAAAGCAACGCGGCAATGTCAGCATGACCAACCTGCAAGTCATCAACGCCATCTTGTATGTGGCCGAACATGGCTGCAAATGGCGTGGTCTTCCCAAGCGCTTTGGCAAATGACACACCATCTACACGCGCATGAGTCGTTGGAGCAAAGCCGATGTTTTGGACAGGATGTTCGCTGTATTGCAGCGTGAACAATTGGTTCATATCAAAATCGAGGCCATGTCGCTGGATAGCACCTGCATCAAGGTCCATCCTGATGGGACCGGCGCTTTAAAAAAACGGCCCGCAAGCCATCGGAAAGTCCAGAGGCGGATAGAATACAAAAATTCATCTGCTCGCCGCCGATGCCAGAACAGCCATAGCGTTTTGCCTCTCGCCAGGTCAGGCGCATGACGCGCCGGAAGGCAGAAAACTGCTTCGTCAGTTTGGCGACACCCAGCAGCCCCTTCATCTGCTGATGGATCGGGCATATGAAGGCAATGAAACCCGGCAATTGGCGCTGGATCTGGGTTTCATCCCCGTTGTTCCGCCCCTTCGCACCAGAGTCGACCCGTGGGAATACGATCGTGAGATGTACAAACGTCGAAACGAAGTCGAAAGACTGTTTCGGCGCTTGAAGGGCTTCAGGCGCATTTTCTCAAGATTCGAGAAGCTGGATGCGATGTATTTGGCGTTTCTGAACTTTGCCCTCGTCGCCGATCGACTGAGGGGATTGTGTCAACAGGACCTGTTTTATCGCCGCACAAAATGAAAGCAATTATTAATAACATGGCGATGGGTCAAACCAAACTCAGCCGTTTTTTCAACAGCTCCGCCGCCCACTCGACAAATACCTGCACCCGGCGCGACAAATGCCGCCGATGCGGATACAACACCGACACCGGCAAAGCCTGCGGCGGCCAGTCGCGCAGCACCTCAATCAGGCGGCCGGCCTCCACGTGCGGCGCGGCGTCATAGCGCGGCAACTGAATCAGGCCCAGGCCAGCCAGGGCGCAAGCGGCGTAAGTTTCCACATGGTTGACATTGACGGCCGCGCGCATCGGCGCCTCCTTCCAAGCACCCTCCTCCTGATACTCCCAGCCAAACACCTTGCCACTGGCCGGCGAGGCATAATTCACCGCCAGATGATTCCCCAACTCCTTGGGCGAATGCGGCTCGCCATGGCGGGCCAGATAATCCGGGCTGGCGTAATTGCCTTGCGGCATCAGGCCGATGCGCCGCGCCACCAGCCGCGATTCACTCAGAAAACCGGCGCGGATCACGCAATCCACCCCTTCTTGAATCAAGTCCACCGGCCGGTCCGTCACGCCCAGCTCCAGCTGGATGTCGGGGTAAAGCTGGAAGAACTCAGGCAAGGCAGGCGCCAGAATCTGCCGGCCTATCGGTCCCGGCACATCGATCCGCAGCCGGCCTTTGGGACTGGCGCCTTGCTGGCTGAACAGCGCCTCTATCTCGTCAAAGTCCGCCAGCAGCTGGCGACAGCGTTCATAGAAGCCGCTGCCGTCCAGCGTCAGCTGAATGCGCCGCGTGGTCCGGTGCAGCAAACGCGCGCCCAATTGCGCCTCAAGCTGCTGCACCGCGCTGGATACCGTCGCTCGCGGAAGCTGCAGTTGCTGCGCCGCCTTGGTGAATCCATTGGCGTCCACCACGGTGACGAAAACCTGCATCGCTTGTATCCGGTCCATTGCACGCTCTATTAGTCTGGTTTTATGGATAGTGTAATCGGTTTGGCGCTGTTTATCCCGATCTTATCCGGCAATACACTGCGAAGCATCCAAGCCCGCCGCGCTTCGCGGTCAATCAAACGGAGATGTGAAATGAGCCAATCCCAATTCGCCGGTCAAGTCGCGCTTATCGTCGGCGCTTCGCGCAATATGGGCCGCGCCTTCGCCGAAGCGCTGGCCGCCGAAGGCGCCGCCGTCGCCATCCACTACAACAGCGCCAGCTCCCGCGCCGGAGCGGAAGACGCTGCCGCCCAGATCAATGCGGCGGGCGGCCAAGCCTTCGCCGTCCAGGCCGACATCACCAAAGTCGCGGAAGTGCGCCGCCTGTTCGACGCTGTGGAAGATCGCTTCGGCCATCTGGACATCCTGATCAACACCGCCGGCATGATGGTGAAGAAGCCGGTGACAGAAATCAGCGAGGAAGAATTCGACGCCATCATCGCGCTCAACACCAAGGCGGCGTTCTTCTGCCTGCAAGAAGCGGGCCGCCGCGTGCGCGACAACGGCCGCATTCTCAGCATCGGCACCTCGCTGCTGGCCGCCACCACCGGTTATTACGGCGCATACGCCGGCAGCAAGGCCCCGCTGGAAGACTTTACCCGCGCGCTGGCCAAGGAAATCGGCCATCGCGGCGTGACGGTCAATGTCGTCGCGCCCGGCCCGATGGACACTGAGTTCTTCTATTCTGTGGAAACGCCGGAAACCGTGGCCTACCTGAAGTCCGCCAGCATCAGCGGCGAGCTGGGCCAAGTCTCCGATCTGGTGCCGCTGGTGAAGCATCTGGTCTCGCCGGAAAACCGCTGGACCACCGCGCAGACGCTGTTCATCAACGGCGGCTTCGTTTCCCGTTGAGCAGCATCGCGCCAGTCGTTCTTCCCGCCGTCCAACGCCGCCCATCGGGGCGGCTTTTTTGCATGGCGGCGAGTAAAATGGCGGTTTTCCACTCACGCGGAAATCCCATGTCCAGCATCGATATTCGACAACAACTGGCTCACCTGCCGCTATTTCACCAGCTCTCGCCAGAACAGCTGAGCGAGCTGGCCGGCCATGGCAAAACCTTGCGCGTGGACAAGGGCGAAACGCTGTTCCGGCGCGGCGATGCCTGCGACGGCATGTATGCGGTGGTGTACGGCAAGGTGAAGCTGACGCTGATGTCGCCGCAGGGCGTGGAAAAAGTGATGGAAATCATCCATCCGGGGCAGAGCTTCGCCGAAGCGGTGATGTTTCTCGGCAAACCCATGCCGGTGGAAGCGCAAACGCTGGAAGATAGCTTATTGCTGCATATCGGCGCCGCCGGCATTTTCCAGATCCTGGCCGCGGATCCGAACTTCGCCCGCAATATGCTGGCCGGCATGTCGATGCGGCTGCACGGCATGGTGCGCGATGTGGAGCGCTACTCTTTGGAAAGCGCGCTGCAAAGAGTGATCGGCTATCTGCTGCAACAATTGGACGCCGGCGCGGACCAGCCCGCCACCCTGACGCTGGAGGCCAATAAAAACCTGATCGCCTCCCGCCTGAACCTGACGCCGGAAACCTTCTCCCGCGTCTTGCAGCAACTGGCCAAAGCCGGCTTGGCGGAGGTGAATGGACGGGAAATCCGCCTATCCGACCCAGCGGCCCTATCCCGTTATGGCCTGGATGCAGGCTGACCAGCAGCCCGCGCGTTCAACTCGCGCAGACAGGTTCGATAGCGCAGCACTGAGCCGAGTGCGCAAGCCAGCCACAGCAAACTCAGGACAGACAAGGCTGCAGCCGCCATCCACAAAGGCGCCAAACCTAAAATAGCGGGCATACCCATCGACACCGTCGCGGCATAAGCCCAAAACAGCCGGCGCGGCGCGCTATCCGGCAACAGCTGCAGAGTGGATGGCGCGCGGCAGCCGGAGGGCGCCCGCTTTTGCAGATCCAGCCAAAACAGAAATGGCAGTATCTTGCACCACATGCCCAGCACTGCGCCGCAACCAAGGCCAAACAGCATCAGCCAGCCGCACGCCGCCGCCAGGCCCGGCCTGTCCAAACCGCATGCGCCAGCCATGGCCAACAACAAAGCGCCGGCCAGGCAAATCATGGCGCCCAGCCAGAATCGCCGCCCAGCGTCTTGAGGGCGACGGCTTTTTCTCAGCAAACTCAAAGTCAAGCCAGCAAAGACGAGTGCGATGGCAATCGGCCCGATCAAGCCCCACACAGGCAGATCATTCGCCAAGCAGGCGACGGCAATCGCAAGCGCGGCCAGCCAAGCCTTGCCGCCCAGGCGCAACCAGCCTGCCGGATAGGCCGGCGTGATCTGAAACATCGGCACTACCGTTGCCGCCACCGCCATGATCAAGCCCAAAAGCCAGCCGCCGGCGGCAAATATCGCATGCGCGTCCAGCAGAATTTTCCACGGCAGAGCCCAGCCTCTCGCCAACACGCCCAGTAACAGCAGCGCCAACAGCACGGCCAGCAGCAATGCCGACAAGGCCAGGGCCGCGCCTTGAGTGCTAGCGTCGCGGGCGACGCTGCGAGCGATGCCGTAGAGGCCGCAAGCCGCGAAAGCCAGCAGCATGCTACCGAGCAGTCCGCCGGCAAGAATGAGGCCGAAAGGGGGAAATCCGGCCAGGAACGAACCGGCCAGCGCGGCAGCGCCTATCTGCAGCCCCCAAAAACCAAGCGTTCTCCATATTGCGGCGCGCGGATAATGCATGCCTGCCACTACGGCGAGAATTTGCAGCAAGGCGCCGCACATGGCATTGCCCAATACCCCTAGCGCCAAAGCATGCGTCGCCGCCAGCGCCGCGGGATCGAAACGATCCAAGGCGCCTTCTCCCGCAGCCCGCAGACAAAGGCCAGTAAGCAGCAGCCAGCAAGGCGCGGCGAGCAAAAACGGCAAAGGCAGGCCAAGCGGCGGCGCGCGATCATAGGAGGGCCAGGCTTGCATCAGCTTCGTTCCAGCGTCAGCAATACGCCGCCGTCACCGCTCAGTTCGCAGCGGAAACCCAAGCCTCCGTACTCTTCCAGCAAAGGCAACAGCGGCGCAGGATAATGCGGCAGCAAGAAGCTCTCCGACTCGCCAAGCCCCAACTCCGCCGCCCGCGTCAGAATGCGCTCCATGGGCTCGGGCGGCGGCAGATGGCGCAGGTCAATGGGCATGGCAGACCCTCCACTCCGGCCAGCTTTGCAGGCCGGCTATCATCTGTTCGCACATGGGATAGAGGATGTTTTCTTCCTTCATATTGTGCTGTTGCGCCAAGATCAGCAGCGTGTCGGCCACGCCGAGGAAGCCGGCGCCGTCGCGCGCCGCCAGCGCTTGCGCCATATCGGCGAGCAAGGCCTTCATCTGCTCATGTTCGGCGCGCATCACCGCCGTCGGACCGCTGCGGATGCCGCTAGCTTCTTCGAAAGCGGGAAACAAACGCCGCTCCTCCAGTTCAAAATGGCCTTCCATCTCCTGCCGCAAGGCCGCGAATGCGCCTGCGGCAGCCGGCCAATCTTGTTTGCGGGCGGCCTGCTCGGCATCGGCGAAGCGCGCGTCGCAGTCGCGGTGTTGCTGGATCAAAGTTTCGGCAGCTTGCATCATCGTCACCTGTCTCAAGAAAATTCTCAGCCTGGCTTGCCATCCGAACGCGGCAGCAAATAAACCGGCAGGAAGCGGCCGCCCCACAGCGTCGCGGCCAACAACCAGCCGATTGACGCCGCCGCGTACAGGCCGCCGCGCCAATGCGCCGGCAGGCAATCCGCCAGCACGCGCGCCAGGGCTAGCGCATGCGCCGCCAGATACAGCCGCCACAGCCAGGGCGCGGCCTGCAGAGGGCGCCCGGAGTGCCCCAGGCTGACGCGAGACACAAAGGCGATCACCATGGTGAGGAAGAAACCGACCGTAACGGCATGCAAGGGCGCCCAGGCCAGCCCGCCAAACACCCCTTGCCAGGCGAATAGCGCGAATCCCGCCGCGAGCCAGGCGAAGGACAAATGCAGCATGGCCAACAGCCTGACCTGAAGCGAGGCGCACAGCCCCCATCGCCAGCTGATATAGGCGAACAGAACCGCCATGAGAGCGTCGAGCGGCCATGACGGCGCATCGGCCATGCTCAGCGCGCCATGCGCCCAAGAGCCGCCGACCATCGCCGCCAGCAGCCACCAAGGGCGCCAGGCTTGATAGGGCGCGACGGCGTTGGCGGTGAAGAAAGGCAGCATGCGATGGCAAACCGTCAGGAAAACCGGCAGCAAAAAGCCCCACAAAGCCAGATCGCGCATCCACAGCCAGCCGCGCGCGTCTCCCGTCAGCAGCCAGAAGCCCGCGCAAGCCAAGGCGGCGACTCCGGCAAGCAGCGCGGCCAGCACCGTCAGCGCATGGCGGCGCTCCATCGCCCGGCTCTGCCAGATCAGCCGCGCAAACGCGACGGCTAAACCGGCGAAGCCAAAGCTATAGACCAGCCAGCCCGAGAGCAGCCACCTGCCGCCGCAGGCCGCGCCGGCAGCGAATAGCGCGATGCCGCTCAGAATCAGCACTGGGATGGACAGATACAGCAGCACGCCGGGCGGCGGCGCGTTAAGCCAGCGCGGACCGGCGGTGAGCAAGAAGCCGGTCATGAACAAGGGAAAGAAGCCGAACAGCATCAGGAAGCCATGCGCTTGAAAAGCCGGCATCGCCAATGGCAAGCCGCCGCCTGACAGCCTGGCCAGCATCTCGCCGCTCCAGCCTGCCAATAGCAGGATCGACAGCAAAACACCCGGCAGGAATGCAATGCGATGCGGGGCGGCGAACACAGAAAAAACAGGTTTAGGCATGACGCGCTCCGGTAGAGAAACGCCGCCAGTATCCCGGCGCGAAGGCGTCATCGAGAATGATTTGAATCAAGGATTTCCCAAGCCTATCCCTGCCATGCCGGCCGCTTTTCCTTGCCACGAAGGGCAATGTTCTGCATGATGGGCCATTCGTTGATGAACACAACAGAAGCCAGCATGTCCGACATTCTTGACACCATCATCGCCACAAAACACCAGGAAATCGCCGCGGCCCTGGCCGTCCGTCCGCTAGCCGCCGTGCGCGCCGACGCGGAAGCCAGAGCGGATCGCCGCGACTTTATCGCCGCCATCCGCGCCAAGCACGCCCTGGGCAAAGCCGCCGTCATCTCCGAGATCAAGAAGGCCAGCCCGAGCAAGGGCGTGATCCGCCCCGATTTCCAGCCCGCCGCCATCGCCCAGAGCTATGCCGCCCACGGCGCGGCCTGCTTGTCGGTGCTGACCGACCGCCAGTATTTCCAAGGGGAGCCGAGCTTTCTGGAGGCCGCGCGCGCCGCCTGCCATCTGCCGGTGCTGCGCAAGGACTTCATGGTTGACGAATACCAGGTGTACGAAGCGCGCGCGATGGGTGCGGACTGCATCCTGCTGATCGCCGCGGCCCTGGAGCTTCCCAAGATGAAGGCGCTGGAAGCGCTGGCCCAGGAACTGGGCATGGCCGTGCTGGTGGAAGTGCATAATGAAGCCGAACTGGACGCCGCCCTGCAGCTGCGAACCGAGCTGATCGGCGTCAACAACCGCAATCTGCGCAGCTTCGAGGTAAGCCTGACCACCACGCTGAAGCTGCTGCCGCAGATCAACAACGGCCGCATCGCCGTGACCGAGAGCGGCATCGCCACCGAAGAAGACGTTCGCCTGATGCGCAGCAGCGGCGTGCATACCTTCCTGGTGGGCGAAGCCTTCATGCGCGAGCCGGAGCCCGGCGAAGCTTTGCAACGCCTGTTTTTCGCCTGAGCCCTGCCTTATTAAATTCAGCCCTCTCCCGTCAATGGAGAGGGCTTTTCGCAGCTACCCTCCCCCATCGCCACCGCTCCAAGCCCATGATGGCGACGCCAAGCCAGATCAAGGGCTGGCGGCAAATGCCGGCAAGCGCAAAGCCTCTTGCGCGTTGAAGCGTTGCGCCTGAAGCTGGGCTACCGCCTGCTGTTGCTGCTGCGCCGTCAATTGACTATTGGATGCTATCGCCGCTCGATCGCGTTTGAAGTCCGCCACCCTCGCCTGCCAAGACGCTTGCTCTTTGTCCAGCTCCGACAGGCGATCGGCCGCGGCCTGGCCCACCATGCCCGCGCGCAAGGAATACAGCGCCTGCTCGTCGCCGCCATTCTTCTGCAAAGCGGATTCCGCCTGGGCCAGCGTCAACGGTTTGATCGGCTCTTCCCGCGCTGCGCGCAGCGCGGGAGGCAACTGCCGCTCCAGCTCTGCCACTTGTCTTTGCTTTTCCGCGGCGGATAAAGACGGATTGGCCAAGATCGCCAGCCGTTTGGCGGTGAAGTCGTCGTAGCGGTCTTCATCGCCAAACAGCCCCGCCAATTCGGCCTCATTGAAATATTGGCGCCGAACCGCCTGCGCCCGGCCAAGCCGCTGCGCCAAGTCCGTTTGCGCAGCCACGGTCATGCCGGCCAGCGATTGACGATATGCGACATAGCGGTCGAACAGATTCATCGCCTGAGACAAGGCCGCCGCTTTCAGCTTTCCCTGCAGATAACGCTGCAGTTCCGCGCGGATGGCGGGCAAGGAATGCTCGCCCAAGGCGGCCAAGTAGTAATCGAACAAGCGCCGCAGCTCCGCGTCCACGCGGAGCGCGCCGCTGGCGGCGACGCCGACCTGTCCGTCCG